>JAYUSF010000219.1:0-15185 GCA_043755815.1 Verrucomicrobiota bacterium
CCAGCGCAACGCCATGAAGACCTGGGAGGTGAAGCACGCCGGCCGCGACGACGCCGACTTCCTCGAAGTCCTCAAGTCCGACGCCGACGTCGCGCAGCACTTCAAGCAGGGCGAACTGGAGAAGCTCTGCTCCCTCGACTTCCACCTGAAGGAAGTGAAGAACCGCTTCAAGCGGCTGGGGTTGTAACTCCTCCCTCTCCGCCTCGAACGGGGAGAGGGATCAAGGGTGAGGTGTCGAACTTGTCTCAGCCATCAATGGAAACGAATCCGCGCCAATGACCGCTCCCCGCTGCATCATCATCGCCGGGCCGAACGGCGCGGGGAAGACGACCTTTGCGCGGGAGTATCTGCCCAAGACCGCCGGTGTGCTCCATTTCGTGAATGCTGACCTGCTGGCGGCAGGTCTCTCTCCGCTCCGCCCAGAATCAGCCGCGCTGGCTGCCGGTCGGCTTTTCCTGTCCGAAGTCGACCGGCTGGCCAAGGCCCGGGCGGACTTCGCCTTCGAGACGACCTTGAGCGGCTTGGTCTATCTGGCCCGTCTCCGCCGTTGGAAATCCCAGGGCTACCAGGTGGAGATCGTTTTTCTAAGTTTGCCGTCGGCCCGGCTCGCCCTGAAACGTGTGGCGACACGGGTGAAACAGGGCGGCCACAACGTGCCGTCCGCAGACGTCATCCGCCGCTTTGAGCGCGGGTGGAAGAACTTCAACTCGCACTACAGCTCCCTTGCCGATGCATGGGCCGTCTATGACAATTCCGGCATCAGCCCGAAACTGCTGGAACAGCATCCATGAAGACCAAGGCCAAGAAGAAGGCGACGACGAGCTTTGCCGCCGGCGTTGGCCGCGCACTACGCCGAGCCGCCCTGTCCGCCCGGCAAACGGCCCGGATGCACGGCACCCCCATCTACCTCTGGCAGGATGGCAAGGTGGTGGCGGAGCAGCCCTGAACGGTTTTCAACGCCATGAAGACCTGGGAAGTGAAGCACGCCGGCCGCGACGACGCGGACTTCCTCGAAGTCCTGAAGTCCGACGCCGACGTCGCCCGGCACTTCAAGAAGGGCGAACTGGAGAAGCTCTGCTCCCTCGACTTCCACCTGAAGGAAGTGAAGAACCGCTTCAAGCGGCTGGGCTTGTAGCCGCTGAGCGTGTCATGGACCAGACCATAGCCATCCTCAACGAACTCGTGCGCGAGCGCGTCCTCGGGCAATACGCGCTGGGCGGGGCGGTGGCGCTGTTGTTCTACACCGAGCCGGCCAACACCTACGATCTCGACGTCTTCTGCCTCCTGCCACCGAGTTCCGGTCCGCTGGTCACGCTCACCCCGATCTACGACTGGCTCAAGGCCCGTGGCTTTACCGAGGACAAGGAACATGTCCTCATCCACGGCATCCCGGTGCAGTTCATTCCGGCCTACAATGAACTGGTGACGGAAGCGGTGGCTCAAGCCGGCGAACGAACCTTCCGCAACATCCCGGTGCGCGTCGTGCGGCTGGAACACCTGCTGGCCATCATGGTGCAGACCGCACGCGCCAAGGACCGGCTCCGGGCGGCGCAGCTTGCCGAGGAGGTGCAGTTCGACCGTTCCGCCCTGGCTGAAATCCTCCAACGGCACGGGCTGGCCTCGCGCTGGCAGACATGGCAGGCTACGGACCGATGAGCCGGAACGAACAGCTCGACCACCTGGCGCGCGACCTCTTCGCGAGGAAGCGCGTGCGCCGCCGCGAACTCGCCGCGCTGCCCGTCGAGGAAAAGTTCGCGATCCTGCTGCGGCTCCAACAGCTCGCCAGCGATGTCGCGCAGGCGGCCGGACGCGCCGCGCGGACACCTTGGCCGGGGGCGGAGCAATGAACCTCCCTCCCGACATGGCACCGCATTTCAAGCAGGGCGAACTGGAGAAGCTCTGCTCCCTCGACTTCCACCTGAAGGAAGTGAAGAACCGGTTCAAGAGGCGGAGGCTGTAACCACAATGACCGGCAGCCTGCCAGCATCTCTCGGCTCTCGGCTCTCGCCGTTGTTCAACGGCGGTTTCTTCCGCCCGCTGTCACGGCGCACGGCGGCGGTCTATGTGGATTGCGCTGAACGGCTCGTCGAGGCGGCGGACGAGAGCGGGCAGGTGCCGCATGACGAAGCGCGGTTGCTGATTCGAGAGGTGCTCGCCCAGCATCCCGACATCCAGCTCGACGAGGACGAAGGCGGGCAGTTCCGCGACCTGCAACAGCGCGCGGCGCAGTTCTTCAACAAGCTGCTTGAAGTCCACTGGCTGGAGCCGCGCCGCGTGAGCTTGGACGAACACTTCGTGCTCATCGCCCCGCCGCTGCATCGCCTGCTGCGGATGTTGCGCGAGCTGGCCGAGGACCGCCCGGCGGAACTCAAAGACTTCGCCGCCACCCTGCGCTCGCTGTGCAAAGACCTTCTGGCGGTGGATGACGACGGCAAGTCGGTGTGCTTCGACCCGAATCGCCTCGGCCCGGAGGAGATGCGTCAGACGGTGAAGGACTTGCTGGACCGCGCCGGGCGTGCGGGCGACCAGATGCACGCGGTGGAATCGCTCATCCTCCAGCACGAGACCGCCCAACGCGCCAGCGGTTCGGCGCGCGAAACGCTCGACCGCTTCCTCGTCGAGTTCCACGCCGGCCAGCACATGGTCTGTTACGACGCTTTGCAGGAAGCTGGCTTGCTGCCCCGGTTGGCTGCTGCGCGCAACGTCGCCCAAGAGGCGCTGAACGACCCGTTCACGAAGCAGCGTCTGGCTGAAGGCCTGGCAACTCATTCGCAACTCGACCCCGTGGACGCCTACGCCGAGGCCGAGCGTTGGCTGGTGAAATTGGAGCGCCTGCTGGCCGCCATTCCCAAGAAGCAGCGGATCATTGACGGGCGCATGGCGGACTTCAGCCGTCTCTCCGATGCGCGCTACCGCTACCAGACGGAGATGCGCGGGCGGAAGCCGGAGCAGGTGAAGGCTTACCTTGATGCCGCCGCCAGCCTTCACGCGGGCAAATCCTTCTCCGACCTCGCTGACGAGCCGGGGATGCCACTGCTCTCGCCCGCGGTCGAAGTCCTGTGGGGCCGCGACGCCCTGTCGCGTCCGCGTTCACAGAGGCTTCCCGTGGACCTGTCGGTGGCCACTCCGCCCGGCGACTCCGACCCCGAGGCCGCGAAGGACGAAATCCGCCGCCGCAACCTGAACGTCCTCACGCCGCAGCGTGCCGCGAAGTTCGTTGAGCGCCACCTGACCGAGAAGGGCGCGCGCGTCTCCACCGAAACCCTCCGCGTCCTCCTCGAAGACGACCTGCTCGATTTGCTGGCCGTGCTGGCCTTCGACCGCGGCCCCTCCACTGCCGGCGCGCACCGCACGGTCCGCTGGCGCGTGCATCCCGTCCGCGCGGACTTCGGCACCGAGCCGACACGCATACCGCGCGACGCCGAAGGAGGCCGCCTGATGGAACGCTTCACCTTGGAAAGGACTCACTGAATGGCACTCCCGTGGCCCACCTTCTCGACCTGGCACCGCATCCGTGAGGAAGACCGTGCCGCGATTTCCGATGTTCTCGCCGAGTTGCTCGCCCACGGTGCGCTGCTGGGCGACGCGGGCCGCGACCGCGAGTTGTTCCTGCTGGCCCGCGAGCATCAATCAGAGCTGGCCGAATACCTCGCGCCGCTGCACCTGGAACTTTACGCCGACCCGGACAAACCCATCTTGCACGTCCGCCCGGTGCCCGGCGACTGCGGCCTGATGGCACGCTTCAACAAGGCGGAGACCCTGCTCGTGCTCACGCTTTGGCGGCTTTATCACGACGCCAGGATGGCGGCAGTGTCGGAGACCGTGGTGGTGTCCGCCAACGACGTGTGGCAGCGGCTCAAGCTCTACTTCGAGACCATCACGCCACCCAACGATGGACAGTTGCGCGAGATGCTGGGCCGCTTGCGAAACCGTCGGCTCGTGCGCGTGCAATGGGCGGAGGACACGACGCGATTCGGCGAATCGCAAATTGAAATCCTGCCTACGCTGGCGCGCGTGATTCCATTCGAGGATGCGGCGGCGTGGGAGCAGCAGGCCGCGCTGTATCCCCAGCCAGCGACTGAAGCGGTGAAGGAGGAACTGCCATGAGCCAGCGCATCTCCCTCACGCGGGTCATCGCCATCCACTGGTATGGCTTCCGGCAAATCTTCGACGTGGAGGACAACGTCCTCATCTCCGGCGCGTATGGCACCGGCAAGTCCGCGCTGCTGGACTTGATGCAATATGTCCTGCTCGGCGGCGAAAAGCAGTTCAACCGCGCCGCTGCCGGCAACGCGCGTGGCCGCGACCTCGTCGGCTATTGCCTCGGCGACACGAATCAGCCGGGCCGCGAAGGCGGTCGGCACTTCCTCCGGCCAAGCGGCGTCACCATCGTTGCCCTGGAGTTCACCCGCCCCGCCGAGCGGGGAAAGAAGGAGGCGAAGCGCGAGACGTGGGGCATCCGCATCGAGTTCTCCAGCCCGGATTCCGCGCCCCGGCAAACCTACTTCTGTGTGCCCGACCGGCTCGAATACGCCACACTCGCGCCCGACGGAAAGAACCTGCTGGCTGACGACGCCTTCCGCACCTGGCTCCGCCGCGAGCATGGCAACGAGTGCCTGTTCTCCCTCCAGCGTGAATACCTCGCCGAGATGGCCGCGCCGCGACACCTGAACTTCGATGCCGCCGCCTTTCACCGCACATTTCCCAAGGCAATCGCCTTCGAACCGGAGGAGCACGTCGGCAAGTTCATCCGCGAGTTCATCTTGGAGGAAAGCCCGCTGGACGTGCGCGAAGTGCGGTCGGCTTTGCGCGCCTACGACGACACGCGCAAGCGGCTGGAGAAGCAGGAGGACGAAGCCGCGTTCCTTCGCCGCATCGGCGAGCACCACGCGCTCTGCGAGACCGCGCGACGCGAGGAAGCCGTGCTGCGGCACACGGGCATCGCGCTCAAGCTGCTCCAAGCCGAGGAGCGCCGCGACCGCCACGCCGCCGAGCTAAAACGGCTGGAAGCGGAGCACGCCGATGACGTGAAAGCGCTGGAGCGGGCAAAAGCGGACAGCGCCAGCACGGAGAAATTGCTGACCGAAGTCCGTGGCCAGATGGATTCCACCGACCACGACCTGAGTCGCTATGAACTTAAAAAGACCGAGTTAAAGCAGAAGGTGGATGGACTGCGCGAAGCACAGAAGTCAGTCAGGGAACGTCTTGATACTCGCCACTACCGCTGGGTGAACTGGCTCAAGCACGGCGCGGCGCTCCCGCTCGAAGGCTTGCGTGATGTGCTCACGGTGGATGACGCGCTGCTCGCCACCCTCCGCTCCGGCACGGACGGCGAACGGCTGGCCGCGATGCAGAAGCTGGCGGGGCGGTTCAACGACCTGTGGCGGGCCGTCGAGAAGCTCGCGCAGCCGCTCGAAGCCGAAATTCGCACCTCTGAAGCTCGACTGCGACAACTTGCCGCCGACTTGGAGAACCTAAAAGATGGCCAGACGCCCGGAGCTTTTCCGCTGTTCCAAGCCATCCGCCAGAAGCTTGGCAGCCGCGTCGAGCAACTGGGCCGGCTCATCGAGGTGAAGCCGGAGGCCGAGCGTTGGTGGCCGGCGCTGGAGTTGTTCCTAGGCCGCAACCGCTGGGTCATTGTGGTGGAGAACTCCGCCGATTACCGCGAGGCCTTGGAGATACTCCGCCGCACCCCGTCGCAGGAGTCGCTGCTCAATCCTGCCGAGGTGCGGCAGCTTCGCGGCGAGACGCGAGCAGACTCGTTGTTCAGCAAGGTCGAGGTCGCGCATCCGGTGGCTCGCGCTTACGTCGAGCACCTATTGGGCGACGTGCAATGCGTGGCGACGGACGAGGAGTTGGAAAACTGCGCCGCTGGCCGGGCCATCACACCGGAGGGGAATTTCAAGCAAGTCCCGTTGCGCCGCCGCCTCAAACCCGCCGAGTCCGTGCCGCTCACGTTGGGCCGCGAGGGCTTGAAACGGATGGAAGCCGCCATCCGCAAGGAGCAGTTGGACAAGCGCGCTGCCTGCGACAGCTTGAAGCAACGCCTCGGCGACGTGCAGACGTGGCTGGACACGGGGCGCAAGGGCGAGCTGTCGGACGCAACGCTGCCCGACCGCGCGGGCGAGTTGCCGCAGTTGTCCGAGCGTGAGACGGAGTTACGCGTTGTGCGGGAGACCATCAGCCTGCTCTCGACACCGGAGCGCGAGGCGCGGCAAACCAAACTCAAGGGCTTGGAAGACCAGAAGACCGAGTTCGACCGGAGGGTTGGCAGCTTGCTCCTGTCGCAAAGTGGATTCGACCTTCGCACCAAACCGCATCGGGAAGCAGTCGAGGCTGCGGACCAAGAAATCGAAACGACGCGGCTGAACGTGGAGGCGAGCCACGTCGAGCTGGGGCGGCGTTTCAGCGGCTTGCTCAACGCGGAACTGGCGCGGCAGCGTGATGAGCTTCGCGCCGAGTTCACTAAGTGGACGGAGTGTTTCGAGCAGGCGCTGGCCCGCGCGAACGCCGCCAGCCAGCGCGCCAGCGACGCGCGGCACCAGCGCGATACGGAGCGCGAGCGCCTCGCCACCACGCGTGACGCACAGGGGCAGTTGCGCCACCCGGAGTATCAGCACGAGTTCTCCATCACGGACGACAGCAACGAGGCGTGGGCCGCCCGGCTGCGGGTGCTCGACGAGGTGGAACTGGCAAAGTCCCGTCAGCTTGCCGCCGACCGCCAGCGCGACTGGGAGCGGCGACTGGAGGAGAACGTCCTGAACGAGTTGAACCGCCGCGTGACCGACGCGCAGAACACGGTGCGGCTGCTGGACCGTTACCTGAGCCAGCCCATTGGGAAGTTCCGATACCGCATCAGCCAGCGCCGCGACACGCAGGGCTACGGGGCCATCTGGCGCTTGCTTGACTCTGGATTTGAGGCGACTGACGAGATTGCTAAGGCTATTCAGGAAGGCGAAGTGCAAAGAGCTAAGGATGAGTTGATGCGCGCCGTGGACGCGCCGGAACAGGGCGACGAGCGTGCCCGGCGGTTGCTGGATTACCGCAACTACCACCACTACGACTTGGAGATGGTTCCGGCAGATCGGCCCGACGCACCGCCAATTTCGATGAGTCGCAGTGGACGCAACCTGTCTGGTGGCGAGAACCAGGCTCCGTTCTTCATCTCCATGCTCGCCGCCTTCCGCCGTGTGTATGACCGTGGCGACCGTAGCTCCGTGCGTTCGCAACAACTTGGCCTTGTGGTGATGGACGAGGCGTTTTCCAAGCTCTCCGGCGATGGGATTGAAGACTGTCTGGCGCTGGCGAAGGCGTTTCAGCTTCAGCTAGTGATGGCGTTCCCGCCGGAGCGGCTAGGCGTGATGGTGCCGCACGCACAGACCGTCGTGATGTGCTTACCAAAAGAAGAGGAGCGGGATTCTGCACACTACGTGACGAAGATTACGAATCGCGCTCATCTTACCACGATGGCTGAGGCGTTGGAGGCTCTAACGTGAGATGAACCCAGCCCGCGCCCCCATCGCCCGCGAGTTGTTCGCGCAATGGCAGCGCGCTCGCGGCGGGCGCATGGAGCGTGCGGCGAGACCGTTCTCCCGCGACTGGGAGGATTTGCTGGAGGACGCGGGCATCACGTCCGCCTCCGAACGCGCCGAAGCGGAAACGGATGCGCGTTCGCTGGTCGACTCCGGTTGGCTGGAACTGAAACCGGTGCGCTACAAGCCGCACTTGATTGCTCGCGTCGTGCTCCCGCTCGCGGCGGAGCCGCGCTGGGGCGAGGCGTTCGGTTTCGTGCCACCCACCGATGAAGAAGCCCGGCAGGTGCGCGAGTTCCCATGGATGCCGGAACTGGCCTTCCTGCGTGAGGCGCGGGTGAATCTGCGCTTCGCCGAGTTGAGGCAGTTGAATGACTTTCTCCAGACGGGCAGCAGCGGACGGGCGGTGGTGCCCATCAAGGAACGGTCCCTCCAAATCTGCGGCGACGAGAAGCGGCTGGATGTGCTCGCGGATTCGGTGCTGTTCCGCGACGGGCGGCTGACGCTGGCGCAACTGCGGTGCGAGGTCGTGGCCGAGCCGCTGGCCTGGAAACGTGGCCCGGCGAAGGCCGCGGCCCAACCGGTCATCGTGCTGGAGAACGCGGCGACGTGGCACAGCTACGACCGCTGGAATCAGGCGACGGCGCAGTTCAGCGCGGTGATTTACGGCGGCGGCAACCGTTTCGTGGAGGGCGTTGGCTTCTTCGCGGAAATCTTCCGCGAACTGGGCGGGCCACGCCGAGTGTTCTACTTCGGCGACTTGGATGTGGCAGGGCTTCAAATTCCTCACCGTGCCAATCTGCGGGCTCGAGAGTTCGGGTTGCCGCCGGTTGAACCGCATCTCTGGAGCTTCCGCCAGTTGTTCACTCTCGGCGCGGGTTTGGAGCAGGCTGCGGAAAGCGAACCGGCATCGGCCGCCTTTTGCGACTGGCTGGGCGAGCTTGCCGGCGCGGCACGCCAGCTCTTCGCATCCAACCAGCGCCTCGCACAGGAACACGTCGGCTGGGAGTTTCTCCGCACACAGCACGATGAACGATGAGCAGCGCCCCCGCCTGACCGACGCCGAGTTGAGGGAGTTCTTCGCCCGGCTGTTTCCGCACGGCTTCGCCGGGGCGGATGTGTTGACGGAGATTGCACCGGTGGGCTGGGAGCAGTCGCCGTTGTTGGCGTGCTATCATCCGTCGCCGGAGCAGGTGTTCGAGGAGCGCCTACAGATGCATCGGAACCTCGAGGACTTGGTCCGACGCCGCCGCGAGCTGGAGCCGGACAATCCCGAACTCGCGCCCAAGCCTGAGCCGACGCTTGAGGAAGTCCGTGCCGAGTGGAAGGACGCGCCGGTCAACGCCGCGGAGGAAGTCGCGGAACTGGTCGGGCTGTGCCTGTGGGACGTGTTCTCGGACAACCACGAGGTCATCGCGGCGGACGGGCGGGTGGCGGACATCGGATCGTTTCGCGGCGCGGCCGGCTTCATCGCCGAACGCGTGAGCGGACCGAGCGACGACTTGTGGAGCATGGACTACTGCCAGTTCTACATGGGCACGATCTGGATCGGCCAGCGTGCGGACCTGACGCCGGTCTATCGGATGATCTTCCGGCGGCTCAAGGCGCAGGGCGCGGATTGGGAATACCACTTCCCCGAGCTGGGCCTGGTGGATCTGTCGCCGCTACGGGAGGCCGTGGCGGAACGGAAGCCGGAGGCGTATTCGCCGTCCGAGGCGTTCGGCAAGGAACAGGAGGAGCGGGAGCGACGGGAGGAACTGGAGCGTTTCCGCGAGGAACTGGCCGCGGGCAACTCCCAGGCTCGTCACGAGGCGTTGGACCGTCCACCACCGCCAACAGTGCTGGCCTACGAAGAGGTCTTCGGACATGAGCCCGCGGGCTGGCCGCCATCCGCCTGACCACTCCCACAGGAACTCGAAAAGCCCGACCGCCCCGCCTTCCCCTGCTCGAAGTGCAGGACCGGTTCAAGCCGGTGGGCTGTGAACTGGCAACTTGTCCGCCGCTGACCGCAGGGCTAATTTCCCCAGCGTGAACGCGACGCAGGAAACTCCGGAGACCCGCCAGCGCCGGCTCGAGCTCGCGCGCCGGACGTTCCAGGAGTTTTACGCGCAGTGCTTCTGGTCGTGGCAGGAAAACCCGGAGATCACCGAGGAAACCATTCCGCTGATCGTCCGCGCGCTCCGGATTCATGGGGGGACAAAGGGCTACCAGCTTGCCGCCGAACTATGCCGCTAGGAGAGTTTGAGCGCGGAGTCCTTCGCCTGATTGCGCGCAACCGCAATCCCGACAGCTTCATTGCCGGCGCGACCGTCCTTCATCAGTCGCCCAGTTCCCCGCGGGCGTCCCGTGACGTGGATGTCTTTCACGACACCACCGAAAGCCTTGCCAGCTCCGTAGAGGCGGACACCGCCTTGTTGCGGGCCGAGGGCTATGAGGTGGAACTGGGGCGCGAACAGGAAACGTTCCGCCGCGCCCTCGTCGGTCGGGCCGGGCGCGGCACGAAGCTGGAGTGGGTCTTCGACAGCGCGTTCCGCTTCTTCCCCATCGAGCCGGACGATGAACTTGGCTGGCGGCTGAACTTTTGGGACGGCCACGAACAAAACCCTCGCGCTCTTCGGACGGCATGAGTTCAGGGACTTCGTAGATGTCCATTTCCTGCACCATCACCATCTTCATTTTGGTGCGCTGGTCTGGGCCGCTTCGGGCAAGGACGTCGGCCTCACGCCGCAGATGATCCTCGAATGGACCAGGCGCCAGTCCTTCTACACACCCGAACAGGTCAAGACAGTGCAGGCCACCCAACCGGTGGACCTGGTCCAGATGCGCCGTGATTGGATGGTCATGACGACGGACGCCGAAGCACTCCTGGGAAAACTCCCACCAACCGAGATGGGCTGCCTCTACCTCGACGCCACCGGCAAACCCGTCTGCCCCGATCTGGCGTCGCCGGAGTTCCCGAAGCTCACGCGCCACTACGGCAGCGTGAAGGGCGCATGGCCTCGGATTGTGGAAGGCTGATGTTCAGGAGGTAGTGTTGTTCTGCTTGGGCCTTGAACCTTCAGCCAACACGGCTGTTCCAACCTACCGGGCTTTCGCGGCCGGCCACCCGTCTTCGCCTCACACAAGGCGTCCCGGCTCGAGGCGGGAGCGGCCGTCGGTGTCGGCGTCGTGGCAGTGGTAGCTGAACCAGTTCGTGCCACCTTCGCGGAGCAGGCCGATGAAGCGCCCGTCGTCACCAGGAACTGCCCGCCGCCGTCGTGCCTGGCGAAACTCGGCGCAAGTAAACCTCGAACAGTCGTCCGGGAGGGAACACCTTTGCTTCACGGCTGCCGCCAGAAGTCGGGCACGATGGCAACATGAGGCATGGTGCCGATCCTCGAACCATTTCCCCACCCAATGACTCAAGCCCAACCCCAACCCGCCGCGCCGCTGGCACGCCGAATCACTGTCTGCAACTGGGAGCAGCAACGTGATTTACCCGCACCTGTCCTGTGAACTGGTGGCAACGAATCCATGACCGGCTGCGACCGGCGCCCGGTCCTCCGGCGCTCGACGCGCTGCTGGCCAACGCGCACCTGGACCGGCCGCTCGCGGAGCGAGTGGACTGGGCCGAGGATTTGTTTGCGTGGCTGCGCCGCGACGTTCCGGCGACCCGGCTGCGGCTCTTCCTCCAACTGCTGGAACGGCAGCCAGACGCCCGGGATCGTTTCGCCCAGACCCTCCGCTCGCTGGTCCGGGACACCCAGGCGCTGGATCTGTTTGCGGATACGGGATTGCCCCGGGGAGCCGCGTTCATGCACGAACTGTGGTCCCGGGTTATGGCGCGTATCCTGCCGGCACCGCCGGACACGCGGGATCTGGCTGACATCTTTGACCGGCTTTTTCCGGACGCGTCCGATGCCCGCTGGCTGGAGCAACTGGATGCCGATCTGGCCCAACGGGTGGTCGCCCTGTTCCAGGTGGAGGGCAATGACCCGAAGGATTGGAGCGGTCTCAACGCGGATCTGGAAGACGCGCTGGTGCAGTTGTCGGACCGCATCTGCGTGGTCGGGTCCGGCCGCGAGGTGCGGTGCCGACTGGCCAATCCGGCGTTTCGCGAGCTTCCTTTTCAACGGCTGCCTCCCGCCCTTGAAGCGCTGCTCCAAAAGCGTCGCGCCGGGGCACCGCTGCCGGAACTGGCGGCTGAACTCAACCAGGTGCGGGCGCTCATGGACGCCTGCGAGCGGGCGGTGGAAGAGGTCATCGGCCACCTGGAAAAGACCGGGATCAACACCAATCTCGTCTATGACATCGCGCGCCTGCGGTCGCAGTTGCGCCGCCTGGAGCTGCTGCTGGTCGCGTGGGCGGAGCCGGACCAGGACGCCCTGCGGAGGCTTGCAATGCTGGCCGACCTCGTCCGCCAGAACCACTCGCTCCGGAGCGTGACGGAGCTGTTCCGCCAGAACCTGCATCTGCTGACCCGGCGGATCGTGGAGCGCAATGCGGAGACCGGGGAACATTATGTGGCGCGGACCCGGGAGGAATACCTGAGCATGTTGCGCCGCGCCGCGGGTGGCGGCGCCCTGACCGGGGTGACGACGATCGTCAAACTTCTCCTCGGCAAGCTGGCGCTGGCGCAATTTTTCCAGGGGGCGTTCTACGGCGTGAACTACGCGGTCAGCTTTGTCGCCATCCAGCTCTGCGGCTTCACGCTGGCCACCAAGCAGCCGGCCAACACGGCGCCGGCGCTGGCCCGCCGCATGGGCGAGTTGCAGTCCGGTTCCCAGCTCGAAGCGCTGGTCGATGAGGTCGTCGTGCTCATCCGTTCCCAGTTTGCGGCCATCTGCGGCAACCTCGCCCTCGTGGTTCCGGCCACCCTGTTCCTCAGCTTGGTATATTTCGGATTCACCGGGCACCACATCGCGGAAGGCCCGAAGGCCGAAGCCATTCTCGCCTCGGTCGCGCCCCGGAGCGGCTGCTGGCTGTTTGCCGCGTTCACCGGAGTGTTGCTGTGGACTTCCAGTCTGATCGCGGCCTGGTCGGAGAACTGGTTTGTGCTGCACCGTCTCGGTCCGGCACTGGCCCAGCATCGCCGGCTGCTGGGCTGGCTTGGACCCACCCGCGCGCGACGGCTGGCCCACTGGCTGGAACACAACATTGCCGGCCTGGCCGGCAATGTTTCGCTGGGCTTCATGCTGGGCCTGGTTCCGGAGATGGCCGGATTTTTCGGTCTGCCGTTGGACGTGCGTCACGTCACCCTGTCCACCGGCCAGGTCGCCGCCGCGTATGCCGCGCTGGGTCTGGAAGGATTCCTGCAAATCACGACGCTCGGCACCTTCGCCGGCCTCGTGGGCATCGGTGCGCTGAACGTCGCGGTCAGCTTCGGCCTGGCACTGCTGGTGGCGATGCGTGCCGGGAACGTGCATGGGCCGGAGCGAAATCTCTTCTTCCGGGCCCTGTTTCGGCGGGTGCTGCGGGCTCCCTTAACCTTTGTCCTGCCTGCCCGCGCCGACCGCGCATAGCGAGCGACCGCTACCTGACTTTCGCCACGGGCCACCCGGCTTCGCTCCACTCCAGTTGTCCCAGCGCGAGGCCGGAGCGGCCGTTGGTGTTGGCGTCGTAGTAGTGGTAGCTGAACCAGTTCGTGCCGCCTTCGCTGAGCAGGCCGAGGTGGCCGGGGCCGATGAAGCGGCCGGTCGTCTCCAGGAACGGCGAGCCGCCGCCGTCCACGAGGTCGCGGCCATCGCGGTCGAGGTAGGGACCGGTGATCGCCCGGCTGCGGCCGACGCGGACTTCGTAGGTGCTGTTGGTGCCGCGGCAGCACCGGCCCCAATTGACGAACAGGTAGTGGAAGCCGCCGTGCTGCGTCAGCGTGGGAGCTTCGATGGCGTCGTTCCACGCGAGCCGATGGACCGGCGAATTGGCGTCGAGGCGCAGGCCGGTCTTGGGATCGAGTTGCACGAGGTAGAGGCCCTTCCAGAACGAGCCGAACGCCAGCCAGTGTTTGCCGTCGGCGTCCACGGTCACGGCGGGGTCAATGGCGTTGAACGGGCTGCCGTTGGTGGACTGGAGCACCGGGCCGCGGTCGGTCCAGCGATGGTCGGGCGAGGCCGGGTCGAGCGTGGGACTGGTGGTGAGGCCGATGGCGGAGACCTGCTTGCCGAAGGTCGAGACGGAGTAGTAGAGCCGATATAGTCCGTCAGCGCGGAGGACATCGGGCGCCCAGGTGTGGCCGCGATAGCCGGGCACGGCGTTGGTCGTCCACGCGGGCAGGCTGGTGAAGACGGCCGGGCCGTTGATCCAGCGGATGAGGTCGGGTGACGACTTGGTGGGAATGCCGCGCCCGGTGCTGAAGACATAGTAACGCCCGTTCTCCTTGAGAATGGTGGAGGGGTCGTGGGCAAAGGTCTCACCGGTGAGCGGGAGCGGTTCCGGCTTGGTTTCGGCACGACCTTCCAAACTCGCCAAGACGAACGAAGCCAAGACCGGGCAGACCACATTGAGGAGTCGGGCAAGATCCATGGCGTCCTGACTGACTGGGTTCACTCTTTTTTCAAGGCCGGTTCGCTGGGTTCCTTCACCTCCGGGTCGCGTTCCCAGCCTTCGTTTTCGATGCGGATGCCTTCGATGGCGATGGCGGAAGCATTGGCATCGAGGTCGGGCAGGACTTCGTATTCCGATACCCAGCAACGGTAGAGCCGGTAGGAAATGACCCGTTGGCCGGCCTCGTTGAACAGGTCGAGGCCGATGTCCTTGCGGAAGTCTTTCAGCGAGACCTCCGCCCCCGCACCGCCGCCGAGCGTGAAGGTTTTGTTGGCCCACTTCTCGAACTCAGGATCGTGGGTCACGCCGCGCTCCAGGACGACCGCCTCGTATTCAGTCCGGCCGGGCGACTTACGGCTCGTGGAAGGATCGCCGCCTTCGCGGTGGGTGATGACCTCGGTGGTGCGCTTCAGCCCGCTGAACTTGCTGATGCCGACGACGTAGCGACCGTCCCACTTGAGGCGGAACTTGTAGTTCTTGTAGGGATCAAAGCGGGTCGAATTGACGGTAAACTGGGGCATGGCGGAAGGACGTTTGAACTCCCCACCCGGCCGCGGTCAATGCGGTTTAGATTCGCAGGGGGGATAATTCCCGCCAACTGCAGGTCGAAGCCGGGCGAAAGCGGCCGAGGAAAATAAAGCGCGGTTGCATTCGGGGACGCTCCGCCGTAGCCCGAGAGCGTGACGGTTGGAAGTTCCAAAGCTTGGATAATCAGCTCGTGCCTTGCTCTGGCGGCGGCGCTGGTTTGCCGCGCGCCGGGCGAGACTGGGACCGCTGGGACCGCCACCCAGGTTACCGTCTGGGCCGACCCGCTGTTCGACCGCTCGTTTCTGGAATTGCCGGTCAAGGCGCCGGGAACGGCTGACGAGACCGACGGGCTGAATCCGAAGCACCGCCTGTTGGCCCACCGGCTACGACCGGTGTTGGATGAACGCCGGATCGAGGACCTGTGGCACCTCCGTTCCACCAACGAGACCGTGCTCGACTTCAGCGTCGGGTTCGACCTGACGGAGCGCGGACCGCACTGGGTGCTGTTCGATCCGCTCTGGTGTTGGGGCCCCGACTCGACCTGGTGGATGCTTTACGGCCCCGGATCGATCCAACGCCGCGACGGCGTCTTTCCCGAATTCG
>JAYUSF010000220.1:0-84632 GCA_043755815.1 Verrucomicrobiota bacterium
CGTTCTTCACCACCGCTGCACTGCCACAATGCTGACACTTCATGCCCCAAGCCTGCCAAGCCCACCGCACTTATCAATACCTATTGAGCAATCCCAGAAACTCAAAGAATGTCGGTTGGCCTACCAGCGAGCCGCAGTCCGTTGCAGGCATTGTCCGAATGCTTCGAAACCACAACCCTCGAGAGGAATTGTTGAGTGGCGAAAGAATTGCTCTGAGAGGCAGAATTTGAGGACGGTTCGCAACTTGCTTTGCCCGGGTCGGTTGAGGCCGAGGCGACCGACGAATGTGTGGTCGAGAAAGGGAGTTACAGGTTTCAGTGCTCGCCAGAGGCTTTACTGGGCTTGGTTTAGCTTGGTTTAGCTTGGTTTAGCTTGGTTTGGGCGCAGGGTTAGATATGCTGCCGGCCTGCGTTTGGCAGCCTTGGAAAATCATCTACTGCTTGAAGCGAAAAAATACGACATCGCGAGGGTGGAAAGCTTGGAGTGCGATACTATCGCTCCTGGCTTGGAGTCTGCCTGCGTGGAGCGATGGTTTTCTTGAAGCCGCTGAGCGCGCGCTTTCTTACGACTTTGGAAAATTTGTGATCAAGCCGCAGGTAGGACTAACCACCAGATTTACCGACAACGTTTTCTACGGCAACGATTCATTCACTACGACGATCTACACGAACCGGGTTGCCCCATATGACGCCGTAATACCCGGCGTGACAACCAATTCGTATGGCGGTGGAGTTTTTCTCTCCACCTCACCCGGATCCGTCACGATCGGGACCAACCTTGTATTCGACCCAGTTAATCAAATTCTCTTCTTCGCTTACACTAATCGAGTTCCCGCTCATGTGGAAACCATCAACGGAATCTCCACCGAGGTGCCGCAGCGCGATGTCGTATCGCCGACCCCCGGCGCATCGACAATAGGGACCAATAACTTCCGGCTCCGACCGGTTGAGTCTGAAGAACTTTTCATAGTCAGTCCCGGCTTCCGGTTGCAATACGGAAGCCTTGGGCTCAACACGCTGACCCTAGACTACAACTACGACCACATTTCCTATGTCAACAACCCGGAATACAACACCGCCCAGCACCGTGCGGAATTTGCGGCGAAACTGAACTTGGGCCGGTTTTCGATCACGGGGACCGATTCGCTCCAACTTCTCTCGAGTTTTCTGAACGGGAACAATTCGGGCGGGTCGTCAAACCAAGTTGACCGGATGGTTTGGAATAATACCTATCGGCTTCTTTACGACGCGACCGCGAAGACAGACATCTATCTCAACGCATTCCATTATCGTTACGACTACGATCAAGGAGTAGCGATCTACGACAGCGAAACGGTGAAGGGAACCGTTGGCGCAAGCTACGCGTGGACCGAACGGTTACGAGTTTTTGCCGAGGTCGAATATGGCCAATCTTTTGTCACGCCCAATTTGGCATCGCAGCCCCTTGCGCCGAGTTCGACAATTTACGGCGGCTTCATCGGTGTCCGGGGTAACTTTACTCCGCGAATTCAGGGCAGCCTTCAGGTTGGTTACCAAAGCCGGGTCTTTCCAGGAACATTTGCGCCTGGCGAGGAGCCGGCTTCGGTAGCTTCCCCAGCAGTCACTGCCGACATTAGTTACGCATTGAGTGCGAAAACGCTGTTGAAACTTTCCTACGGCCGAAGCACCGATGTGTCGCCCCAGTTTGCCAAGCAGTCTTATATTTACGATCGAATTCAGCTCGGGGCGAGCCAGTTTATAGGATCGTCGGGCAAATGGATGGTAACCGCAACCGCGGGTGTAAATTCAGGCAGTTTCGGAGATACCCCTGGCACCAACTTTGCCCGGTCCGACAGCATTCTCGAGGGTGGCTTGCGTCTCACTTATCAGCCTCGTCCTTGGCTGGCTGCTGTTCTTGCCTACGAATACGAGAACTATTCGTCGAAATTCAAGGACCCGAGAGTTGCCCGCTTTACCTCTCTGGTGGATTATCAGGTTAATAACATCACATTTTCCCTAAAGATTGGTTACTGAAGCATGAAAAATAAACTGCATCGATTGCTCCTGGTGCTCGGATTGCTGGCCTGGGGCATGTCGGACTCTTCCGCGCTGGGCCAGGCTGTCGCCCGCAAGATTATGCCGAATGACGTCCTCCTCATCAGGGTGCTAAACGAGCCAGATATGACGACGGAAAAGAAGGTGACTGCGGACGGTAAGATTGACTATTTCTTTATCGGGGAAATAGACGTCAACAATAAGAGTTTGTCTGAAGCTCAGAAAATAATCCGGGACAAGTTGGATGCCGATTATTTGGTTGATCCCCAAGTTTACGTCGAAGTAAAGCAGTATGCGGTCCAATACGTGACGGTAACAGGTCAGGTGCAGAAGCCTGGCCAGGTCGTCTTGCCCGCTGACCACCAGATGGACATGGTTGAAGCAATCGGGGCGGCAGGAGATTTTAACCGCTTCGCAAACAAGAACCGCATCGAACTCCGCCGAAAGCAAAAAACGACCCGTTATTCGTATGATGACCTGAAAAAGCCGGATGGACGTGTTTATGTTGAACCGGAGGATGTCATTGAAGTGGCCGAATCGAAACTCTGAACCGAGATCTTAATGAGCGAATCCAACATTGCCGGTGCGCCCCCACAGTCGACAGGTGAGGCATTCAAAATCCGAGAATACTGGCACGTCGTTCTTGAACGTCGGTGGCTGATCATCGCGACCTTCACGGTTTTCGTGATAATGGGTGCGCTCTATGCCTTTAGGGCAACGCCAATCTTTCAAGCCGTAGCACGGCTCCAGATCGACCCAGAAACGGGCGGGTTGCTTAGCCTTCGGGACGCGATGAGTTGGGGTAACAAGGATCAGGATTACCTTCAGACGCAATACCGGAATCTTCAGGCGAGGTCCCTGCTGGAATCCGTAATTCAAAAACTTAAGCTGGATGAGGACGAACGATATAAGATGAGTTCGGACCGGGTGGCAGCCTTGGCGTCGGACTTGGACATCACGCCAATTCGTTTGACGCGCCTGGTCGAGGTTCGCCTGCGGCACCCGAACCCCAAAACTGCTGAGCTTGCCGTCAACACGCTTGTCGAAAACTTTCTTCAGCAGAACCAAGACCGGAAGACTGGAAAAGCAATGGCCGGATACCGGATGCTGAAGCAGGAAGCCCAAAGTCAGGAGAACGATTTGAGCCAAGCCATCGAGCGTTTGACCAAGTATCGATCGGACAAGGCGATGATTTCGCTCCAAGACGATATGAACGTCGTCGCGTTGGGATTAAAGCAGGCCAAGATTGATCTGGACGTTCAACTTCTGCGCCGGTCGGATGCACAGAAAGCTGCCGATCAGGCCAGCAAATGGACTAAGGAAGGGCGAGAATTAGTTGAGTTTCCTTTTGTCGCACAAGACGCGGTCGTTTCCCAACTTAAACTTAGGGTTGCCGTTTCGGAATCGAAATTGGCGGAATTGCGGACGCGTTATCGTGACAAGCATCCCAAAGTGGCGGAGGTCTTGAATTCGCTGCAAGCCGACAGGGAAAAGCTGAAGTCAGAAGCTCAACGGGCTGTTGAGACGGTGTTTAACCTCGCTCAGATTGAGCAATCAAAACTGGTCGAAGCGGAGCAAAAATATAAGAACGCAGAAAAGTCCGTCTACGAGATGAACGCTGCGAAGACGCAATACGAACTGATGCTAAGGCAGAAAGAGCGGGCTGAGACCATGTATCAGCTCGTGCTCTCAAAGACGAAGGAATATGACCTCAGTTCCAAGGAGCAAATGCAGAACATGGTGGTCATTGATCGGGCGGTGACTCCAGCGAAGCCCGTTAAGCCCAACAAGCCGCTCATCCTGGCGGGAAGCGTGTTTGGCGGTTTGTTGGCGGCGCTTGGACTCGCGTTCTTCATGAACTTCCTGGACGACTCAGTGAAGAGCCAAGACGACGTGGAAAGTTTCCTGAGGCTGCCGTTCCTCGGATATGTGCCCAACATTAAGACCACCAGCGTGGTTGAACGCGACCTGCAGGCCCATATCCAGCCGACATCGAGTGCGGCCGAGGGGTTCAGAACGCTTCGCGCAGCGGTCTCACTCGCGAAGAACGCCGACAAGTTGCGCAATATTGCGGTCACCAGCACGATTCCATCCGAGGGCAAATCGCTCGTGGCTTCCAATTTTGCCATTGTCACGGCGCAGACCGGGTTAAAGACGTTGCTGGTGGATTCGGACCTGCGTCGCCCGTCTGTCCATAAGGCCTTTCAGTTGCAGAGCCCAATTGGACTTTCTGCCTATCTGGCAGGCCGGGTCCCCAGCGTGGACGAAATCATCCACAAGTCGGAGGTGCCGAATTTGGACGTCATTTGCTGCGGAGCGACTCCGAGCAATCCCTCCGAACTGATTGGATCCAAGCAGATGCTTCAATTCCTTGAAGAGGTTTCTGGCCGTTACGACCGGGTGATCTTGGACTGTCCTCCCGTGTCTGCGGTAGCCGATCCGCTGGTGGTGGGCTCGATGTGCGATGGCCTGATCTTCGTGACCAAGTTCAACAAGATCCGTCGCGAGCATGCCCTTCGTTCGGTCCAGCGGATTCAAGACGCCGGCATTTTCATCATCGGCTCAGTGCTCAACGACATCGATTTCGAGGGCAAGGACTCCTACTACTACAGCTACCACTACTACCAGAACCGCTATTATTCCTCGCACTACAAGAGCCGGACTTCCGGTCAGGCTGGCGAAGGCAAGGCATCTGGTGGTAAGGAAAAGGAAGGTGCCGGGAAAGAATCGAACAAGGCGTGAAACCTAATCGGAATCCAAGCAATCGCGACCGAGCTCGGGTCGAGTTTTCTTTATAAATGGCATCGCGCGGTGCCGGGTCCGGAACCATCAGGCATACTTCCGGAGAATTGGCCCGAGCGCTTTGGTTTGGGCCTTAGGCCACAGTGAGCGTTCGGTCATGATCGCGTTGGCGAGCGCCGAATGGCAGGGCCATTCGGCTTTCGTCGGCAGGCAGGGAACGACATCTTGGATCAAAGCCTTGGCGGTCTCGCTGTTTCGGCGCAGGTTGTTGAGCACCATTTCGACTGTCACGTGCGCCTCGTCGGTTTTCCAGCAGTCGTAATCGGTTACCATTGCGAGCGTGGCGTAGGCGATCTCCGCTTCGCGGGCGCACTTGGCTTCACCCAGATTCGTCATGCCAATGACGTCGAATCCTGCGCGATGGTTGAACTGCGACTCCGCCCGGGTGCTGAAGGCTGGTCCCTCCATGTTTACGTAGGTTCCGCCGTCGTGGGCCCTCGCTCTTAGGCGGCGTGCAGAATGGCGTAGTAATTGCCGGAGCTCCTCGCAGATCGGCTCCGCAAAGGCGATGTGGGCAACGATGCCGTTGCCAAAGAACGTGTGTTCCTGATCCCGCTTCGTCCGATCGAAAAACTGGTCCACCAGCACGATGTCGCAGGGTTTGTATCGGGCCTGGAGGGAGCCGACGGCGCTGACGCTGATAACCCAATCCACCCCGAGCGACTTCAGGGCCCAAAGATTCGCCCGATGGTTTAGCTCCGTGGGCGAAATGCGGTGACCCCGGCCATGGCGGGGCAGAAATACGACCTCTCGGCCGGCCAAAAATCCGGTGAGCAGTTCATCGGAAGGAGATCCAAACGGAGTCTTCACGTTGATCCACTTTTGGCGTTTGAAACCCTCAAGGTGGTAAAGGCCGCTTCCGCCGATGATGCCGATGCGTGAAATGCTCATGGTTGATGGCTTCACCGGCAGTTAACCAGAGTTGGCCCGGATGGCAAAGCCCGGCGGTTGCCGCGGATCGCCGGCTCTGACCAACGCCGAACCGACTGCTTCACCAAGGAATAGGCGTCCAAGGCTCGTGCAATTGTTGATACCTGAAAGCCTCATGGATTTTGCCAATGATTGCCGGAACGTGTTGGCCCACGGTTGGAACTGAGCTTGCACGGGCATACTGATTGGCCAGTTTCACCACATGCGTTTCTTGCGGGTCGCCATCGGTGGATTGCTGACGTGTAGGATCGGTTGGGCCGGCTATGCCGCAGCCCTGCAGGTTGCACCGGACAACATACACGGGTGGCTGCACGTCCGGTTCGCCGGCGAATCCAACCGCGTGCAGGTGTTGCAGGCCTCACCCAACCTCTCCACGTGGACCGAGGCGGCGGTGTTTCATGACGGGGCGTTCGATTTTGTGGACGTGACGGCGCCGACCAACGCAGCGCGTTACTTCCGGGTCATGAGCCGGACCAAGACGGCGGCGGACGATGGACGGAACCAGCTTTCCCTGCCGGATGACCCGTTTGTCGTGCAGACCTTCGCACCGCTCGGAGAACCCGGCGTGAACTGGGTCAAGTTTGCCATCCTGCTCGAGGACGAGACGAGGGTGTGGTTTCAGGACAGCATCAAACAGCCCTTCCATTACGACTACGCCAAGCTGCGGCTGGCGCCGTTCCTCGGCGCGTCGCGCACGGACTTTGACCAACGCACGTTGCACCGGACCAACCAACTCGCCGTGCTCGGCGCCGTCCTGCTGCCGGGTGACGGCCGGGGCGAATACGGCATCCAGTTGGTGGGCCAGGAAGCGTTCCCGCGTGAAGAAGTTGTCCGCTGGCTGCGGTTGGTGCAGGCGGCCGTGCGGGCCCCGGCCGGGACGCGGGCCTACTACCTGCCCACGTTCGAGCAGGTCCCGACTGCGCAGGCCAATCGCGATTGGTTCGCCACGACAGGCTTCGAGGTCGCGTCGTCGGACCGCTGGCTGGCCAGCGACGCCGTTTACAGCGAGGGCTGGGCGCTGGGCCGGTTGACCTACGTGCCGACGGCGGAGATTCCCTCGGCCTATGCGAACGGCCGCCTGCGGGCGACGGACATCCTGCTGACGGACGCGGTGCCGGCGGAGGTGCCGTTCGTGGCGGGCATCATCACGCTGGCCCCGGCCACGCCCAATTCGCACGTCGCAATCCTGGCCCAAGGCCACGGCGTGCCGTTTGTCTGGTTTGCCGATCCGGCGATGCGGACCGAGGCGCAGGCGTTGGCCGGCCGCGAAGTCGCCCTGCGGACGGAGAACCTGTTCTTCTCGACGGCGACGTTGATCGACATCGAAGGCCGGTTGCCCGCGGCACTCCGGGAGGAATTGCTCGCGCTCAAACGGACGGCTCCGCTGCGCTATGCCCCGAAACAAACCCTCGGTCTCATCGCGACCAACGTGCAGGAGCTGCGGCCCGACGCGACCCGTTACGTGGGTGGCAAGGCGGCCAACTACGGACTGCTGCGCCGGACCGTGCCGGCCAATTCGGAGCCGGCCCTCGCGCTGACGTTTGACCTGTGGGACGCGTTTCTCACGCAGACGCTGCCGGGTGGCCGCACCCTGCGCGAAGAGATCGCCTTCCAGCTTGGGGGCTTCACCGATCCGCCGGACATCCTTTCCGCGCAGGCCCGTTTGCTTGCGCTGCGGGACACCTTCACGAAGACCGCCCGGTTTTCCGCGGCCTGGCAGGCGGCCGTCCTCGGGGCGCTGACCAATGCGGGGTTCGACGGCACACGCAAGCTTCGGTTCCGCAGTTCAACCAACGTCGAGGACAGCGAGGATTTCACCGGCGCCGGGCTTTACGAAAGTTACAGCGGCTGCCTCTGGGACGACCTGGATGCCGACGCGTCCGGCCCCTCGGCGTGCGACCCGACGGAGGCCAACGAACGTGGGGTGTTCCGGGCGATTCAGCGAGTCTATGCGAGCTTCTACAACGACAACGCCTTCCTGGAACGCCTCCGACGCGGCGTGAAGGAGGATGAAGCCGGCATGGCCGTGCTCGTGCATCACTCCTATCCGGACGAAATCGAGATGGCCAACGGCGTGGCGACGCTGAAATGGCAGAAGCAGTTTGGCAGCGTGTCGCTCGAAGGCCGGGTCGTGTCGCAGCTCGGCGCGGAATCCATCACGAACCCCGACAATGCGGCGCGGCCGGAGACGGTGGACTTCTACCGCTCCGGCGGCTTCACCTCCGTAGCCTTGCGGCAGAGTTCGGCCCGGGTGCCGCTCGGCGGCTACGTCATGCGGTGGGAGACCGACTATCAGCAATTGGTCAGCCTGCTTGCCACGGTGGCCAACGGCTACGCCCAGATGTTCCCGACGAAGACGGAGTTCGCTCTCGACTTCGAATACAAGCGGGTCGTGCCGGGTTTGCTGGATTTGAAACAGGTCCGCCCCTTGCCGCGGCCCAAGGCGGTGCCGGTCACGACCTTCCTGCTGCCGACGACCGAAACGCTGTGCGTGGAGGAGGGGGAGTTTTCCGACGTCTTCGCCAAGCATCGGCTGAAGTGCGAACTTAGCTTGACCTCCGACGCCCGCCGGTTCACCGACTCCGATCTTGCGACGGCGATCTATTTGCAGGGTCAGTTTGCCACCCGGATCGGCGACGAGGTGATCCAGTTGACCAACGCAGTCAGCTCGTGGCCTGAGTTCAAGCACGGACGCAGCGGTGATGAAACGCGCGATTCCTGGGCCGTGGGTTCCGGGCCGAACCGGCGGGTGCTGACGCTGACCACCCCGGTGATTCGCTCGACAGTCCCGCCGCAGGCGCCGTGGGTAACGGTGCGGGACTTCTCGCTCACGCTCGACGCGAAGTATGCCCAGCCCCAGCCCACATTTGGATTCCCCGGCCCCACCACGACCCTGACCGACGCGGTGCGGCTGATTGGCTGTCCGGTGATCCGTTCCGACTCGCTGCTCCAGAACCGGGCGTTCACGAACAAGGCCGGGGTCGTGGTCCGACCGCAGTTTTGGTGGCCCCAGCCGCCCAAGGGACCCAGCGCCGGCTACACCGCACCGAACCTCGGCTTTGTCGAAACCCGCATTACCGGCCTGACCACCGAACCGATTGTGCTGCGGGACCGCACCGCGCAGACCTACTCACCGGGTCACCATAACTTCTGGGAGGCGTTCCTGTTCGAGCCACGCCTGGATCCGGCGGTGAGCGCGGCGCAACTGGCGGAGCTGGAGTCGAAACAGATCCGCCAACTCGTGGTGGACGGCGGCTTCGACGGCGTGACGTTCTGGGCGGTCAACCCCGCCGGGCAGTTGCGCGCGCTACCTTGAGCGCAAGGCTCGGCGCGGTATCCTGTTTAGGCGAACTTGGGAAAGTAGCGCGACTGTCGGGAGGCCGGCGTCGGCGCGAAGCCCAAGTTGGGCAACACTTCCTCGCGCGGCAGAATGATCGGGGTTCCGTCGGTGGCCTCGGGATACTCGAACACCTTGCCCTCGTAATTGCGGATCACCACGCGGTCGTGATTGCGGCTGAGGACATACTCTGGATTCACCGGCACCTTGCCGCCGCCGCCGGGGGCGTCGATGACGTATTGGGGCACCGCGTAACCCGTCGTGTGCCCGCGCAGACCCCGGATGATTTCCAAGCCCTTCTTCACACTGGCACGCAGGTGGGCTGAGCCCTGGATCAGGTCGCACTGGTAGAGGTAGTAGGGACGCACGCGGCACAGCAGCAGCTTCTGCGTCAACGCCTTCATCACCTCGACATCGTCGTTCACGTGCTTGAGCAGCACCGACTGGTTGCCGAGTGGAATGCCCGCGTCCGCCAACCGACCGAGGGCTCTCCGGACCTCGGTGGTCAGCTCGCGCGGGTGGTTTACATGCACGCTCATGAAGAGCGGGTGATAGCGCTTCAGCATCGCGCAGAGTTCGGGCGTGATGCGCTGCGGCAGGAAGATGGGAATCCGCGTGCCGATGCGGAGGAATTCGAGGTGCTTGATCGCCCGCAGGCGCGCCAATAGGCGTTCTAGCTTGTCGTCGCTCAGCAACAGGGCATCGCCTCCGCTCAACAGCACGTCGCGGATTTCCGGATGTTGCTCGATATAGGCGATCTGCCGGTCAAACTCCGGATGGAAATCGTAGCCGCTGGCGTTGCTGACGAGCCGTGAGCGCGTGCAGTAACGGCAATAGGCCGCGCACCGATCGGTTACGAGAAACAGCACCCGGTCGGGATACCGGTGGACCAGTCCCGGCACCGGCGAATGGGAATCTTCGCCCACCGGATCGTCCGTTTCCCACGGGGCCGTGTTACCCTCCTCAATGCGGGGAATGACCTGCCGGCGGATCGGGCAGTCTGGATCGTTGGGATCGATCAGGTTGAAGAAGTGCGGCGTGATGGCGACGGCGAGCTTCGAGCGCGCGAGGATGGCTCCGGCCCGTTCTTCCTTCGTCAGCGTGGGCAGGAAGCGCTCAAGCTGTTCCAGCGAGGTGACGCGGTGCTTCAACTGCCAGCGCCAGTCGTCCCATTCGTGGTCGGCCACCTCGGCCCAAGGCCCTCGGCCCGCCGGATGGAATTCCTTCAACGTGAGAAGGGTGAGTGACGGAGCCGACGAGGTTCCCGTCGCAGGAGGCTCTAGGTCCATTTGAACAGTGGCGGCGAACCTAGGAGGGAAGGGGGGGGCGTCAAGCGGGCGGCTGGGGCCTCTTCCGATTCAATCCCGCGTAATCGCGAGCAGCCGGCGTTCGAGTTCAGCCCGCAGTTCCTCGCGGCCGGCGTCATCCAGGCGGCGCGGCACCGACAACGGCTCACCGAAGGTTACTTCGCAGCGTGCGAATGGAAGCGGCACCTGAGAGCCGTCCCAGCTTCGCATAACCCTTTTGGCGCTCAGGTAGTAGCTGACGGGCACCAGCGGCAGGCCGGCGTATTGGGCCAGGGCGATGACCCCGGCCTGGACCTGATAGCGCGGCCCTCTTGGGCCATCCGGCGTGATGGCGAGATCGGCGCCGCCGCGTGCGGCGTCGATGAGCTCGGCCATTGCCTGCGGTCCGCGCCGGCTGCTGGAGCCGCGAACGGTTTGGGCGCCGAAGAGTTCCATCACGTGGGCGGCAATTGCGCCGTCCTTGCTGGCGCTGGCCATGGCGGTGAGCCGGCGGATTGGACCGAGGGGCCGGACGTAGCGCCGGAACAGCACCGGCGCGAGCACGCCGCGGTTGTGCCACAGGGCAAAGATCGCCCGCTGGGTCTGGCCGGATGTGATCAACCCGGAGTGGTCCTCCAAGCGCCAACGGAACGTGGCGGCAAAGGCGTTGACCAGCAGCCAGACGGTCCGCGCAGCAACCCGGCCGCCGGTGGTAATCCGGTTGGCCTCGACGGCGGCCAGCGGATCTTTGGGAACCGGTGTGGACATCACGCGCCGCGTTTGAGACAGGCCCGGACGAGCTGTTCGACCGTCGCCGAATCGCCCAGAACCGACAGGGCGGCGCGCGCTGCGGTGTAGGCGTCGTTCTGTTTGAAGCCGAGCGCGACGAGCGCCGAGGTGGCGTCGCCCATTTTCTTGTCGGTGAGCGAGAGCGTGGCCGTGCCGGCGCCCGAACTCACCGGGCCGCCGGGCTGGAAGCTGATCGCACCCAGTTTATCGCGCAGCTCCACCACGATGCGTTCGGCCGTCTTCTTGCCCACCCCAGAAATGCCCGAGAGCGATTTCACGTCTCCGGCGGCGACGGCAGCTGCAACGCCCGCGGCACTCATGCCGCTGAGCACGTTCAGGGCGAGCTTGGGGCCGACGCCGGAGACCGTGTTGATGAGCAGCCGAAAGAGGTCGCGTTCGGCGGCCGACACAAATCCGTAGAGCGTGTGGGCATCTTCACGGATCGAGAGGTGGGTGAGCAGCTGCACTTCGCTGCCGACGGCGGGCAGGCGATCGAACGAGGACAGCGGCACAAGCACTTCATAGCCCACGCCGTGGACCTCGACCGTGACATGGGCCGGAAGGGCTTCGACGAGCTTGCCGTGGAGAAAGGTGATCATCGCGACCTGCGGAGTGAACCAAGCGGGCCGGTTTCCGCAAAGGAATCAGCGCGCCCAGTCCCTATCGCTTCCCGGACCATGCCTGATTGCTCAGGGTCTCGGCAAGGCGGCCCAAAACCAGCCATGCGACGCAGATGGCGAAGCCCAAGGCGGCGTATCGGCGACGACTTTTCAGTGACATCAACGCCGTGATGAACAACAGGGCAATCACGGGTCGGCTGCCGTGGAAAAGGTAGGAGTATCGAAACTTGCTGCCCCAGGTGGATGAACTGAAGAGCAGCGCCCAGTAGCTGCCGACCAATACGAGTGAAAAGAGCGCGATGGTCCACCGCCACGTTTTGAAGAAGTCGGGCTTGCGGGGGCCGTTCATGGCAACTCCGCCCGGTAGCTTCTAGGCTGGCGCTGCCACCTGTTTGGTTTTCGACACCAGCCTGACCTCGTCGATAACCATCGTTTTGTCCACCGCCTTGCACATGTCGTAGATCGTCAATGCGGCAAGGCTGACGGCAGTGAGAGCTTCCATCTCCACGCCCGTCGGCGCCGTGATTCGGGCGGCGGCGGTGATTACCACGCGGTCTCGGGTGGCTGGGATTTCGAAGTTCACCTCGCAGTGGGTGATCGGCAGCGGGTGGCAGAGCGGGATCAGTTCCCCTGTCTTCTTCGCGGCCAAGATGCCGGCGAGGCGCGCCGTTGCGAGCACATTGCCTTTGGCAATCTGGTTTGCTTCGACGAGGTCGAGTGTCGCCGGGGCGAGCCGGATCTCGCCGCGCGCCACCGCTTCGCGGAACAGGGGTGGCTTGTGCGAAACATCCACCATGGACGCCTCGCCGGTCGCGGAAAGGTGGGAGAGTTGCGGTGTCACAGGGCCAGCGAATCAAATCCCGCTCGCGTGAGCCAGCTTCGTCGCTACCGTGGTCGCAATGCGGGACATGCGATCAACGGCCGCCGAGTTGGCAGTCGAGGCGGACGAAATGCTGGGCGACGTGCGGGCCCTGGCCGAACAGGCCGGTGCTGCGCGCGGGACGTTGATGCTGGTCGCGCCCGCATTGCCCGACGTCGCGAGCGTGTCGGCGTTACGTGACTTTGTCGCCGCCTACGCCCGCGAGACCTTGGTGGAGCGGGAGTGGCCTGTGGTCCTGCGCGCGTGGCAGTTTGCCCGCGAGGGCAAGGCGCGCGAACTGATCGCCCTTGACCGGGAGTGGTCCGTTTGGCAGCGGGATGCGGCGTTTGCCGAAGCCAGTTTCCGGGTCGGCCAACGCCAGTTGAACAAGCTGCGTCCGCTGCGGCACGAGCGGGTCGTCCTACGTTACGCCGCGGCCGTCGAAACCGGCGAGGCGCGCGGTTGGCATCCGTTGGTCTACGGGGTGACGCTGGCCGTGTTCAACCTGCCGCTGCGCCAGGGCTTGGTGAACTACGCCGCGCAGACGCTCGGCGGACTCGTGGATTCCGCGGAACGCCGCCACCGGTTGCCGGCGGGTCAATGTCAGGCGTTGCTCGACGAGGCGAACGGACAGTTGCCGCATGTCCTGCCGCCGTTGCCGGGCATTTCCTTCGTCGTGAGCTAAAGCCTCACTCGGCGGTCGCCTCGCGGGTTGCTTTGGCCAATCCTGCGGCCGTGAGTCCGGTTCTAATCCTCGGCTGTGTGGCGGCGTATTTCGCGGTGTTGCTCGCGATTGCGTGGGTGACCGGGCGACGGGCGAACGAGGCGGGCTATTTCCTCGGCAACCGCAACTCACCTTGGTGGTTGATCGCCTTTGGCGTCGTCGGCGACACGCTGAGCGGGGTCACCTTCATCTCGGTGCCGGGCGAAGTGGGAGCGAAGCACTTCTCGTATCTTCAGGTCGTGCTGGGCTACGTGCTGGGCTATGTGGTGATCGCCGAGGTGCTGCTGCCGCTCTATTACCGGCTGAACCTGACCAGCATCTACACCTACCTCGGACAACGTTTCGGCCCCGCCACCCAGCGGACGGGCGCCTTCTTTTTCGTGCTGTCGCGCACGCTCGGCGCATCGGCGCGGCTGTTCTTGGCGGTGAACGTGTTTCAGACGTTTGTCTTTGATCGGCTCGGGGTGCCGTTCTGGCTGACCACGGCGGCCATCCTCCTCCTGATGCTCGTCTACACCTACCGCGGTGGCATCCAGACGCTGGTCTGGACCGACCTGTTTCAATCGGCCTTCCTCCTGTTCGGCGTGATGTTGTCGATCGTAGCGATCGCGCAGGGGCTTGGGCTGGGACTTTTTGACCTGGTGGCGCGCATTCACGCGAGCCCGACCTCGGAGACGTTCTTTTGGGATTGGCGCGCACCAAACTACTTCTGGAAACAGTTCCTGAGCGGCGCGTTCATCGCCATTGTCATGACGGGACTCGACCAGAACTCGATGCAAAAGAACCTCACCTGCCGTTCGCTCCGCGAGGCGAAGAAAAACATCTACGCCTTCATCCCCGTGCTGGTGCTGGTGAACCTGCTTTTCCTGTCGCTGGGCACGTTGCTGTTCGAATACGCCCAAGCGAAGGGCGTTTCCATTCCCGTGAAGACGGATCTGCTCTTCCCGACCCTCGCGCTGGGGCCCTTGGGCGCGTTTGCCGCGGTCGTGTTCGTGCTGGGCCTGACGGCGGCGACTTTCAACAGTGCGGACTCGGTCCTGACCACGCTAACCACTTCGTTCTGCATCGACTTCCTCCGACTGAACGAGCGCACCGACCTCGACGAGGCGGCCCGGGCACGGCGCCGCCACTGGGTGCACATTGGTTTCGCCGCCGTGTTGCTGACCGTGATCATGATCTTTCGCGCCTTCAATGACGCCTCGGTCATCTCCACCGTGCTCAAGGTTGCCGGCTACACCTACGGCCCGCTGCTCGGGTTGTTCGTGCTCGGCATGTCGACGCGACTGTCGGTGCGTGACCGCTGGGTGCCCGCCCTGTGTTTCATTGCCCCTCCGTTGTGCTGGCTGTTGGACCGGAATTCCGCGGCCTGGTTTCACGGCTACAAGTTCGGCTTCGAGCTGCTCATGCTGAACGGGTTGATCACCGCCGCGGGAATCATGCTTTTCGCGCGAAGATCGAATCCCGAGAAAGCTCGGTAGGCCGCCGCCATCCGCGCGAAGCCAGAAAAAAGGCAGGGCGACCGGTTCGCGATCGCCCTGCTGAACGGACCCCACTTGGATGGTTGGCAGGTTAGGAAACGCTGGCAGAAAGAGAAAACCCGGCGGCCAGTGGGAAATCCAGCCGCCGGGCCAGTTGTCATGAAGCGGCGCGCCTTGCCTGTTCGCCCGGCGCGGTCGAGGTGGAAGGTTGGACTTGTGTCCCGGCGCTGAGGGCCTGGACGGCGGGTATCACTTCGAGTCGTTGGGCGGCTTTCAGTGTTTTTTCCACGAACGAGACGAACGCATCATCGGTGCCAACCGCAGATAAGCCGAGATTGCTGGTGAATCCCGCCAACGGACTGAACACAACGCGGCACCGTGTCGCCTTTTGCCCACACAAGGTGCCAAAAGTTGCCGCATGGAGTGGGAGCAACGACCTCGGATCACATCGCCAACTGGACGATTCGCTCCTGCACCTGCTCGGTCCAGCGGGCCACGTAGCTCATCGCCCGGTAGATCTGCTCCAATCGGTCCAGCGGCAAAGCGCCCAGACGTTCAGGCGAACCTATGGCCGGCGCGGCCTCCCAAGCGGCATTGAGCTGCCTGAGCTCGATGATGAACTCGTCGCGCTTGGCGTTCACCCGGCCCTGAAGCGCCTGCAAACGGTCCAGCCAGTCCAATCCTTCCTGCATCAGGCACAGCTTGAGCATGGGCGACTCCGCGGCGGACTTGCGCTTCAGGAACTCGTCGGCGTCGCGGCAGCTCTGACCGACTTCGACGAACAGATCCATCGTCCCCGGGGGGATGCGCTGCACGTCCCTGGGTTTGCCGCCGGCCTCGAGTTCCAGCAGGTGGAGCAGCCGGTCGCGCGGTTCGCGAAGCGTGTTGTAGGCGGCGTTCAGCTCCGCGTAACGGGTGTTTGCGGCGGCCTTCTCGGCTTCCGAAGCCGAATGAACCCGATCGGGATGCACCGCGGTCGAAAGCGGCAGGAAACGGCCCTTAAGCGCTTCGGCGTCCAGCCAAGGCCGGCGGGGTTCGGAAAGCAGGGCGAAGGCGTCGGTCATGGGGGCTGAATTCGGGGCTAATTACCACAAGGTGGATTTACCAACGCGGTCACGAACGCTGCGGTAACTCCCCAATGTCAAATGGTCGACAGGCTGATGATGAACCAAAAGCTGAACGGACTTTTCTTTCGAGAAACAACCTGTCCTCCACGGCCCCGAAAATAGCCTCGACCTACGGCTTGGACCCAAACTGAGACGACCATCCAGTCTAAAAAGGAAAAGAGCAGTGAAGCCCAAAGGCTACCGCAGCGATAACCCCAAAGCAGCGCCACCGATACGGTTGGCAGGAGCAAGCTCCACAGCCACTTGGCGTTGGGGTTCGCCGCAACCAATTTCATGCTCGCCACGAAAGGTGGTTCACGCGCTGAAACTCTCGCCGCACGAGCAGCTCGTCGCGGCGTTCGGGTTCTTCACCTTGAAGCCGCCTTCGGTCAGGGCGTCGGAATAGTCCAGTTCGCTGCCGGTCACATAGAGGGCGCTCTTGGGGTCCACGACCACCCGCACCCCGCAGCTCTCGACGAGGATGTCGCGGTTCTGCGGCTGGTCCTGCAGGTCCATCTTGTATTGCAGGCCCGAGCAGCCGCCACCCACGACCGCCACCCGGAGCACGCCGCTGGGCCGCCCCTGCTTGGTCAGCAGCGACGACACCTTGTGCCCGGCGGAGCCCGTGAGCTTGATCAGCCGCTCGTCGCCCACACGAAAACTAGGCTGGGCCGCAGCGGCGGCGGTGGCAGAAGCTCCAATCTTTCCGGCAATCATGACGTGGCCACGGTAGGGTTCGCCCGCCGGAGCGTCAACGAACGCAGCCTGTGTTCTGAGGTGTCCAGAAAACCGGCGCCCTTCGTTCAGCAATTCGCGTATTTCCAGTTCCGTGGTTTACCTTCGGCCAGCCATTCGAGCGTGGTCGCGAGCCGTTGGGCCCGGGTTTCCGGCCGCTTCGCCTCGGTGACCCATTCCACGTATTCCTTGCGATGGCTGTAGCTGAAACCGTCGAAGGCCTTCGCCGCGGCCTTGTTCTTCTTCAGCGCGGCCTGCAAGTCATCCGGGACGGTCAGTGCCTTATTGGTCTTCCCAGTTGCGGCGGGCCGTGGGCGGCCGGGCGTATCAATGAGGTTCAGCTCGACCGCGTGCCTGAGGTAACGGATCAGCGTCCGGTCGTCGGGCAGGTCGTCCAAGCAGGTGATCTTGCCCATCAGTCCCATGGCCTCGTCGCTCGCGTGACCGTCGGCGGCGAGCAGTGTTTCCATGTCCTGATGCCAGAAGCCGAAGGTGCAGTGGGCTTTGAAGGCGGCCATGCTGCACAGGATTTTCCCGTTGGAGACGAAATTTGGGAAACTCCACTTCTTCGTCTCCTCGACGGTCGGACAGGCCCGGTGAACAAGTTCCCGGAGATGACGGAGGATCGGTCGGGCAAAGGGAGCCGCGGCGGCGATGTAGGCGTCCACCCAAGGATCGGTTTTCATGGCGGTGGTGGAATTGAACCACCCACGGCCGATGACGCGAGGGGATTATGCCGCCCGCGGTTGGAACTTCGAGGTGGCCGCCAGCTTCTCCCACAGGGCGCGTTCTTCCTCGGTGAGCTGGCCCGGGACCTTCACCCACAGCTTCACGTAAAGTTCGCCCCGTTCGGCGGTCTGGCCTTTGGGCAGACCGTGGCCGCGGACCCGGAGCTGCTGACCCGAATTGGTGCCGGCCGGGATGCGCACGCCGACGCTGCCGGTGAGCGTGGGCACGGTCAGCGTGGTTCCGAGGACGGCTTCCCACGGTGCCAGGTCCACCTCGGTCACGAGGTCGACCCCCTGCACGGTGAAGTCCGGATGGGGCGAAATCCGGACGCGTAGCAAGAGGTCGCCGGCCAGGCCGCCGCCCGCGCCGGCCTCTCCCTTGCCGGCCACGCGGATCATCTGGCCTTCCTGCACTCCGGCCGGAATCCGCACCTTGAAGCTGTGCGATTCGGTTTCGCCGCTGCGCGAGTTGACCCGGCGGAAGGAAACCTGACGCAGGGATCCGTTCATCACCTCGTCGAGGCTGACCGCGAGGTCGCCCTCGACGTCGGAACCGCGGGTCATGAACTGGGCTTCGGGGCTGCCGCCGGTCTCCTGAAACGGCCGGAAGCCGCCGCCCCCGCGGGCGCCGAAGAACTGCTCGAAGAAATCGCTGAAGCCGGTGCCGCCGAACTGGAATTCGGAATCGTCACCCGAAGGGCCGGCGCGCCGTGAACGTCGCCGGGCGCCACCGTCGTTCCCGTAGGGTTCCCAACCCGGTGGTGGCTGGAAGCCGGACCCCTGCTTCCAGTTGGCGCCGAGGGTGTCGTATTTCTTCCGGTTCTCCGGATCCCCAAGGACTTCGTAGGCCTCGTTGATCTCCTTGAACTTGTTTTCGGCTCCCTTCTTATCGGTCGCCACATCGGGGTGATATTTCCGGGCAAGCTGACGGTAAGCCTTCTTGAGTTCGTCGGCCGACGCCGTGCGTGGGACCCCGAGGGTGGCGTAGTAATCTTTGAAATCAGGTCCCATGTGTGGCGGGCAGAGCAATAGCCGGGGAAACGGATTTCGTAAAACCACAGTTCGCGGGAACCGGGAGGAAGGCGTTCGGACTTGGCCGCCGTGCCCGATCCGCACGCCGGTTTGCCCCTGTCTCAGGCCGGCGCGCCACCGATTTCCCGCCTGTCACAACAGACCGCTACAAATTGTCCCGCGAAGGCACTAGGTGTTTACGCGACGAGGCAGCCCGTCTCGTCGAAATGGCGAAAAACCGGGGAATCCGGCGGAGTCAAAGTTCCGGCATACGGACTGCAAAGTGAGCGGCAGAGGACGCGAAGGTCGCGTCTACAAAATGAAAGGAAATGCCATGACAACCAACGTGCCTGTTCGTCGTAACCAGACTTATCCGGTGAGCCCGTTCGCCACGCTGCTCAACTTGGGCCGGGACTTTGACCGGCTCTTGGAATCGCCCTTCGCCGCCCTCGGGCGGGAAGGTTTGCAGACGGCCTTTGCGCCGGCTCTCGAGGTCCGTGAGGATGCCGACAACATCACGGTGACGGCGGAACTGCCGGGCGTGGAAAAGAAAGACGTCAACGTCACTTTCCATGACGGTGTTCTGACCATCTCCGGTGAGCGCAAACAGGAGCGTGAGGTGAAGGAAGGCGAGTATCTCCGTTCCGAGCGGTATTACGGACGTTTCGAGCGTCAGGTGGGGGTTTCGACGCCCATTGAGGCCGACAAGATCAAAGCCGCCTGCAAAGACGGCGTGCTGACGGTGACGCTCCCGAAAAGTGCCTTGGCCAAACCCAAGACCATCGACATCGGTGTGAACTGAGCGTCGCGGCTGAAGAAATCAGCGGACAGCCGCCGTTGTGGGCCCGTGGGGTAAGAGAACCCCACGGGCTTTTCATTGCGGCTGGAAAGCCGCCACTCCGCTCAGCCGAGCACCGAATCCCGCATCACCCCATAGATCTGGGTGGATACCAGTTCCGGACCGGGCAGGTGCCCCGGTGCGATCACGATGGGCCAATCCTCGCGGCTGGCGGGGCGGCATCCGTGTGATCCCTTCACCAGCGACGCGTCGAGCGGAATGACGTCCATGAGCATGCGGAAGCCGAGCTTCTTCTGCAGCAGGCGCCAGGCGATCTTGAGCTTCACTGCGGGGATGGCGGGGTCGAGAAACAGTTCCACCGGATCGTAGCCGGGCTTCCGGTGGATATCCACGCAGCGCGCGAAGTCCGGCGCCCGGGCGTCATCGAGCCAGTAGTAGTAGGAGAACCAGGCATTTTCCTGCGCCACCGCGACAAGGTCGCCTGCCCGCGGATGCGCGAGGCCGTTTTCAACCTTGGACGCAAAGTCCCAAACTTCCGCCACGCCGGGCGTCGCTTCCAACAGCGCCTGAACCTCGTCCTGCACCGACGGGTCGTTCACGTGGATGTGGGCAAACTGATGATCCGCGACCGCGAAGGCCTTCGAGTTGCCCGTGTCGAGCAGTTCGAACCCGAGTTCTTCCCGGACCGTGAGCCAGCCCCGTTTGCGGAATTCGCGGTTGAGGTGGATCGGCGTGTCCACCGGCGTGATGCCGTATTCGCTGAGCATGATCACCTGAACGCCGCGCCGGCTAAAGAAGTCCAGCAGGTCGCCCACAATGGCGTCGATCCGGCGGAGATCGTCCACAATCGCAGGATGCTTCGGACCCAGCCTCTGCAGGTTGTAGTCGAGGTGGGGCAGGTAAACGAGGTTGAGCGTGGGCCGGTGCTTTTCCTCCACCCACTTCGCTGAATTGGCGATCCAGCGGGTCGCGGCCTCGGGTTCGCCCTGCGGTGATTTCACCCCCGCCGCCGGCCCCCAAAAGGTGGCGAAGGGGAACTCCCCAAGGTCGCGCTTGATGGCCGGCCGCAGGTCGCTCGGCCAGGAATAGATGTCGAAGAACTTCCGCCCGTCCGCCGGATACATCGGGCGCGGCGTGATCGACCAGTCGGCGCCGGAATACATGTTGAACCACCAGAACAGCTTTGCGCAGGTGAAGGCCGGGTTGGTCGCCTTGAGCTCGTCCCAGAGCTTCGGCGCGGTGACGACGTGGTTCGACTGCTTCCAGAAATGAACCTCGCTGAGTTCCCGGTTAAACCAGCCGTTGGCCACGATGCCGTGGATGCTCGGCCGGTGCCCGGTGAGGTAGTCCGACTGCGCAGTGCAAGTGACCGCCGGCAGGGCCGGATCAATGACGGCGTGCGGATTGCCCTGAAAATAGGCGCGCAGGCGCGGCGTGTGTTCGCCGATGAGCCCGCGCGTGAGGCCGACGACGTTGAGAACTGCGGTGCGTGTCACGGGCCGACATCGGAGAGCCAAAACTGTTCCGGGTAAAGCGGCTGGTTTGGGAAAGCGCGGCCGTCGATGGAGACTGCCCCGTTCTTGGGCTTCTCTCCCGCGGGCCGGTTACCTAGCGTCGTCCCGTGAAACTTGCCCAGCTTCAGGCCGCGGTGAAGGCCGGCTCCATTGACACCGTCCTCGTCGCCATTCCCGATCCCTTCGGCCGGCTCGTCGGCAAGCGGTTCCGCGCCGACTACTTCCTCGATTCCGTGGTGAAGTCCGGCACGCACGGCTGCAACTACCTCCTCACCGTCAACATGGAGATGGACCCGCTCGACGGGTTCAAGGTTGCCAACTGGGACGCCGGCTTCGGCGATTTCGAGATGCGGCCCGACCTCGACACGATCCGCGTGCTGCCGTGGCAGCCGGGCGCCGCGTTGGTGCTCTGCGACTTCCTCAAGCACGACGGTTCGCTGGTGGCCGAGGCGCCGCGGTCGGTGCTGCGCCGCCAGTTGGACCGCGTCGCGAAGCTGGGCATGACGTGCTTCTGCGCGAGCGAGCTGGAGTTTTACCTCTTCAACCAGACCTTCCACTCCGCCTTCACCGACGGTTACCGGAACCTCCAGCCGTCGAGCGATTACCGCATCGATTACCACCTCATGCAGCCCACGCGCGACGAGCCGCTGATGCGCGCGCTGCGCAACCAGCTCACTGCCGCCCGGGTGCCGGTCGAGAGCAGCAAGGGCGAGTGGAGCCGCGGCCAGCACGAGATCAACTTCACCTACGACCAGCCACTCCCGATGGCCGACATGCACGTCCTCTTCAAGCAGGGCGTTAAGGAGATCACCGAGCAGCACGGCAAGGCCGTCACCTTCATGGCGAAGTATTCGCCGAGCGAGGCCGGCAACTCGTGCCACATCCACATGAGCCTGTGGAAGGGTGGCAAGAACGCCTTCTGGGATGCGAAGGCGCACGCCGGCTCGAAGCTGTTCCGGCAGTTTCTCGGCGGCCTGATGAAGTATTCGCCCGAGCTGTGCCTGTTCTACGGACCGACGATCAACAGCTATAAACGCTACCAGCCCGGTTCCTGGGCGCCCACGCGCATGGCCTGGGCGACGGACAACCGCACGACCGGTTTCCGCGTCGTCGGTCACGGCAACGGCTACCGCCCCGAGAACCGCATGCCCGGCGCCGACGCGAATCCGTATCTCGCCTTTGCCGGCATGCTCGCGGCCGGCCTCGCGGGCATTGAAGAGAATCTCGACTGCGGCCCGGCCTACGAGGGCAACGCCTACCTCGATCCCCAGCTGACCCGCCTTCCGAGCTCCCTGCGCGACGCCACGGACCTGTTCGAGCAATCCGCACTCGCGAAGTCCGCGTTCGGCGCGGAAGTGGTCGAGTTCTACGCCCACCATGCGCGGCTGGAACACCAGGCCTTCGGTGACGCCGTGACCGACTGGGAGAAGCAGCGGTATTTCGAGCGGATTTGAAACGTAGGGCAAGCTGCCAGCCTGCCCGGCAGAATCTTCGATAGCTCTGCAAGCGTCTCCGGCAGCGGAGCGCCGAGCATCGCTCGGCTCGGATTGGCCGCTGGTCGTCCTGGCCGAGCAATGCTCGGCGCTCCGGCAAACACGAGGGACAGGCTGGCAGCCTGTCCTACTCGGTGGCCCGACTGCACGGCGGTGTAGCTGGCGTCGAGGGCGGGACGTGCGTCCAGCAGGTCGTATCATTGAGCCGGATGTTCAAATCGGGACCGAAGCCGAGCTTTGCCGGGCGATCCGGTAGCGGCTCAACTTCAGCAAGACGGCCCTTGCTCGGCATGATGGTCGGGGGTTCCAACCCGTTGGTCTGCTATTTCGGTGGCGTAAACAGGCGAAAGAATCGGCGAACCGGGCTGTCCGGTTCGTCGGAACCTTCAATGTGAGGGCTGGTGGCATCGAAGAGGTCTTTGTAAGGGCCTTCAGGCTTCTCAGCGCGTTGCAGCACCACCTTCGGCTTATTCCAGAAAATGAGAGTGGGATGCCTGTCATCGAAAACGAAGGCTCCGAGACTGCCTTGTGACTCCGGCCCCTGCAGGAGGAAAGCATGGTCCTCGACCTCGCCATCCGGGGCCGACGCGGTGTTCAGGGCCTCCTTCGCGGTGCTGAAGCGGAAGCGCACATACAAGTGACCTCCGATCGGGACCTTCACCCCCGAAAGGCTGAAGCTGAACTGGTTCACGCCGGCATAGACGCCCGTGGCGCCCTCCCGTTGCGTGACGAAATCCGTGGTCAACATCTCGCTCGAAGCGCTGAAGCTCCCGTCACCGTTCTTATCCGCCATGACGGTCAGGAAACCCGCCGCCGAGGCATACACCGCGCCGCTGAGGACCCAGGTGGACGGATCCCGCGGATCCACCTGCGCGAGCCGCATCACCACGCCATCTTCATCGGGTCCGTCCTTATCGCGGTTGTCGTCGACGGCGTAAGGGGAGGGCTGGCCATCCCCGTCCGCGTCCACCGTCAGCCCCAGATGGATGCCCGGCTTGATGACGTGGGCCGGCCCGCCGCTGGCGGCCAGGGTCCGATAGGTGTCAGGGGCGTCGCCGTAGTCCAACGCGCCTTCCGCGGGTGGCGCCGCATGGACCGGCACGGGCGGGGAGAGCTCCGACGTGTTGCCGCTCGGGTCGGTGTATGTCAGCCGCACGGTGGTGCCGGGAGGAGGATTGTCCGGGGCAGGAAGATTGATCTCAAACTCACCGGTGGGGGTTCCCGTCACCTGAAAGACGCCCGTCGGCGTAAGCCGGACTAAGCCGCTAGCGAGCCGTTCTTGGGTGTAGATCTCGACCACTCCGACTTTGTCGGTCGCGAGACGGATCTGGCCGGTCACCTCGGTGCCCGTTGCCGTTGGCGTCGCCACGACGGTATCGGGGAAGGGGGTCCCACCGGGGCCGTTGGGATCGGTCGAATTCGGGCCGTCGCCGCCCACATCTATCGGGTTGGGACCCGTGAAGGTGTTGTTCTGGAGAGTGACGATTGGCTGAGCCTCTCCGGGTTCGTCGCGCACGACGATGTGCGCGGTCTGGTCGTAAGGGGAATTGCCTGTGAACGTGTTGCCCTTGACGAGGGTCACCGGAGTGCTGCCTTGGGATGTATTTCCGCCGCCTTCGATCAGAATGAAGGGTTTCGTCATCGGCAGGTCGTTTTCGCCGTCACTGCTGAACTCATCAAAAATGCTATCGGAAATCTCCACGCCGGGGCTGCCCGTCAGCGTCATTGCGGGAGCGGTGGTGTTGAACTGCGAGTCGGTCACCACAAAGCCGGCCGAGTTTTGGGCGTCGATGGCCTGGCCGTTGCCGACTACAACCACCCCCCGGACCTCGTTGTCACGACCGTCTATATCGGCGATGGCGGCTACCGCTCTCCGGAGGTCGCTCTGAAACTCGCTATCCGCATCTAGGGATAAAAGCGCCCCGAGGACGAGGCTTTGGAAAGATGTTGCCCCCCCCTGAAACCGGAGAGCGTATCAGATGCGCCTTTCATGTGGATGCGGTGGTCACTGGGAGCCGGTTCGCCGCTCGGTTCCGCTTGTTGCTTGGCAATCAGTGGCCGCCGCAGGCTGTTTTCAGAGGGTCTCCTTGCGGCGAGCGCCTCTCCAACTGGCAGCGGATGTCCCACGGCATCCACTTCCCAACCCAGCAGACATTGCGTGATTTGATGCCCGCCACCCCCGCGGAGTTCGATGTCATCGCCGGGATTGTTGAGGAAAACCAGTCCCTGGACTAGGCAGTCCTGCGCCTCGATTCGCAGGCCATCGCTGCCCGCCGGCAGGTTCTTCCCGTCGAGGCGGATCAGCAGCGTGGGCTTGAACTCGTTCGTGGACGTGTTGGCCGCACTGCCCGGCTGGCTCAGTCCGTCAAGGATCACGGCCCGCTTGATGACCGGCAGTTCGGTCGACGCCGCGATGGTATGGACGCCCGCTCCCGGAATATTGAACTCGATCCGCCGCGAAATCGCCGCTCCGGCGGCGTTCGCGTCCAGGATGGCCTGCCGCAACGAGCCCGGCCCGCTGTCGGCCGTGCTAGTGACCACGGCGACCAGCGGCGGACCCACCGGGAAAGTGACGGCGCGGCAGGCGCAGAACTCCGAGGTGTTGCCGGCGGCATCCGTGGCCGTGGCCGTGAAGAAGTTGCCGGGGGCGGCGACGGTCAACGTCAGCTCAAAGGTCGCGTTGCCAGAGGCATCCGTGGTCACGGAGGCGGTGCCGAGATACGTCTGACCTTCACCGTTGCCGGAAGGATCACATTCGTCGTTGCCGTAGAAATCGAGCGTGAAAGTTTGCGCGGCCACGCTGTTCAGGCTGCCCTGGAGCACGAGACCGGCAGCCGAGTTCGACGCGAGCGTCAGCACCGGAAAGTTCTGCCCGAGATTGGCCCCGGCATCGGCGTCGCCCGGGTCATTGGCGTTGATGCCGCTGCTGAAGCCCAGATCAATTCCGAGCGACAACGCGAACTGGTTGACCGGCCCGGGCGGCGACACGTTGCCAAAGATCGAGTTGCCCCGGATGGAAACCTGCCGGCCGGTGACATTGAACACGCCGTCGCCCCGGTTGTGCGCGATGACGTTGGCGGCCCCGGGCTCAATCCCGCCCACCGTGACGCCGTAGGCATTCGAGACGAATGCCGCCGCCCAGATTACCCACGTCCGCGCTGCCCAGGAAGTCGGTGCCGATGCGGTTGCCCAGAATGCGAATCGCCAGGTTCTGCCCGGAGGCGCCGATGATGCGGAGGGTGGCGTTGGTCTGATTGCCGATGAACTGGTTGCCGGCTCCCGGCTCGGTCCCACCAATGGTCCCGCGCAGAGAATTGGTCAGCACCAAGGCCCCGCTGGCGCTGCCTTCGACCGGCGCGCCAGGCGTGCGGCGGATGCCGAAGAAATTTCCCTGAATGAGGAAGTCCGTTGCCTCGGTGGCCGAGATGCCGATGCCGCTGACGATCACGTTGCGCTGCCCGGCAGCCGTCCCACCGACGCGCGCGTTCACCCCTCGCCGGGTGGTGATGCCGACGCCGTCACCGCGAAACTGGCAGCCCTCGATTACGGTGCCATTCCCGGCCATATTCACGCCCGCCAAGCCGCCGACGAAGTCCACGCCGCGGATCACATTGGTTGCCCCGACGCAGACCAGGAAAAAGGGCGCGGTGCTGCCGGCCTCACCGATCTGGATGCGCCACTGCGCGTCCATGCCCGTCGCAAGCGTGTTGGGCGCGGAACCGGGCTGCGTGAAGCCGTCCAGCGTGACCTGGCCGTTCAGGGACGGCAGTTCCGACAGGGGGACGATCTGGTGAGGGCCGTCGCCCGGGATGTTGAACTGGATCACGTCCGCCCCCGCCGGCTGGCTGTCTTGCAGCGCCTGCCGCAGCGAGCCCGGGCCGGTGTCGTTGACGTTGGTGACGGTGAAGGTGGCGGCGTGGCTGAACAGGCTGAACCCGAGCAGACCAAGGGTCGCGACGTCGGATAAGCGTTTCATGGCGAATCAAAGACTCGGCCAACGTCGGAACGGATTGGGGCCAACGGCCGACGCAACAAAGTGCTTTAGGCTGTGAGCAGGCGCTTCCCGCCGGTCCAAAGCGAGCCCAAAGGCGTCCGTAACAATCGTTAGGGGGCGCAGCTTTTCACCGCGGCAGCGACGCCGTGACCGACTGGGAGAAGCAGCGGTATTTCGAGCGGATTTGAAGTGCGAGGGGGCGGGCCGTGCTTTTGCCATTCCGCTTTCCCCGGGTCGGGCGTTTACTCCCGCCATGCTTCTCACCGACGCCGAGCTGCACTCGCTCACCGGGCTCGTTCATCAATCGCCCCACACGCTCCTCGGACTGCATCCGCTGGGCGATGGTTCCGGGCTGGTCGCGCGGGCGCAAATTCCCGACGCCGCCAAGGTTGAACTGGTGCCGGTGCATGACGTTTCGAAGCCGAAGATCGCGCTGAAGCGGATCGGGGAGACGGCGGTGTTTGAAGGCACGACGAAGAAGGCCAGCGAGGTCTACGCCTATGACCTCGTCATCACCTGGGGCGACGGCACCAAGACCCAGGGACGCGACCCGTTCTCCTTCTGGCCGACCGTCGGTGAAACCGACCTGCACCTCTTCGGCGAAGGCAATCACCGCAAGTTGGGCGACGTTCTTGGCGCGCAGTTGAAGACGCTCGACGGCGTTCCGGGCACCGGCTTCGCCGTCTGGGCACCCAACGCGCGGCGCGTTTCCGTCATCGGCAGCTTCAACGGTTGGGACGGCCGCCGCCATCCCATGCGCCTGCTCGGTTCGTCCGGCGTGTGGGAGATCTTCGTGCCCGGCGTCACGGAAGGCGCGCTCTACAAGTTCGAGATCCTCGACGCGCAGGGGAATCTGAAGGTGAACACCGACCCGTTTGGCGCGCTCTTCGAGCAGCCGCCCAAGCAGGCCGCCATCGTCTGGAACACCAAGAAGTTCCAGTGGAGCGACGCGGCGTGGCTGGAGCAGCGCACCAAGACCAACTCGCTTAAGGCGCCGATGAGCATCTACGAGGTCCATCTTGGCTCCTGGCGCCGGAAGTCCGGCTGGGAAGCCCTCGGCTACCGCGAACTCGCCGGACCGCTGGTGGACTACGTGCGGAAGCTCGGCTTCACTCATGTCGAATTCCTGCCGCTGGCCGAGCACGCCTACTACCCAAGCTGGGGCTATCAGGTCACCGGGTTCTACGCGCCCACCAGCCGTTACGGCACCCCCGAGGATTTCCAGTTCCTGGTCAACGCCCTGCATGAGGCCGGCATCGGCGTGCTCGTGGACTGGGTGCCAGCGCACTTCCCGCGTGACACCTGGGCCCTCGCGCAGTTCGACGGCACCGCGCTCTTCGAGCACGCCGATCCGCGTCAGGGCGCGCATCAGGACTGGGGCACGCTCATCTTCAACTACGGCCGCAACGAGGTCAGAAACTTCCTCGCCGCCAACGCGCTGCACTGGTGCGAACGCTTCCACATCGACGGCCTGCGCGTGGATGCCGTCGCCTCGATGCTCTACCTCGACTACTCGCGCAAGGAGGGCGAATGGATTCCCAACCAGTTCGGTGGCCGCGAGAATTTGGAGGCCATCGAGTTCCTCAAGCACTTCAACCACCTCATCGGCACTGAACATCCCGGCGTCGTCACGATCGCCGAGGAAAGCACGGCCTTCCCGATGGTCTCGCGCCCGCCTTGGCTCGGCGGGCTCGGCTTCAACCTCAAGTGGAACATGGGCTGGATGCATGACACGCTCGGCTACTTCGGCCGCGATCCGATCTACCGCCGGTTCCACCAGAACGACCTCACGTTCGCGATGCTCTATCAGGGCCACGAGAATTTTGTGCTGCCGCTCTCGCACGACGAGGTCGTCCACGGCAAGGGCTCGCTCCGCCAGCGCATGCCCGGCGACGACTGGCAGGCCGCCGCGAACCTCCGCGCGCTACTGGGCTACCAGTGGCTCTTCCCCGGCAAGAAGCTCCTCTTCATGGGCCAGGAATTTGGCCAGTCCGCCGAATGGAATTCCGCCACGGAACTCGACTGGTGGCTCCTCGAAGCCGGCCCCTTCCACGCCGGTATCCAGAAGTGGATGGGCGACCTCAACGCCTTCTACCAGGGCGAACCTGCCCTCTGGCGCGGCGACTATGAGCAGGATGGATTCTGGTGGGTGGACTGCGGTGATCACGCCAACAGCGTGCTGACCTTCATCCGCCACGACCGCGAGTCCGGCTCCCACGTCCTCGCCGTGCTGAATCTCACGCCCAATCTCCTGAGCGGCTACCGCATTGGCCTGCCCAAGCCCGGCTGCTGGCGCGAAGTGCTGAACAGCGATGCCGGCATCTACGCCGGCAGCAACCAGGGTAATCCGCTGGGCGTGACCGCCGAGGATTACGCGGTGCAGAACCAGCGTTACTCCGCGATGTTCACGCTGCCGCCGCTGAGCGTGAGCGTGTTCAAGGCGGAGTGAGCCGGCAGTTTAGATCCACCAAGCACGGAGATCGCTCGCCACCATGGATGCCCCGGAACTGTTATTGGCCTTTTTTGCAGTCATGGGCCTGCTTCTGGTGATCTTCGCCTCATCGGTTGCGAGGCTGCTTCGGTCGTTGTCGGCGATCGCGTTCAAACAGCCCAGCCAGCAATGGCCTTTGGCGAAGGCGATGGTGGGTCTTGTGTTCGAGCCCCGGCGACTTCCCTTTGTCGTGAGGGCGCTCGGAGTTGCCTATGTGGCGACGGGGATGTTGCTTTTTTTTCTTATAAAGCTGCTACCTCGTCTTGGTTAAGGGCGCGCACGGGATCCAGGTCCGCTCTCTGGCATTGCCGCGCAAACGCCCCCTTGACCGGTTGCCCAACTCGCAACAGAAGTGAGTTATGCTGAATCTGGAAAATCTCCGGTCCCGGGTGCGCGGTGCCGGCTTCACTCCCTTCACTTTGCACCTGACCGATGGACGGGAGCTTCAGGTGCCGCATCCTGAGTTCATCGCAGTTAGCCGCAATATCGTTGTGGTGGTGACCGAGGACGGAGTGAGTTTCAGCATTGATCCTCTCCACATCGTCGCAATCTCCGACAGGTCGGCGGCGCCGACGGCTGGGTAAGATCGTCGGCACATGTTTCTGCGTTGTAGTGAAGGCGGTCCGTTTGCCGGATTGAACCGACGGTTGAATACGACATACTTCCGCCATGCGACTTGCTGAACTCTTGCCGGCTCTTCGCGAGCTGCCGCGACCGGAGAAGCTGCTCGCGGTGGAATTCCTGAACAACGAACTCGCCCGAGACGCTGAGCCTGGAGCGACTACAGTCCAGAGTGCCAAACCGGCTGCTTCCGGTGCGATCCATGCCGAAGTGCTGGCCCTTTCCGGCCTCGTCCCGGCCGGCATTGAAGCCCGGGAAAGCCACATGGAGCACCTGCTGGCCAAGCACCGGTGAAAGTCCTGCTGGATCTCAACGTCCTGCTCGACGTGGTGCAGCAACGGGTGCTGGGAAGTGAAATGTTCCGCGGGCAGCCGTTCAGAACATCTCTTCGCCAAAGGGAAGCTGGCTCGGAAGCAGGAACGTCTTCACCAGTTCACCCTCGCCGCAGACGGTCATTCCCGGAAACCGCTTGAACCAAGGCCCCGGCGGCACGGTTGGCTGAGTGTCCAGCCACGAGGCCAACTGCCCGAGCGCACTGGCCGGAATGCGGCGCTGCTCAATCCGATCCAGCAGGTGTCGCAACACCGCGGGTGGCAGGTTCTGACGACGAACCGTGGGCATCAGCGGCGGCCGTAGAATCCGGTCTCGATGGAGTCTCGCAGGACTTGGGCTTCCGCAACGTCGTTGGTCGTTGCCAAGCGTTCTCCCAGAGTGGTCAAGGCGGCGGCGCTCAGCATCCCCTCAGCTTCCAAACTGCGGGCGAAGCGGATGACTTCAGCCCGCTCCACGGCTGGCAGGGCGACAATCTCGCCGATGATTTGCGTGGCAGTCATGACCGCAGGCTACTGAAACTGGGCGACAGGGTCAAACCGGGTGGACTCAGAAGGAATGCAGGCGCATCTGGGCACCGTCGGCTGTGCTCCGCTTGCTGGTGGGGCGAGACTCTGTCGAGCCCCACCAGCAAGCGGAGCGAGGCGAACGGAGTGAGCATCTCTTCCCCTCGCCCCCGAGACGCTCGCCGCGCTCGCACCGGCTCCGCCGGCAAACAGGGCTCGACGGAGTCTCGCCCCACCGGGCACGCGCGGTGTTTGACGCGCGAATGCTTGGTGAATGAATGCAACTGCGCAGCGTCGTCGGCTTGAAACAGCTTCAATGAAATTCCCTGCCTCTGGCCGTCGCCTCTTCGCCATCTTGTCCGCCTTCAGTTTCGCCTGGGCCGCCGGCAGCAACCAAGGGCAATCCGCTGGGCGTGACCGCCGAGGACTACGCGGTGCAGAACCAGCGCTGCTCCGCGATGTTCACGCTCCCGCCGCTGAGCGTGAGTGTGTTCAAGGCGGAGTGAGTTCCGGGCAGCTTCCTGACGGGCACCGCTCAGTTTGTTGCTGAGTCCATTTCCCAAGCCCCGCGGACCGACAGCGAGTTGCACAGACGTGCGCCCGACCACTTGAAGCGCTCCACGCTCCGCGCGGGGCCTACGCCGCCAAGGGCAGCACGAGCGGCTGGAGCGTCTTGAGTTCCGGGGCCAGCCGGCGCTCGGCTTCGCGCAAGTCGTAGTGCGCTTGCAGGTTCACGAACCATTGCGCGTCCACCCCCAGGATGTGCGCCAACCGCACCGCAGAGTCCGGCGTCAGCGGCCGGCGGCCGTTGACGATCTGCGACAGCGTGGGCTGCGAGATGCCCGTGGCCCGCGCCACGCCCGCCACCGTGAGGTTCAGCGGTTCCAGGAATTCCTCCCGGAGCAGCACGCCCGGATGTTTCAGCTTCAATGCGTTCATGGCTTCAATGGTAGTCCACAATCTCCACGTCGTGCGCGTTGCCCGCCTGCCAGCGGAAGCACAGCCGCCACTGGTCGTTCAGCCGCAGGCTGTGCTGCCCCTTGCGGTCGCCCTTCAGGGCTTCCAGCCGGTTGCCCGGCGGCACCCGCAAATCTTCCAGCCGGGTGACCGTATGGAGCAGTTGCAGCCGGTCCAACGCCTTCTGCTGGATGCCGGGCGGCAGGCGTCTGGACCGTTCCGCCCGCCAGATGCGCTCGGTTTCCTTGTCGGCAAAGCTGACAATCACTCCGCCGCACCGTTTCTCCGCAGCGCCAATTCGTCAAACGAATAGAACGGACGCGTCCCGGCCAGGGCGCATCTGGACACCGAACGCAGCGCTCCGCCTCTTGGTGGGGCGAGACTCCGTCGAGCCCACGAACGAGCGTAGCGAGGCGAACGGAGTGAGCATCTCCTCCCCGCGCCCCGAAATGCTCGCTGCGCTCGCGCCGGCTCCGCCGGCAGACAAGGCTCGACGGAGTCTCGCCCCACCGGGCACGCACGGTGTTTGGTGCGCACAAATGCTTGGTGAATAAATGCAACTACCGTGGCTTCGTCGGCTTGAAACTGCTTCAATGAAATTCTCCGCCTTCATCCTGCGCCTCTTCGCCACCCTGTCCGCCTTCAGCCTCGCCTGGGCCGCCGAAAGCACCGCACCCTTCGGCCAGCTCAAGAACCTTCGCGAGTTTGGCGTCGCGCCGACCAATTCACCCGCCGCCAACAAGGCCGCGCTCCAGCAGGCGATTGACTGGGCGGCCCCGCGCGGCGCGGCACTGTTTCTGGAGCCGTCGGACGAGCCGTATCCGGTGGACGGCGGGCTCGTGCTCCGCATGAACGTCTCGCTCATCGGCGTGCATGGCCCGGTCGGACGCGGCACCCGACATCCCGCCAAGCCGCAGCCGGTCGGCAGTGTCTTCCGCATCACCGACACGACGAACGTCTTCCTCACCGTCGAATCCGCCACGCAGGTCCGCGGGCTTCAGTTCTGGTATCCGGACCAAACCATCGACGATCCGGCGAAGCTCATCCGCTATCCCGCAACGATCCAGGTTTCGCAGACCCGCGCGGCGCAGGGCGTGACACTTTCGTGCCTGACCTTCTACGGCGAATGGCTCGCGATGGACTTCAACTCCAAGCCGCCGCACATCTGCGAGCAGATCCTGTTCGAGCACTGCTACGGTTATCCGCTCGGCGGCGAATTCATCCGCCTCGACTACTGCTACGACATCCCGCGGATTCTCCACTGCCATGTAAACCCGTCGAACCAGCGCTTCATCCGCGGCGGCTACAGCAAGTCGGTGATCGATGCCGTGGTCGCGCAGAAGACCTTCACCTACGCCATCAATCATACCGACAACGCGGTGCTGATGGACGTGTTCACCTTCGGCGTTTACGGCGGCGTCTATCTCGGATCGGCGACCTACGGGCAGCTTACGCAGTTCAACCTCGATTGTGTGACCGTGGGCATCCACAAGCTCGGCGACGGCACGTTCAACCGGAATTGGCAGATCGCGCAGGGTTCGATCATCGCCAACACCGGCCCGCGCGTGGAAGACGTGCATCCGATCATCATCGAAGGCCAGGGCCACACCGCGCTGGCCAACGTGGAATGCTTCTCCGGCGGCAACGGCGCGCTCACGACGCTGAACCAGTCGCAGGACTTCCTGCTCGTGCGTGGCGACAGGAAACTCACCGTGAGCCTGGTCGGCTGCCGGATGCGCAACTACGTCGCCGACTCGCCGCTGACGCTGCTGAACCCCAAGGCGCTGGTGCAGGCGACCGTCTGCGTGGACAAGCGTGAAGAAGCGTGGAGCTGGCCGGTGCGGTGACTTGGGGGGCGGGACTACCCCAGTGGCAGCGCGTTCCGCGATGAAGCACGGCTTGCCTTGCCACCGGGGTCCCGGAGTGGTGGTCGCCAACTTTCCTGAGGCGGGGGCTTGCCTCCATTCCCTCCCTCGCCAAATTGACCGCCCGTGATCTCGCGTCGCAGATTCATGCAGGCCACGCCAGTGGCGCTCGGTTCCCTCCTGGCGGCACCGTCGCTCCTCGGGGCCGAAACGACGGCGACCCCGCCCGTCATCGGCCGTAGCACCCGTCCGGCCCGGGCGGGTGATGGCGTCGCCACGCTGGATCACGGACGCCGCCAGGGACTCCGGCTCCTCCAGTTCACCGACAACCACTTCTTTTGCGGCGTGAAGGAGGGAATGGAAATCATCGGCGATGACCGCGCGACGGAACGCGACTGGCAGAGCTTCGTCCGCCACTTCCAGCCCGACCTCATCGTGGCAACCGGTGACCTCTGGCACGATAACCCCGGCGGCCGCGGCCAGGCCACGCTCGAACACGTCCTGCCGAAGCTCGCCGCGCTCGGCGTTCCGTGGGCCACCTGCTGGGGCAACCACGACCAACTCGATGACTACCAGCGCGGACACGACGCCCTCGAAGCCGCCCGCCACTCGCTCTACCGCGGTGGCGCCACGCACGGCGACTACCGGATCGAAGTCCGCACCACCGACGCCACGGGCGCCGACCGGCCCGCGGTGCAGTTGTTCTTGCTGAACAGCAACCAGTTCGGCCTCGGCGACTGGCAGCTCGCCGCGCTCGGGCGCATGCAGGCGGAACTTTCCCGCACGGCCACCATCCCGTTGCCGGCGCTGGCCTTCTTCCACATTCCACTGCTTGACCAGAAGACGCTCTTCCGCCCCAAGGTGATCGCGGGGCTCTGTCACGAGGAGGTCTGCCACGAGCAGGAATCCGGTCGCGCCTTGCCCGCGCTTGCCGAGGGACATGCCCTCCGCGCCACCTTCTGCGGCCACGACCACGTCAACGACTATGCCGTGCGCGCCCGCGACGTGGACCTCGTTTACGGCCGCGCGACCGGCCATGCGGGTTACGGCGGCGACCAGGTCCGCAAGGGCGCCAAACTCATTGAACTCGACTTTGCCACCGGCGCCTACACCCAGACCACCGTCTTCGCCGACGGCACGCGCTGGAAGCCGGTGTGAGCTGAGTGCCGATTTCCGATCCCGCGTGTTGCGAAAGGGCCGAGGCCCCGCCCTTCAGCGCACGCGTCCCGCCTCCACCCAATCGGCAGCGGTAGAGCGCAAGCACTCAGGTTAGCGCTCATTCAGGCGTCAGGCGGAAAGGATGCCGCGATGTGCCGGCAATTCCGTAGCTCGGGCCGTTTGGTGCTTCCGGGGAATGATTGGCGGCGCAATGGCCTACCTTTCCAAGGCACGCAGCAGATACGTCATCTCCTCGTCCACGCTGCCGTCGTCGGGCTGCGTTTCGTGGACCTCCTCGCGCAGGGCTTCGCGGAAGCGTTCGCGCAGGCGGTGCAGCGCGACCTTGAACGCGCCGCCGCCCAAACCCACGGCCCGGCCGGCGGTATCGTAGTCCGCCTGGGTGCCGCTGGAGGTCAGGAACGGGCGCAGAGCGCTGAACTCGGCCTCCTTGCCCCGGCGGGCGTAGGCGGTCTCGACGCGGCCGAGCGCGCGTTCGAGGAGCGTGAGCGCCCATTGCCGGTCGAAGAAATGTTGCGGCGTTTCCGCCGAGGCGGGTTCCTCGCAGAACCATTCCTCGGCTTCGGCGGCGTCGAACGACACCACCCGGCCGCCGCCGCGGCGTTCGGCGCCGGCCTTCACCTGTTCGTCGCGTAGGTGCCGGCGGAACACGGTGAGCAGGAAGGTGCGCAGGCGACCGCGTTCGGCGTCGGCGCGGTCGAACAGGCGTAGGTGCAGCACGGCGGCGAAGAAGCCTTGCACGGCGTCCTCGGCGTCGGCCGGTGCGAGGCCGCTGCGACGGGCCCAGGCGTAGAGCGGGAACCAGTAGGCGGCGCAGAGCTGTTCGAGGGCGGCGCGGGCCGGTTCGCCGTCGCCGCGCGCCTGGAGCACGAGGCTCCAGCGGGTCGGGGCGAAGGCGGCGGGACCGTGGGAATCGGCCGGCACGCGAAAAAAGTAGGGGCGGAGGTGTAACCGCGCCAGCGGCGTTCCCAAGAAGGGGGTGACAGATGAAGAAGGAAACGTCAGTGGCGGCGGGGCATGACTCGGCACCCGTAGGAGACGAGGTCACGAGGCTCACTTGTTTGGCGGTGAGCCTCCTGAAGTCGGCTGAAGAAGCCCGCCCTCACCCTGTCCCTCTCCCCCGAGGAGAGGGGATCGCCCGCTTGAACGAAGTGACTCCACAAGCGCTGCCGAGGACTGCGCTGCGGAGCGCGGCTAGCGGGGCTGAATCTAGGCGGACGCTTTGTGAAGTCGTCGGACGCCGGCAGCGTCTCCCTCTCAGCCCGTCGGAGCGGGGGGAGAGGGTCGGGGAGAGGTGGGTGCTGAAAGGGCTGCGAACGTTGCTTGGTTCAACCCAGCGACCCAGCGGGCAGCCTGGCAGGCTGCCCTACGCTGGCGGCGGCTGGAAAGCCGCCGCTCCGGGCGTGTCGCTGGCACTCGCGTTGATGCCAGCCTTCGCGGCCGACGCTCCCGTCTCCACCGTGGGCTTCCTCAACGCGGCGCGGCCCGAAGCGCCGGGCACGTTGCTCAGCCATCCGGCGGCGAACGGCTCCGCCACGCTCGGGCGCACGACGACGATCAATTACGTCAACGGCTGGCTCATCATCGGCGGCGAGGGGCCCGGTTCCGCCGAACCCTACGACCTGATCAAGCGGGTCTATGACCTCGCCGACCCCGCCAATCCCGTCCGCCGGTATCCGTTGGACTTCGGCCCGGACTACCCCGGGAACCGCTGGATCCAGAACACCGACGGCTGGAATGCCCACGGCAGCGCGCAGAGCGGGCCGTATCTCCTGCCGCTGGTCATGCGTGTGGCGACGTTTGGCGGACCGGTGGAACTCGGCGGCGAGAGCGGCACTCCCAACCAGGGTGAAATGGCCTTGGGCTACAACCGCTCCAGCCAGGCCGGACCGTGGGAAGCCACGATGCTCTGGTATGGCACGCCCAACCAGCAGATGCAGATCCGCCGCGTCGGCCTGAGTCCGGGCGGCGCCGCGGAATTCCATACGCTGGCCACGTTCGACCATGTGGGCGCGTTTGGCGGCGGCGACTGGCACCCGATGTTCTTCGGCGACCGGCTGATCTATGCGCGCAGCGGCGGCGCGGCGCGCGACGGCGTGGTGGTTTACCGGCTCGAATATCACGACCCGAACGACGACGGCGTGCCGGATTCCGTGACCCCACATTTCGTGAGCTCGCTGCCCGGCGGCTTCGAAGGTTATTGGCCGAACTTCTTCAGCGACGGCACCGGCCTTTACGTCATCGGGTCGGCGACGGACATCCTCACGTCCGCGGACATCACCGCCGCGGCGAGTGCGGCCGGCGGTCCGGTCGTGGCGGGGCCGACCCTGACGATCCCGGGCTTTTCCAACGCCTCGTATCCGGTTTACCAGGATCAGTTCGGATTCATCCACAACCGCAAGGTGAACATGACGCAGTTCCTCGCGGGGCAGGGCATGGGCGCCATCGCGCTCACGCTCGACGAGGCCGGCACCGGCGTGGACACCACGCAGATCAGCCTGCCGCTGGGCAACCTTTGGATCACGGGCGGTTATCCGAATCCGGGCCGCACGCAGGGCATGGGCGTGTGGGTTCACCAGCAAGGACCGGACACCAACGCGCCGACGGTGGCGTTTCACATTCCGCAGGCCAACCGCGCGAACTACCCGCGCCTCGCCCCGCTCAGCTTCCTGCTGCACGAGCACCCGCGCCACGGCGGCCTGCGCAACGGCATTGATTTCACCGTGCGGCCGGTCGCGGCGGACGGCACGACGCTGGGGCCCTTCGTGCCGGGCTACCTCATCCATGATTTCGCCGGTGTGATCACGTTCACGCCCAGCGGCGGACTCGCGGCGGAAACGACCTACCAGGTGGACTTCCTTGCCGACACTTCCGACCCGCTGAACCCGGTCGGCTTCTTCGACGCCGCGGGCAACATCATTGCGCCGTATTCGTTCCGCTTCGCGACCGGCGGTGGCGTAAACGCGCTGCCCGCGCCGCAGTTCACCGGGGTCACGGCGAGCGACTACCAGCCCGGTCCGGGGGAAAATTTCACCGTGAACGCAGCCGCGAGCGGCACCGGCGCGCTGGAATTCCGCTTCAACTTCGACGGCACCTGGTCCGACTGGGCCGCGCATCCCACGACCAATCACGCCTACCCCGTCGCCGGCCGTCAGCGCGCGCTGGCGCAGGTCCGCGATGACAGTGGAGTGGTCGTCACCGAGCCGGTGAACCTCCTCGTGCTCAGGCCGCCAGCCGGGCCGTTGCCGACGCAAAGCTCTACGCTCGTGGTCGGCGACGACGGCGCGGCTGGGCGTCGCGTGTGGGTGGTCAATCCGGACGCCAACACCGTCACGGTGCTCAACGCGGCAAGCGGCGCGGTCGTGGCGGAACATGCCGTGGGGCAGAATCCACGCTCCGTGGCCCGCGATGCGCTCGGCCGTTACTGGATGACGTGCCTGGGCTCGGATGAAGTGCGCGTGCTCAACCCCGACGGCAGCCTCGCCCACGGCCTCACCGTGCCGTATGGCTCCGCGCCGTTCGGCGTCGCGGCGTCACCCGACGGGCAGTTCCTCTATGTGACGCTGTCCGGTCCCGGCCGCCTGCGCCGTTACTCGGCGGAAAATCCCAACGCTGCGCCGCTGGAGACCGCCACGTTCCCCACGCCGCGGGCGTTGGCGATCAGCGGCGACGGTCAGCGGGTGCTGGTGACCCGATTCATCTCGCCGGAACTGGACGCGGAAGTCGGCGAGTTCGACGGCACCACGCTCGCGTCGGTGCGGACCTTCCGCCTCGCCAGCGCGAACCCGACCGATAACGGCGACCGCGCGTCGGGCGTGCCCAATTACCTCGCCGGCATCGCCATTGCGCCGGATGGCCGACGGGCGGTCGTCGTGTCGAAGCAGGACAACGTGCAGCGCGGCACCTTCTTCGGCGTGGGCAACCTCTCGCACGAGACCACGGTGCGTTCCGTGCTGTCGGTGCTCGATCTCCAGGCCAACGCCGAGATCCGGCACATCCGGCGCGACTTCGACAACTCCGACAGCCCGACCGCCGTAGCCTACACGCCGCTGGGCGACACACTGCTCGTGACGCTCCAGGGCAACAACCGCGTCGTGGGCCTCGACGCGCTGAACCTGCTCCCGGCCACCGGCTTCAACGCGAACGGTGCCACCGTGACGTCGCCCGCGGTGAAGACGCTGGAAGCCGCCACCGGCCTCGCGCCGCAGGGCCTGCTGATTGATCCGGGCGCGCAGCGGATCTTCGTCCAAAACTTCATGGGCCGCAGCGTGACGGTGCTCGATGGCCATCCGCTGCTGGCCGAGAACCGCACGTCGCTGCCCACGCTGGCCACACCCAACACCGTCGGCACCGAGCTGCTTTCGCCCGCGGTTCTCACCGGCAAACGCATCTTCTACAACGCGGCCGACCCGCGCATGAGCGCGGACAGCTATCGCAGTTGCGCGAGTTGCCACGTGGACGGCGGCAGTGATGGGCGGGTTTGGGATTTCACCGGCCGGGGCGAAGGCTTCCGTCGCACCACCGATCTGCGGGGCCGCTCCGGCACCGGACATGGGAATGTGCATTGGACCGGCAATTTCGATGAGATCCAGGACTTTGAGCACGACATCCGCGGCGCGTTCGGTGGGACGGGTTTCCTGAATCTGTCGCCCACGGACTTCGCCGCCAAACATCCGTCGCCCGCCTCGGCCAAGGCCGGGCTCAGCCCGGACCTCGACGCGCTCGCGGCCTACGTGACCTCGCTGAACCAGGCCACGATCCCGCGCAGTCCGCTTCGCGCGCCCGACGGTTCGCTCACGGCCGCTGCCGTCACGGGACGCGCCACCTTCCTTTCGCTGAACTGCCAGCAATGCCACGGCGGCGCCGCGCTCACCGACAGCGTGGTGGCACCGGTCGGGGCCACGCCGCTGCATGCGGTGGGCACCGCTTCGCAGCTCAGCGGCCAGCGGCTCGGGAAGGCGCTGGTAGGTCTCGACACCCCGACGCTGCGCGGCCTGCACACCGCGAGTTCCTACCTGCACCACGGCCAGGCGGCGACGCTCGCGGAAGTCTTCCGCTACGCCGGCGGCACCGTCCTCTTCTCGGCCCAGGGACAGTTCATCGGGGCGCCGGCGGTGAACGTGGAAGGCGACAGCCCGGCCCAGGGCGGCGGCGGAATTCTGCGCGGCGCGTGGGGCGGCACCCTGGTGAATGTCGGCGGCGTTCCCGGCAACGGCGTGCGTTTCGTCAATGTGGACGGCGGGCCGGGCGGACCCGCGCGGATCGGGCTTCGTCATATCCTCCGCGGCATCAGCACCAGCGTGCTGCGGGTCAACGGTGTGGAGCAAAGCCTCCAGTTCCTGCCGCAGTCGCCGAACAACGACTGGATGACCAGCGGCTGGCGTTGGGTGACGGCTGACATCTCGCTCAATTCCGGGCCGGTGAACACCATCGAAGTCCTCCGCGGCACGCACGAGTTCACCGACTTCCAGCTCAATGCGATCCTCGTCTCGCACGCCGGCGATCTGGCTGCGGCCCAGCCGCATGGCGTCGTCGAATCACTTCAGTTGGGGCACCGTGAGGACCTGTTCACCTTCCTGCGTTCGCTCGACGGCAGTCCGATCCCGGGCCTCGCCACTAACCAGCCGCCCGTCGCGGCGCCGGATGTATTTCCGCGGCTGGCGGGCCGGAGCCTCAAGATTCCCCTCGCCCAACTGCTCGCGAACGACACCGACGCCGATGGACCTTCCGCGCTTACGATTATCGCCGTCAACCCAGCCTCGGCGAATGGCGTCGGGCTGACGGTCCAGGACGGCTTCGTGCTCTACGATGCCGGCGGCAACGCCGCGGCCGATACGTTCACCTACACCGTCAGCGACGGCGAAGCCACGGCCCAGGGCACGGTCACGCTCCAGGTCGAAAATGGCCCCGGCGGGCCGACGCTGAACCTGGTCGCCACCGCGTCCGTGGGCGACGAACGGCACTTCACCGCGGCCGGCATCCCGGGCCGGAGCTACGCCCTCCAACGCGCCGCCACCGTGAACGGACCTTGGGCCAACGTGCCCGGCGCCGCTGCGGCCGCCGTGGCTTCGGCCAGCGGTGAAGTGCCTTTGCGCGACCTCGCGCCGCCCGCTGAACCGGTGGCGTTCTATCGGGTCGTAGAGGCGATGGCTCCGTAGTCCGTTGGGGAATTTATCGTTATTGAAATAATGAAGCCTTCTTTGTTCACGTCCCGTTGTCTCCGACCTGTGGTGACCAAGGCTGCCGAACCAACACCGCCGCCCGGAGGGCTCCTGGAACTTAGCCGGGGGCAACGACCCCGGATCGGATTCCGCGTCCCGTCGCAACCCGGCAGGGGTGTCGGATGCTCGGACGTTCCACCACCCCTCCAGGGTGGAATGAACCAACCCGACCCGAGTCCGGGGGCGTTGCCCCCGGCTAAGTTCCGGAGGCCCTCCGGGCCGATGGCGAGTTTGGCAGTTGCGCTTGGCGTGGGACTCCTTAGGGCCGCCGCCGCGGTTGTGGAGTTCGACTCCGGGCCGGTGAACCAGTGGATCCCGGACGACTCGGCGACCGGGATTGCCTCCACGATCAACGTGGATGATGCCGGCGTCGTCACGGGGGTCAGCGTTCGCTTCGAACTCAGCGTGCCCGCGAACCAGACCGGCTGGCTGGGCGATCTCTACGCCTACCTGCGGCACGACGACGGTTTTGCCGTGCTGCTCAATCGCCCCGGGCGGACGTCCGTGAATCCCTTCGGTTACGGCGATGTTCAGACCATGAATCTGACCTTCGCCGACAGCGCGTTCAACGGCGACATCCACGGTTATCGCGCCACGGCGCCGTTGAATGCGTCCGGTTCGCTCGTGGGTCCGTTGCTGGGCGCGTGGGCGCCCGACGGCCGCGCGGCTGACCCCGCCATGGCCCTGGACACCATGCCGCGCACCGCGCTCCTCGGCGGCTTCGCCGGCCACAGCCTGAATGGCAACTGGACGCTGTTCGTCGCCGATCTTTCGAGCGGCGGCCAACACCGCCTCGACCGTTGGGCCTTGGAGTTTGAAGTTCAGCCGACGCCTGTGCCGGAACCCACCCCCTCGGCGGCGGCGGTGACGGTCGGCTTGCTGCTGTTCGCAGGCTGGCGCAGCCGGAGGCCGCGATGAGGATCAGCGGACCAAGTGCTGTCCGGCCACGTCCCCTCGATCCTGGAATCTGGACTTCCCGGCGTTCACCCGCGGTTCACTGTTTTCCCATGAAACTTCTGTTCACACTTCTGACCTCGGTTGGTTTCGCGCTGCAGGCCGCCGATGACCTCACGCCGTTGTCGGATGAGTTTCGTTCGCCTGCGACGCGCACCAACTGGCAGCGCATCTATCAGACCGAAGGCTGGGGCAACGACGCGCTGGCCACGTTCGATGTCGGCCAGCAGCGGCCCGGCCGCCTGCTCCTGGTGCCGCACACCAGCAGTTGGTATGCGGAATGGCGCGGCGAACTCACCTACAAGACCGTGACCGGCGACTTCGTGATCACGACCGACGTCGAGGTGTCGCGGCGAGGCGGCGGCGGAGCGCCCAACAGCCTGTATTCGCTGGCCGGCATCATGGTGCGCTCACCGCGGACGATGACTTTACCCGCGCAGTGGACGCCCGGCGGGCAGAACTACGTCTTCCTCTCCCTCGGGGCGGCCAACACGCCCGGCACCTACCAGCACGAGGTGAAGACCACGGTGAACAGCGTCTCGACGTTGGAGATCACGCCCGGCGCTTCGCGGGCCCAGATCCAGGTCGCGCGCATCGGCCGGCACCTGATCCTGCTGCGGCGGCCTGCCGGCGGAAGCTGGGTCGTGCATCGCCGGTATTCCCGGCCGGATTTCCCGGCGACGTTGCAAGCGGGCCTCACCGTTTACACCGACTGGCCTAACTGCGAGCGAGTCGGTGCCGCTGCCCAAAACGTCACCGTGCTGACCAACGGAGCCTCACTGCCCGGCGGGGAAACCTTTGCCGGCGCCAATCCAGATCTTGAGGCGGTGTTCGACTACGTGCGCTACGCCCGTCCGCAGGTGCCGGCCAATCTCGTGGGTGCGGACCTGTCGAAGCCCGCCGCGGTGAGCGACGCGCAGTTGCACGCCTTCCTTGGAGACGCCGCCCATCAGCCGGCCGTTGCTCTGCGGTTGCACTCCGTGGAGGTGGGCCCGGGAGCGACCCGCCTGCGAATCGGCTACGCCAACGGCGAACCGATTGAGGCGCATCGTCTCGACCGGTTGCGGATTTGGGCCACCGCGGCCATCGGGGTTCCACGGGCGACGTGGCGCGTCCTGCCGGTTCCGGGGCAGTCCGCCGGCGAAGATGCGTTGGTTGAGGATCCGGGCGCGGCTGGAGATGCGGGCCAGTTCTACTCCGCGGCGGAACTCCCTTAACCGGACGTCAGCAGCTTCGCGGCGGCGAAGAGGGCGAAGACCAACACCAGCGAGTCGAACCATTTCTGCGGCAGGCGGGCCATGACGTTCTTGCCGAGGAACAGGCCGCCGACAATCGCGGGCACCAACAGCAGGTTGAAAGTGAGGCTGGGCGTCTGGATGAGGCCGAGCTGGACGCTGAACGGCACCTTGATCGCGTTGATCAGCAGGAAGAACCACGCCGCCGTCCCGACAAAGGCGTCCTTCGGCAGCGCCACTGCCAGCAGGTAAACCCCCATGACCGGTCCGGCCGCGTTGGCCAGCATCGTGGTCACACCCGCGATCAGGCCCATCGTCCAGGCGAACCCGGCCGTGTGGGGCACCCGCGCGAAGAGGTCGGGCTTCCAGTTGCGGCCCAGTTGCACGAGTGCCAGCGCGAGCACGATGCCGCCGATCACCGGATTGAAGCGGGAGGCGGGAATGCCCTGCCGCTGCGTCCAGCCCATCATCGCCCAGCCGATCGCCACGCCGATCAGGGCCGGCGGCAGCGTGCGGAACACATGCGGCCACTGCGCGTGCCGGCGGAACAGCAGCACCGCGCCGATGTCGCCGGCGACCAGCATGGGCAACACCACGCCGGTCGAGGCGAGGCCGGGGAACAGGTGCGCGAAGATGACCACGTGCAGCAGGCTGATGCCGGGCAATCCGCTCTTGGAAACGCCGATGCCCGTCGCCGCGAGGACGGCGAGCAACCACTGGACGACACTGAATTCCGGCAACACCAAGCGTCGAGCGTTTCAGCCGCCGGCGCGCGCCGCAAGGATCGCCGCCGGTTTCAGAAGCTGGGCCGTGGCCGCGCGAACTTCCACGCCGGGTTCATGCGGTCCACCTGGGCCTGCGTGCGGTCGTCGCCGAACTGGGTCCAGTAGCGTTGGGCGAAGGGGTTCAAATACGGCCCGAGCGCGTCTTCGTTGTCCACCGTGGCCGGCAGCACGTCGGCCCACCACGCGTCATACGCCCGCCGCAGGCGGGCCACCACTTGTGGATGAACCGTGCTGACGTCGCGCCGTTCGCCCGGATCGGCGTGGAGGTCGTAGAGTTCGACGCCGTTCACCAGCTTGAAGCGCGTCTCCCGGATGGCGCAGGTCCGATACCTTGCCTCGGCCGCTTCGCCGGCCTCCCAGCGACCGTTGTGAGTCACCAACAGCCGGTCGGGCCAAGCCGCGGCCGGATTCGCCAGCAGCGGCAGCAGGCTGCGGCCTTCGACCTGTTTCGCGTAGGGGCTCAGGTCGACGCCGGCAAGTCCGGCGAAGGTGGCAAAAACGTCGACGTGCGCCGTCAAGGCCGCGCACTCGGTGCCCGCAGGGATGCGGCCCGGCAGCCGCCAGAACGAAGGCACGCGCGTGCCCCCTTCGTAGGGTGTGCCCTTCATCCCGCGCATGCCGGCGTTGTAGAGACCACCCTCCGAATGGCCGTTGTCGGTCAGGAAGATCACGAGCGTGTTCGTTGTCAGGCCCCAGGTGTCGAGTTGCGCCAGCAGCCGGCCGAGCGCCGCGTCGAAGTGCGCGATCATCGCATAGTAGTTGACGGCGTTCGTGGAGAGACCGCGGCCGCGATAGGGCCCCGCCCATTCCTCGCCGGGGATGACGTAGGGTCCATGGGGTGCGTTGGGCGTGACGTAGGCGAAGAACGGTTTTCCGGTCTGCCGCCGTTCGCCGATCCAGCGCGCGGCCTGGTCCACGAAGACGTCGGTGCAGTAACCGTGCGTGCGCTCGAACCGGCCATTATGCCAGACCGCGGGATCGTGATAGCGGTTCCCCGGCGCATCGCCGCAACTGCCCGGATACGACTGCCCGATCCCGCCGCCGCCGTGGATGAACACCTCGTCGAAGCCGCGCCGCTCCGGGAGGTAGGCGTCTTCGTCGCCGAGATGCCATTTGCCGAAAATGCCCGTCGCGTAGCCGGCGCCGCGCAGCACCTGCGCGATGGTCACGGCACCGAGGTTCAGGCGTTCGCGCTCGAAGATGGTGTGGGTGATGCCGTTCCGGAATTCGTGCCGGCCGGTGAGCAGCGCCGCGCGGGTCGGGGCACAGGTCGGGCTGACGTGGAAACCGGTGAAACGAAGGCTTTGCGCGTGCAGGCGATCCAGATTCGGCGTCTTGAGGAGCGGGTTTCCGTGGCAGCCCAGTTCGCCGTAACCCTGATCGTCGGTCATCACGAGCAGGATATTGGGTCGGGTGCCGGTTAACCCGGTGGAATGGGCGATTGCCGGCAAACCAAGGAGCAGGCAGAGGCCCGCGACTATGCCGGTTGCCAGCCGTCCGAGGCGAAGCGCCAACGGGGCCGCCGGTTGTGGTTGCTCCATGGCAGGCGGCTCGTTCATTCGGGCTGGGAGGTCACGCGGAAAAATTCGGCGGCGCCGTCGAAGGCCGCCTCGCGGTTCAGCGTAGTTCCGGTTCCGGATACCGGTTCGCCCACGGATGTCCACGCGTCGAGGCTGTTGCCACGCTCGAACTGGTAGCGAAAGCCCGCCGGCGCCGGGAGGGACACCTGCACGCCGCCGGCTTTGGGAGCCACCGTCACCCGGGCTCCATCCCCCGGGAAGACCAGATCGGCGACCCAACCGGCATCCGTGGGAACCAGGCCCGCCAAGGCCGACCGGTTGGGATAGCGGGCGCTGCCGTAAACGGTGCGGCCGTCATGGCTGACGCGTTCGACGACGAGGTTCTGATAGCTCGCCAACGCCACGTTGGCCCCGTTCGGCAGCAATTCCGCGACCCGGTAGGGTTTGCCATCCCGGGTCCAGATTTGGAGCCGCCCCTTTGGCGTCGTGGCCCAACCGACCATCACGCTGCCGTCAAAGGAGGTGTCCTTCAGCCCGCCGGTGACTCCGGGTTTACCGGCGTAAAGCACGACGAGGCCGCTCTCCGCGGACCAGTAGGCCGGCCGTTCCATGGAACGCCCCACGACGGTCCGGCCATCGCCGGAAAGCCGGGCGGCGACGAAGCGCTTCGGAAGCGGGATCGCCGAAGCATCACCTTCCCGCCAAACTGTCGAACCCAGCAGCGCCACGCGTCCATCGTGGGAAAGCTGATAGCCGCCTTCCGAAAACGCCTGGGCGCTGCCGTGAACGACCACCGTTTCGAGGGTTTCCAGGTTCAGTCTCTGCAGTTCATTGCCTTCGCCGGAGATCAACGCATGGCGCCCGTTGGCGCTCAGTCCGGAAACCTGGGGAGGCGGCAGGTCGGTAACCATTCTCTGGCGGATCAGCTTGGGCTGCCAAGCAGTCCCGTTCCAGCGGTTGGCGGCGATCACCGAGCCGTCGGCGGAGATGCCGGCAAACGACCAGAAAACGTTGGTCATGGGGGGCGGAACGGCTGATTCCAAAACGATGTCGGCGCTCAGCCGGCTCCTTCGGACCAGCAGCGGACCGTAGAGCGGTTCGGGGTTGGTTCCAGGCGTAAGTTCGATGATCACGGCACTTCCGCCGGCTGCGAATTCCCTGAACGCCGTGCTCGGGGGTTGGTAATGAAACCCGGGTCCGGCCTGATAGTAGCTGTTCGCGAAAAGGGGTTTGAAAACACCCGGAGTCGGCGCCGTGACTTCCTGGAGGGGCGACAGTCTGGCACTTTTCAGTCCTCTCAGCGCCGTGAGTCCAGGTCCAAACTCACTTGGATTTGAAAGGGGCGGCGAATCGAACGCGGCAGATTGGCCCCGCACGCCGGCCGATTCCCATGTCGGTCGGCCCCCGCCTTCGTTATCCCAAACCCGCATCTGGATTCGCGCCTTGCTCTTCCACGGGACTCCGGGCACCGCCACTGGATCCGGGTGGTTAAAAACCCCCTCGGAGTTTCCCATGCTGACCACGGGGCCGACCGGAGCGAGGTTCTCGTCGGACGTGCCGAGCGGTCCGGCGTAGAACTGGACCGAATACTCGCTTCCCGTGAGCTGCGTGACCCCGTCGCGGTCGAAGAGCGGCGCCTCAAACGGAATGCCAAAGGTTCCGTCGCTGCTGTTCGCGCAACGAAAGGTTCCCTGGGCCAGCGTGGAGACCGCCGCCAACGCGGCGGCGAGCAAGGCTGTCGGGCAGGTCAGATTCATGTGGCGGTTGACGTTTTGTCGCCGGGACCGCCGTCATTGGCAATACGCCAATGGGCGCAGGCTCGATCGAGTCGTTACGGGCGGAGCTCGCGTAGCTCTGCCGCCAGGGCCTTCGCTTCTTCCTTAGCCTCCGGTAGCGGCTTGCCCTTGCCCATGCCGGGACGCTGGTGGCCGACGTGGGTGAGCCAGGCGTCCTTCAGCACCCGCTCGCGCTGTTGCACGAGCTTCAGCACCTCGGCTCCGCGCGGATGTGACTTCACGAGCGCATCGGGTTGGTCGGCGTTCACCAGTGTGGCCTCGGCGCCAAGGTGGCGGAGCAGTTCGCGGGCGATCAGCCAGTGGCCCTGCGTGTTGGCGTGGACGCCGTCGCCGGCCAGCAGGAACTGCGGGTTGGTGCGGCGCTGTTCCGCGAGGAAGCGGTTCATCGGCCCGTGCGTGTCCACGACTTCCCAGCCGTTGGTGCGCTGGCTCACGAGCCAGTCCGAATAGCGGTCGAGCACGCCGTTGTAGCCCTCGAAGGGCTGCGGATACGCGTCGCGTCCCGCGGGCAAGGTGCGGCCGGCGAGCGGCTGCGGATCAAACACCGGCGGCGTCAGGTGGATCACCCGGACGCCCTCGTGCGCGGCCCGTTCGCGCAGGCGCTTGATGCCGTCCTGGAACTTCTTGAAGCGCTCTTCGCCGAACGGGAAGTAGATGCCGTCATTCATGCCGTAGCAGGCGACGATCAGGTCGGGCTTCGCCCTTTCGAGCAGCCGGCCGAGGCGTTCATGCGCGTCGGGCCGTGGAAACGCGCCGCCGGCGTGGCCGTCTTCCGACAGCCCGGAAACCGTCTCGCTCGGGAGCCCAAGGTTGAGGAACTCGAGGTCGGCCGTGGGAAACTGCATTCGCACCCAGGCCTCGACGAACTCACCCCACTCGCCGCCGTAGGTGATGCTGTCGCCGAGCCAGACGATGCGTTTCGCGGCGAGCAACCCCAGCGTCAGGGGCGCCAGCGCGCGATTGTCGGCGCCGTGATGGACCAGGCGGATCTGGCGCACGTCCATCACGGCGCCGCCCTGTTTTCGCTGCGGCTTCAGCGCAAGCGTGTGCGTGCCCGCGGCCAAAATCACCCGGCCGAGCCGGCGCGGGACGAAGTTCTGGAAGTGGCCGGTCTCCTCGACGACGAACGGCACCTTCAGGTCGCCGATCTCGACGTTCACGTCGCTGCCGCCGTGTCCCCAGCCGCAACCTTGCAGCAGCTCAATCTCGAAGGTCCCGCCCTGCGCCAGCGTGAAGCCCCAGCTCGGCCAATCCTCGGCGCGGCCCCACCAGCCAAGCGTGTTCTTGAATGGCATCGGCTCGTAGCGCAGCACCGAACCGTGCACGGCGGCGCTCCGGGAATGGAGCAGCAACGAACCGTCGGCCTGCTGCGCGATCGGCTTGGGCTCGTGCGCCGGGTTATACATCGGCCACTGCGCGCCGACCTTGCCCTGCCAGTCGAAGAGCTTCTTCGCGAGTTCCATGACCCGCTCCGGCTGGGCGGCTGCGAGGTCCTGCTGTTCGCCGGGATCGGCGGCGAGGTTGAAGAGTTCGTGGCGGCCGTCCTCGTAGTATTGGATCAGCTTCCAGTCGCCGGCGCGGATCGCGGCGTAAGGGGTCGCCCCGCCGGGGTGATAGTGCGGATAGTGCCAGCCGAGAACTTCCCGGCCCAGTTTGGCTGCGGGGTCGTTCAACACTGGCAGCAGGCTCAGGCCGTCGTTCAGCGGTTCGGCCTTCCGCGGTGCGCCGTCCGGCTTGGCCAAGGCCGTCGCAACCGTCGCGGCGAGGTCCATCGTGATGACCGGTTCGGCGCTCACCGAGCCGGGTTTGGTCACGCCGGGCCACTTCACCAGCAACGGCACCCGCACGCCGCCTTCGTAGGGTGAACCCTTGCCCGAACGCAGCGGGGTGTTGGAGGTCGGCGGGTTCGGCCCGAGCACCAGCCCGCCATTGTCGGAACTGAAGATCACCACCGTGTGATCGGCGACGCCCGCCTTGTCCAAAGCTCTGAGGATCCGGCCGACGGAGGCGTCGAGGCTCTCCAGCATCGCCGCATAGACGGCGTTGGTCTGCGAGCCGCCGACCCGGGCGGCCTTGCGCTGGTATTTGGCGACCAGCTTGGCCGGCGCCTGCAGCGGCGTGTGGACCGAGTAAGGCCAGTAGTTCAGGAAGAAGCTGCGTTCGCGATTGGCGGCGATGAACTTCGCCGCCTCGGCGCCTTCGCGCTCGGTCAGGTATTCGCCCTTCGGCCCGTCGGGCAGCGTCGGAAGGTCGTAGGGCGCGAAGTAGCTCGGGGGCTGGCCGCGGGAGTAGCCGCCGGCGTTCACGTCGAAGCCCTGCTGCTCGGGGCCGAACCCGTCGCCGCCCAGATGCCACTTTCCGACGTGGGCCGTGGCGTAGCCCGCGGACTGGGCCCGCTCAGCGAGCGTCGTCTCGGCAAGCGGGAGCTGCTTCACCCAGTCGGCCGGCGGCTTGAGCTTCGCCTTGGGCGCGTCGTGGCCGGCGATCCAGTCGGTAATCTTCAACCGGGCCGGATACTTGCCGGTCATCAGCGCCGCGCGGGTGGGCGAACAGACCGTGCAGGCCGAATACGCCCGGGTGAAACGCATTCCCTCGCGCGCCAGCCGGTCGAGGTTCGGCGTTTCGTGAAATGTGCTGCCGGTCACACCTAGGTCATGCGCCCCCAGGTCGTCGGCCAGGATCAGTACGACGTTGAGGGGCGTGGTTTCGGCGGTGGCGGTTTGAAACGCAGCGAACAGTCCGAAGGCCAGCGAGAGCCAGCCCAGTCGGGCGCGCCGGAGGATGCGGGGGAGCGACATGCGGCGAGTCTGCCGCGAGCCGTCGCCGGCGGGAAGACTTGAACCGGAGAAACCGGGCGGGCGACAGGGAAAATTAATCTCAGAAAGTTGGTTAGACCATTCAGGGGATCCCCGAACTGGAAGGTGAATGGACCGAATTCTCGAGACGCATCCGGGCGGGGCAGATCTGCCAACTGGGCACGCGCACGGCGAAGGGCGGGAGCGACCTCGGTGGACTGCCGGGTCTCGTTCACCGGGCGCAGCGATCGACGCCTCGGGAAAGAATTACGGAAAAGTTGGTTAGATGGCAGCAACGCGCAGCGAACTGAAGGGTGTATGGCTTCTGGGCATTCAATCTGGCGATGGCCGCTAACGGCTCCGGGAGTGGTGCTCGCGACCGCCGTCGTGGCCACCCTCGAAGGGTCCGCCCGGGCCGCTTCGGGTTCGGGGCTCGGGACGCCCTGGGTGGCGGAAACCGATGTGCCCGCGGTGCTCCAGACCCAGACGGTGGCCCTGGTCGCCGACGGGGGGCGTCCGCTGCCCGCGCAGCTCCAGTTCGAAATCGGCTTTTCGACGCCGGAGGTGACGGCGGTCGGGCTGCTTTACGACAGCCTGACGCTTAGTCTCTCCCGCCCCGACGGCTCGGGTTCAACCATTCTCGCCACGGCGGACGCGTTCGGTCTCACGCTTGGGCCCGGCGGGGTGAGCGGGCTGATTCCGGGCGGCTCGGTCCAGGTCAGTGAAGTCGACTTCCGCGCCGTGCCGATGCCGGGCGCAACGACGACCTTCGCCTATGCGGTGGTCGTGGAACTTCCGCTTGGAGCCCGGTCCGCGGATTACCGGGCCACCTTCGACCTGTTCGGGAATGGCGACCTGCTGGTGAGCCGGAGCTATGCGCTGGCGGTGCCGGAACCGTCCGTGATGGCGCTGCTCGCGGCGGGCCTGGGTTGGACCCTGATTCGGAGGAACCGGGCATGATCCGCAGCCTATTCCATCGTCTTCTGGCGACCTGTTTGATCGGGCTCAGCAGCGTCAGCGCCGCCGAGTTGAGGCCGTTTCCGCTGGCGGGTGGCACCGTGGCGCTGGAACGCGCCGACAGTCCGGCCGGCGTCTTTTTCCGGGCGTTCCGCCCGAACCGGGCCACGGGCCGCTGGGAGGTGGACCTGGTTGTCACCAATGGATCCACGAAACCCCTCCGGCTCCCGCTCGTGCTGCGCTTTGAGACCGCCGACCGCGTGGCTCCGGGAATCACCGGCACCGTCGTGGATGGCGACGGCAAACTCTTTCTCGATCTCACCGCGCAAGCGGGAGGCAGCGAACTGGCCCCCGGCATGGCGCTGCCAGGTTTTACGCTTTCACTCGGCGACGGGCAGACGCGGTCAGATCTGCGCGCGGCACTGTTCTCAGCTCCTGAAGCCCCGCCCACGACTCAGACCTTGGTGCGGACCCTGACGGCGGATGGTCTGCCGCTGGCCGGCGTCGCCGTCGAGGAAATCGGTTCCGACGCGCCGCAGAGCTTCACTTCCGCGCGTGGCGGCTGGCTGACGCTGGAAGCGCGTCCGGGCGTCCGGGGCTGGCGGTTCCAGCTTCCGGGAAACGAGCCCGTGATCCGGCTGGCCGCGGAACTCACGCTGGGGACGGTCACGGAATTGCCGTCGGTCCGGCTCGTGGCGACGGGTGCCGGCGTTGTGCAACGCTTCTCCGCCGATGCCTTGCCCGCGTCCCTGCCGCGTGGCTGGAGCCCGGCGGTGCTCGTCCGCAGCGTCGCGGGAGCGCAGACGGTTGAGTTGAATGAGGTGGTGCCGGTGGGCCGGTCGGCCGTGCTGGCGCAATGGGATGACGCGGCGTTGGTCTGGCGCGCGGTGCGAACCGTTCCCGGCGAGGGCCGGCAAAGTGTCGCGTTGAACTTTCCGGTGGCGGGACTCTTCGCCGTGCTGGTTCCCGACGCGGTGCCGGTGGCTCCCCGGATTCCCAACGCGGGTGAAGCCGTCGGTGAAGTCATTTCTGCGGTGGACCCGGCCACGCTTTCGGCCACGGGTCGCGTCAATCCGGTTTCCAGTCCGGCCCGTCGCGAGGCGGCTCTGGTCACGGCCACGGCGACCGTGGAATTTTCCAGCCCGGCGGGTCCGCTCAGCAGCGGGCTCAAGTTTCCCTGTCAGGTCACCGAGGAATACCAGTTGCGTGACGGGACGCGGCGGCAGTTGCCCGCCTTCACGGTGCAACTCGTCGGCTATCGCCTGCCCGGTGCGGCAGCAGACGGCCCGGTGGTGGCGAAGTTTCCGGTGCGGCCGTTTCAATTGCTCGCGGGTGAGGAACTCGCGGAGGCCGTCATTCGCGTCGAGGTGCTGGCTCCGGCCGCGTTCAATGGCGGGGTGCTGAATGCCAGCGGTGGTCCGCTGGCGGACGGTGCCCTGCGGGTCACTGCTGCTGCTGGAGATTACGCGCGTCCTGAAGCGGCGGTGCTGCGGCGCTTGTCGTTGCCAGACCCGACCGGCCTCGTGCCCGCCGGACTGGAACTGACCCAGGTCTTCGAACTCAGCGTGGCCAACGCCCAGGCCGGCAAACGGCTCACGCTGCAAACCAGCCCGGTGACGCCGAACCGGAACTTTGTGCTCGCCCGTGCCGTGTTCGACGAAGGCCGTCACGGGTTCCAGCCCGTCGAGCGCATGACGAGCGACGCCGTAGGCGTGTTGAGTTCGCGCGAGCCGGCGGCCGGCGAGCGGTTACCGGGTGTGGACGGCGGCGGCCAATACTGGCTGTTCCAAACTTCCGCGGCGAACGCGCTCGTGAGCGGCATCGTGCGCGATCGCGCCGCCCAGACCGCGGCCGGTGTCGTCGTGCGTGCCGGCCCGTGGACGGCCTTCACCGATGCGGCCGGGCGCTACCAGCTCGCCGCCCCGGCGGGCACGACCGAACTGACCCTCCTCGATCCTAGGACCGATGATTCCGGCTCGGCCACGCTGACCGTCACCGCCGACTTGGCAGCCGTCTCCGCGAACGCGGACACTGCTGGGCTCGGCCCGCGAGTGCTCGCGGCATCGCCGGCAGACGGTTCAGCGAATGTCCCGCGTGTCGCGGCCGTGACGCTGACCTTCAGCCGCGCGCTCAATCCGGCGACGTTGCTGGGTGACGCCGTGAAGCTCACCGCGCCCGACGGCTCGGCAATTCCCGCGAGCGTCTCGCTGAACCTGGCCCGCACCGCGATCACCGTGTTGCCTTCGGCGCAGTTGCCGGCTTTCGCCGCGCTCAAGCTCAGTCTCGCCGCCACGATTACCGACCTCACGGCCCGCCCGCTCGAAGGCCCGCGCGAGTTCCGCTTCACGACCGAGAGCGACGTGCTGCGGCGCGACGACGCGGCCCTGACTATTTTCGAGCCGGTGAACGGATTCGCGCCGATGGTCGGCGGTGCCGGCATGGCCGAGCCGGATTCGCCGGTGATCCTCGTCAACGACACGACCGGGTTTACGAGCACGGTGCTCTCGAAGCCCGATGGCAGCTTCACGAACGACATCCCGGCCGACGTGGACGACTTCCTCAGCGTGGTGCTGGTCAACCGCAACGGCACGCGCAACACCGTGCCCGCGAGCCGGCAGGTTTTCCGCGACGGACGCGTGGGCATCTTCGCAGCGGGCGGCACCATCCGTTCGGCGGGCGAAGGCGTGCCGGTGGACTTCATCGTGGATCCCGGTTCGATTGCCGGGAAGACGGTCTTCAAGGTCGAATCCATCGCGCCGGCCGCCTTCTCGGCGCTCGTGGCCGGGAAACTTCCCGCGGGAGCCGGCCCGATTCTCGGTGCCTTTGAACTCACCGAGACCGGCGATCCGCTGACGCTCGCGGCCGACATCAGCGTGCCGGTGAAGCTCGCCGATCTCGGCCTGCCGCCGGGCGCGGACCCGACGAACTTCGCCTTCGTGGTGGTGATGCCGCTGCGGGTGGACGGCCGGGTGGTGCATCAGATCGTGGACACCGCGGCATATGTGGCGGAAGGGCCGGAAGGTGGCCGGGTGCGGACGCAGTCGCCTCCATTCGTCGGAATGCTGGCGCGCAAGCTGGCGGGCCTCGCGGCGAGCGCGGGCATGACGACCATCACGCCGGTGCGGGTCGGGTCCGACGCCGAGAATCCGCACAAGGGCGAGACTGCGGCGTTCGGCATCCTGCCGTTGTTGTCCCAGGGGCCGCTCAAGGTGGGCGGCTTCGTGCGGTCTGTGAGCAAGAACCCCGATGGCACGGAACTCGTGCAGCCGCTGGCCGGGGCGACGGTGCGGATGCTGCGGGTCGCGGATGAAACCGATCCGGCCGGCTCGCCGGTGGTGCTGGACGGCGACCTCGTTTCGATCTCCGACGAGCGCGGCAACCTCGGATTCTTTTTCAGTCCGTCGGAGGCGACCGCCACCCGGGCACTGGTCGCGACGCATCCGCGTTTCCCGTTTCAGAAGGCCCGCTCCGCTCCGTTCGCGGGTGAGAGCGGCGGCACGACGGTGGCAAACGCCGAACTGCGCTTCAGCGAGCCCGCGGTGAACCTGGCCGCAGTGGAAGGCTCAGCGCCGCCGGTCGTTTCGGTGGGCCACGAGCCGGCCCTGCCGCAGGCGGGACGCGGCGCGGACGATGGCGCGGTGGTGTTCGTCACTGGCGTGGATGACCGGATCGTCAACGCACCGGAACTCCGGGTGCTTGGCGCGCAGACTTTGCTTGGCGCGGTGTTGGACCCCGGTGACGTGCTGTTGACGCCACTGCCCGGCGACGCGGACCTGCCGGGGCGGAAGGTGCGCCAGTTCCGCGTGCAGCTCGCGCAGTCCGGCCGCGTCACGCTGGAGGCATCCGTGACCGATGATCTGGGCCAGCGGAAGACTGCGTTCCACGCCGTTTCGTTTGGCGTAAAACGGCCCGCGCTGCCGCCGGGCAATCCGAACGACCTCGCGGCGCTGCGCGTGATCTTTTCGTGGCCGCCCAACGGGACGGTCAATCTGCCGGCGCTGGCTCCGATCACACTGCGCTTCAACCGCGCGCTGCCGGTAGAGCTGTTAGAGCCGGAGCAACTCGACTGGCTGACGTTCGAAGGCGCTCACTTCCTGCGCCGCGTGGAGCCGTCCGGCGACCGGCGCGAACTCACCGTCTTCTACGACGGCACAACGAAAGGCCCGGTGAAATTGACGGTGGGATCGGGCGCCCAGGGCGAGAGTGGCAAGTTCTTCGACCAGGATGCCGGGACTGCGGGCAAAAATCCGTTCAGGATGGAATTCACGCAGACCGCCGGGGTCGAGACAGTGTTTGACGGCCAGACGGGCGCCGGTGTCGTGATGCTCGGCCGCTTCGCCTATGCGCTCGAACGCGGTGGGGCCTCTGGCAAACTGCGCGTGCTGGATCTGGCGGACCCAGGTGAACCGGACGAGTTCGACAGCAACGACATTGGTTATCCCACTGCGATGGCGCTGGTTCCGAACTATTCGCTGCCGGATGCCGATGGAGTCTGCGCGCCGCTAAACCTGCTCGCGCTGTTCACCGGCCACGCCAACGAGCCGAAGTTTCTCCAGCTTGCCCAGCTTGACGATGGCGAGGTGACGCTGGGCCAACGTCTCCTGCTGAGCGGTGGTGGCAATGACGGTAGCGGCCGTCCCTCGGTCGCGGAGGGTGTGAATCAGGTCGAATCGCTGTCGCAGGTGGTGAAGGCGAAATGGGACGCGCCCTACCTCGGATACTTTGAGCTCGGGGCGGACGTGACGAGCATCAAGCTCCTCAACCTGACATCGTTTCACCGCGTGGAACTTCAGAAGGGCCGGCTGGATTCGTTCGGCGTGGGCGGCGGCAACGACGGTGTGGACGCGAACGGCGACGGGGATTTCTGCGACGCGGGCGACCAGTTACCGGTGCCTTCGGGCGATCCGCTGGTGACACCCGGACTCGCGTTTTCCTTCGCGCCCAAGACGCGCGCCGAGCGGATCGAGGACTTTGACTTTCACGCCGGGTTGGGATTGGTCGTCTCCGTGAGCCGGTTTCTCGGCGGCGACCTGCCGCCGCGCTTTTCCACGCTGCTCGCCGCCAGCGACACCAACAGTCTCGACGGGGCCATCGTCAGCTTCACGACCAGCGACACGGTGCGCCGGGTGCTGCTGCTGCCGGGCACGACGCTGCAAACGCCGACGAATCAGGTAAGCCGCGATCTGGCGCTGGTCACGCTCGGGCAGGCTTCGGGCGACGGTGCGCTGGCGGTGATTGATGTCACGGTGCCCTCCGCGCCGGCACTGCTGAACCGCTTCACGCTGCCGCCGGGCGAAGGTTCACCCGGCAGCATCCAACGCCGGACGGACGGCCTGCTCGCCCTCGCCACGGCGCGGAGCACACTGATGATTGATCCGGCCAGGCTCATCCTGCCAAACCGCACGCTGAGCCACGCCAGCATCGTGGGGCGGATTGACGGCACCGGCACGGGCAGCCGTGATTTCGTGGCCGACGCGGCGGGCCTCAACTTCACCCACGGCGGCGCGAACCGGCGCTACGTCGAAACCGCGCCGCAGTTCTCGTTCGTCCGCTTCAACGCGCTGATCAACCCCGCCGTGATCGCGGCCCAGCCGCCGGCCATCGTCGAGGGCTTCCTCAGGACGGCGTCCCGGGTATCCGTGGCGGAAGTCACGTCGGCGGGCACCGGCTCCGTCGCACCAACCCCTGATCCGGAGCGGCATTACTACGTGCTCGTGGATGCCCCCGGCGGCGCGGCGCAGTCCGACGGCCTGCTGCCGCTCGTGCTGTCGGCGGTGGACGCCAACGGACTGCCCCAGCCGGATCGCGGCGGGACGGTGGTGCCGGCCGTGGTGGGCGACGAGCAGTTGGAAGGGGCGCTGTTGGGCCGACGGGTGATCGAGCTGGTCCTGAGCGTCCTCAACCTGAAGAAGGGCGGCTCGAGGCAGGGCGCGGGCGGTGAGATCGGAGTCCGGGCCCTGCTGGACAGCATGGATGCCGAGCTCGGCAACAGCCTCTCGCTTAAGAAGTTGATTGCGAAACTGTCGAGCCTCGGTTCCGCGCTGCGACTCCTGACCGACCGGTTCGAGGCGCGGCGGCTTTCGGATGACCCGGACCATCCGCTCTACAACCGGTTTCTGGCCGGACCGTTCGTGATCCTGGGCGGAGCGCCCACGGTGCCGCAGTTGGCCGCGCTCAAAGACCAGGCGGCGCAGTTGGAGGTCAACCGGGCCTACCTGCGGCCGTCGCCACGCCTGTGGGTCGGCCTGCCCAGCGAACGCGAGAGGAGCTTCTTAACCCTGCCGCGGCCGTTTGATCCCACCCCGAGCCGGCTCAAGCCGTTCGTCAGCCAGCTCCGGCTCAATCCCACGGCGGAGATCGGCGGGGTTCAGATTCCGGGTTCGACGGCCCTGATCGAGGAACTGGCCCGCCTCAGTCAACTGAACCCGGTGGGAAACTTCTTCGATTTCGGCGAACAGGTCACTCTGTCCGTGGCCCTGCTGAACAATCTGCCGCTCTTGGACACGGTGATCGATGGGGAGTGGAACCCGCTGCTCTTGCCCGGAGCCCACGCCCTGCTGCGGGTGAACCACGCCGACCGGCCGATGGTGCTCGTGCCAGGGTTTGCGGGCTCGAAGCTGGAGGTCAACGGCGCGAACGAATGGCTGAGCCTTTCGCTCTTCGAGGAATCCCGCAAGCAGCGGGCACTGTTGGTGAAGCCCGACGGCCAGCCCCTGTTTGACACGTTCGCTACCGACGCACTGCGCTTCACCCTGGAAACACCGATTAAGAATCTCGGCTCCATCTACGCGGATTGGATCGCTCACCTGACGGGCGAGTTGGGGATGGTCGAATATGATTTCCTGAAGGACGGGCCCGGTGGTGAGACGATCCGCAAACGCCTGCGGCTCGATGGTCAGCCGATCCTTAATCAGTCGCCGTCGCCGAACCTGTTCGTCTTTCCCTACGACTGGCGGCTGAACAATCAGCAGGCCGCGGAACAGTTGAAGGACTACGTGCGGCTGGCGCTGGAACTGAACCCGGACTCCGACGGCGTTGATCTCGTCGGCCACAGCAACGGCGGCTTGGTGTCGCGGGCGTTCATGCTCCTGCCGGGCCAGCGACCGCTGGTGAAACGGTTCATCACGGTGGGCACTCCCTGGCTGGGCGCGCCCAAGGTGATGGCCGGGCTCCGAACCGGCGACATGAACGAAACGAAGATCAACATCATCACGCCCATCGGCGCGGTGCAGCAGATGCTTCAGTTCGCGCCCGGTGCCCACCAGTTGCTGCCGACCAAAGAGTATTTCCAACTCGGCTTCCGTCCGCTCGTCGAGGACGGCTTCGACCTGAACACCAACGGCCTGCCCAACGAATCGTTCACGTTCGATGGTTACATGGACGCGGTGGCGAAGCATTTCCTCCGGGAACCGGCCGTGAAGGCGGCCACGAACATTCTGCGGCAGGAGTTCCGGTTTGAGGATCTGCCCGGCGGCGAACACCCAGCCCGGGAAAACGCCAACCGCTTTTACGCGCAGCGCATCTCCGACCACCGGCTGGACGCGGCCGATGTGGAGATGCACCACATCGTCGGCCTCGGCACGTCGCCGGACACCATCGGCCAGATTCGCGTGCGCGGACGGCTGGTCTCGCAGCCGGCGCGGACCAACGTGGTAGCGAGTGTCGCCCGGGTGGCGTCGTTCGAGACCGAGCAGGTGCGCGACGGCGCGGATCTGCTCATCAGCCCGGGTGATGGCCAACTGGCGGTCAATCCGACCAACCAGTATCGGCTGAACGAGGAGATCGAGGTCCGATATGTCGCCGGCGACGGCACGGTGCCCATCGGCAGCCTCGCTCGAGGACGCGGCTCAAACCTAGATTTCAACGCGCCCGGAGCCCGGCTGTATCCGCTAGTGGGCGGCTTTGACGACGACCTCACCGGGCACAACCCGATGCTGAACACCCCCGCCTTCCTGGACCTGTTCGCGGCCATCTACTCGGGCCGGAAGGTTGAGGAGATTGCGCTGGCCCTGCCCGAGCCGGCAGGTTTTGCCGAAGGCAGTCTGGGTTCCATCACAGTGACCGCCACGCCGCCGCCCGGCACGACGGGTGTGATTAGCCATGTGGTTGATTTCGGCGACGGCAGCGTGGATCTGCGCCGGGTTGCCGACGGCACCGCCGTGACGGTGCCTCATCGCTATCGGCAGAGCGGCACCTACCTGGTCACTGTGGGCGCGGCGACGGACAACGGTGTCAGCGGACTCACCAGCCAGCAGGTTGTGGTGGCCAATGTGCCACCCACGGTGGAGATCGAAGGGGGCGACCTCCCGGTGGACCGGGGCGATACCCGCATCCTGACTGCCCGGGTGACCGATCCGGGCCTGGATGATCGCCACGATTTCCGATGGACGCTGCCGGGGGGAGTGGTGAGCGGGCAAAACCAGTTTGCCGTGCCCGTGACCTTCGACGAACCCGGAACCCAGATTGTCACGGTGCGGGTCATCGATTCAGACGGTGCCGAAGCCACGAGTTCGGTGACGGTGACGGTGGGGCCGGATCCCACGGGCCTGGCCGGGGCGAATTTCGGCCCGGATTCGGCAAGGTCGTCCCTGCGCATCCGCCGGGCCGCGCTTGATGGCTTTGAGGGCGGGCATCCCGAATTCATTGTCCGGGTCAACGGGCACGCGGCCGGCACCTTCGACACGATCGGCCTGGCCGTGCGGCAGGAGGGCGTAACTGCCGGTGTGCGGTCCCTCTTGGGCGGGGTGTTCGACCGGATGCCCGCCCTCACAACCCTAGGCAATGCCTTTTACGAACGATTGATCCTGCCCAGCGTGGCGAGGTTCCTGGGCCGCGCCGCGCAGGATACGGACTACGCCCGGGCGTTGCGCGAACTGCCGGACGAACTGCTGGGAATTGACTTTGCGGCGACCCGCGCACTGGTCGGGGCGACGGGGAAAGGCGGCCCCATCGAGGTGGACTTGCTCTACCTTGAGGGCGGCATTCCCCGACGCCTGTTCCGCTGGCAGGCCGGCGAGGTCAGTTCGCTGGAAGGTGTTCGCCTGACCTTCGAATGGGACACGAACAAGCTTTCCGCGGTGCTCCAACGGGTCATCCCTGAAGTCACCACCGGCAGTCCGCTGAACGGCACCTCGCTGGGGACGATTGAGCCGGTCTTCACCGCCGCCAGCGAGCAGGCCGCCGGCGACCGCTCCGGCCCGGCGACCGTCGGCATCCTCAACCCGGCGACCGATCTCGTCACCATCCTTGGGCGCGACAACCTTACGGCCGCCACTGCGCTGAAATTCTTCGCCGTCTTCGACTCGAACGAAAACGGCCGCCTGGACGACGACACCTTCTACCCGCTCGACACCAACGTCGTCACCTTCGCGCGCCTGCCCGAACGGCCGTTCGCGGTCGTGGGCGTGGACGAGCAGGGCAACGTGGGCGGCCTTGATCCGTTCCATGTGGCCGAGACGAGGAACTTCCTCACCGACAAGGCGCCCGTCGCGGACAAGTCGCTCTACGAGGAGAAGCTGGTGGCGATCCGCGGCGCGGTGCGCGCGGTGGTCCAGGAGGCGCGGGTCAGCCCGTTGATCGCCGGCCGCTACCTGCTCGCCCCGGCCCACCTCTGGGTCTTCGAGCAGGGTTCGGGCGCGAACCTGTGGAAGTCCAAGTTCGTCCAGCGCTGCAACGGCATCTACCTGCCCGGCAAGAGCGACAACGACTACGAGCTGTTCCTGCCGGTCCACCTGGCGACGCCCTACGGGTTCAACGAGGCGGACCGCGCCCGCTTCGAGGCCGACGGCCCGCACGAACCCGCGACGCTCACGGGCGACTGGTATTTCCGGCGGCCCACCGGCCTGGATGCCAACGGCGTGCCCACCGGAGACGACGGGGCCATCGTGACGTGGGAGTATGCGTTGCCCGGCGGATTCCTCGTGGAGGGGCAGCCCAGTTTCCAGGTGGAGCGTCGGGCCAACGACGACAAGCTGGATGAAGGCTTCCGCAGTCCGCTTACGCCGGCCGAAGTGATTGCCCGCGTGTTCACCCAGACGGTCACCGGCAATCCCGCCCACCGGAAGCTGCTGCCCGACACCTCCTTTTTCCCCGAGCGCAGCGAGCATTTCAAGTTCGGCCATCTGCACCTGCAACGCCCGCCGGAATTTGGCGACGACCCGATCGGCGACGGCGGCACCGGCCGGCAACTGCTCATGTTGAAGTGGCTGCTGGAAGGCGCCTACGTAACCCTGAATGACGATGGCGACACTACCGGACTGAATGCGGACGCGCCGACGCTGACGGAGATCTTCGCCAACTGGCAGCGCGTCGGCGTGCCGCTGGCGGAGGGCCTGGAGTGGGGGCTGTTCCAGGACTTTGCCGCGCTCAAGTCACGTCCGTTCCAGGTGGCCAGCATCCGGCTGAGCAGCACCGGCGAGGGCGACCGGCTGCGGATTCTCCAGCGCTCTGCGGACGACGCGGTGGCGGTGCAGCAGGCCTCGCGGCTCAAGAAGCTCGGCAAGTCGGCGATCCGCGCCACGCTGGCCCGGCTGGCGGGCGACACGAACCTGAACGCCCTCGTGGCCGACGAGGCGGCGAGCCGCATGACCGTCAACCCGGTGCGGAGTTTCGAGAACTTCATCCTCGAACTCGCTCGCGGCAGCGCCGAAGCGCTCGCGGCGTTCGGTGACTTCGCCAGTGACCGCGATGACCGAACCGAACCGCCTGACCTGGGCGACTTCCTCAAGGCGAAGAACGGCGACAAGGAATACCTCGCCACGATCATCCACGAGCCGGGTGCCTACGAACGGTTCGTCACCAACACCTTCATCTTCCTGCGCGACTTCGTGCAGCGGCCCACGCAGCCGGCCTATGCCGACTACACGGCCGGCCTGCGGACCGACAACCGCGCCGCCGAACTGCTGCAACGCACCGAGAACCTGAACCTCGTGGTCCGCGGACGCGGCCCCACCCAGCCCGGCCTGCTGGCGCTGATGACCGACCGGCGGATCTCGCGCATCGAACTGCCGGTGTCCGTCGAGGTGTATGGGCCTGGAAGCGCAGGAACCATCACTGTGACCGGCCGTCGCACGAGCACCCGAGGGGATGGTCCGAATGCCGGTCCGCGTATAGCCCGTTCTGGGGAGCCGAATGACCCAGATGGCGTGCGGGTGGCGCAGATTGAGGGCACGGTTGATCTGGATGACACGTTGGATGGCACGGCCATCAACGAGAGCCTGCCGACTTTGGAGGGCAACGCCGAGGAGTCCACCATCGAGCAGGTGGTTTCTGCTGTGGCTGGCGATTCCGCGCTTGATGACAACACAACCTCAGGCAGGGCACGGGCCTTTGGAAATCCCGGCGTGCCTCCAGTGGATGTCCAAACCGGGCCGGAACGACTGCACGCACAGATCGAACTGGTTGGTGACGTGCCGACCATCGCCTTCACCGTGCTGAATCCTGATGGCACCGTTGTTCCTGATGGCCGGGTGCTGCTTTTTCCGCTTGGTCCAGATCACCGCCCTAGACCGCCGGTCGAAACGAATCGGATCAATCTGGCGCAGCCACCCGCAGCGATTGCGGCGACCGGCATGTTTCTCGCCGAGGGACGGGTAGGCAGCCGCGAAACGGTCAATGTCCTTGCCTTGACCGTTGATCTCTCCGGCTTGCATCGCAACGGGCGAAGAGCGCCGACCGTTCATGAACTGGGCACGCTGTTACTCCTGCACGAGGCGGTGGAACAGCCGACCGATCTGGGGATCCGCTTGCGCGCCTTGGCGTTCGCCCAGTTGGTTCGGAGCAGCGCCTTGGAACTGGCCAACCTGCCGCGGGATTTCAACGCGATCATGGCCTTTGCCCAGGCCAGAAACATCCGGATCACCGGCGAGCAGGCGGCCTTCGAAGCAGGCATCGCCCGTGGACCATTTGGAGTTTTGCCCATGCCGGAGAATATCCAGGGAGAGTTCAACCCCGGACGGCATGTGCAAAACGGTCCCAACCTAGGTCTCGTCTTCATCAATGAAAACCTGGTCCAGGCAGCCTTGCGAAATCCTCCTGACGTCCGTTTCACCCAATTCGGAACCCTGTTCACGATGGACGCCCTGGAGGTGTTTAAGCTGGAAGTGTTGCACGAACTGGACGCGCGTCTGGTTTCCGGCGGTCACCTGGATTTAGCGACACCTGTCGAAGGGCCGATCGGAAACTTTGTCCTGGATGCGGCTGTGGTGCGCCTGTCACCACAGTTTAATGGTTTTGCAACCTGGGCTGCCGCGGAGGCGGCTCTAGCCGGTCGCATCCTAGACCCACCCGTGCCATGAGCCTGCCCGCGTTCATTCATGATGCCGTGCTCGCTTGGATCTTGGCACCGGTCAGTCCGGTGGATCGCAACGCGCAGCGCCAGTTTTGCGGGCGACGATGTCAATGGGCGTTGGCTATTCTGCTGCCTCTTGGGTTTCTCGGTTCTGCTGCTGCCGCCGCCCCGCTCACCACCCTCGAATACCGTATCACCGGCTCGGTGATGCGGGTGTCGCCGGCGGTGTTGTCGGTGCCCAAGGGCATTGCGGGGTCCGTGGCCGTCGAGATCGTCGGGGATGCGGCGACGGTGCGGGAGGCGTTCGTGTCGGCGACGCTGCGCGGACCGTCGTTTGAGGCGCGGGAAATTTTCGCGGCACCGGGGCAGCCATTGGTGCTGCCGCCGCTCAACGTCGTGGGCGACTACCAGCTCGCCAACGTCCGCCTGGTGGATTCGGCCACGCAGGCCACGCGGCTCGAAGGTTCGCCGTCGTCGGTGCCCGTGCATGTGTTCGACGAGGTGCTCGTGAGCCGGGTCACGTCGCGCCCGCTGACCGGCGACGAGATCAAGGAGAAGGGCATCTTCATTGATGAGCAGAACTTCCGCGTGACCGAGTTCGAGGTCGGCTTCGTGCTCGATGGAAAGACCATTCCGGTCCGGCTCCCCGTCGTCTCGCCGCGTGCGAACCAGACCACGGAAATCATTCCGGCCGCGGAACTCGAGGAACGCCTCAAGGCCGCCCAGCAGATCAATCAGGATCTGGCGGCGCAGCTCCAGTTGCCCGACGCGGTGAAGGTCGCCTCCATCGAGCTGCAGCCGGTCAACTTCCAGTTCACCGAAGAGACCGAGCAGGAACTGGGACTGAGCATCCCGCCCATCCCGGCGCTGCTCGTCATTCCCGGCAACATCGGCTTCCTGAACCAGTTCTTCTCCGTGCAGGTGTTCACCGAGAACGCCGCGCCCGCCGGCTCCGGACTGAGCGTGCTCAACGTGCAGGCGGAACTGGTGTTGCCGCCCGGCGACGACAAAATTCCCAGCCCTGACTTCAACCAGCCCGGCGACGATCCGCTGCGCTTCGCGCGCATCGGCGCGGCCCAGCAGATTCGCCCGAGCCAGCCCATCGTCCGGCCCGGTGCTGACGGCAAACTCGGCACGCCGGACGACATCGGCCGGCTGACTCCCGGGGAAGGCGGGCAGGCGGAATTCCTCGTCGAAGGACTTCAGGAAGGACTGCACGTCATGAACCTCAAGCTCACGGCCGATCTTGAAGGTCTGGCCGCGGGCGTGATCCGCATCAACGGCAAGGCCGCCGGCTCCGTGCTCGTGCGGAATCCGAAGTTCTCGATCGCCTTCACGCACCCGCGCACCGTGCGCACGCAGGAACCCTACGACGCAAGCGTCACAATCCTGAACACCGGCAGCGGCGTGGCCAACTTCGTCCGCGTGACCCTGCCGGCCGCGGCGCTCAGCGGAGCGGCGCTGGAGAGCGATGCCACGGTGGAACTGGGGACGATCCCGCCAGGCCAGTCCGCGACGGCGCGCTGGAAGCTGCGGGCGCAGCGGACTGGCCAGATCACCTTCTCGAACCTCACGTTCGGCGAAGATGCGACCGCTGGCCGCTTCATCCTTTCGATGGGCGTGGACGAAAACGGCGTGGCGCTCTCACCCGATTCGCTCGGCTTCCCCGACGACGTGGCGTTGCTGCCCGAGCGCGTCCGCAACGCGGCGGACCGCGTGCTCGGTCAGGCGCTCTCCGCGGCCACCGCGCCACTGCTGCCGGCGGGCGTGCTGCCGGTGAGCAAGGCGCACGTGAAGGACCGCGTGCTCGAACTGGCTGAAGCGGGGCAGCGTCTGCGCTACGGCGACGACACGAACCGCGTGCTGCTCGACCTGCTGCTCGACTGGCAGGGCGCGCGGCGCTTCACCGCGGGCTTCGACCAGATTCTCCGCGAGAATGACGCCGGCACCGAATGGCGCGACGCGATCTTCGGCGAACTCCTGCTCGCCGACGGCCGCAATGTTCCGGACTTGCTGTCGGCCTTTGCGCCGGAACTGGCGGGCCGCACCGAGCCGATGCAACTGCTCGCCGACAACTTCGGCACCGACGTTGGCCGGGACTGGCTGACCACGGGACTCGTGACTCTGGCCGGCAGCGCGGTTCCCCGGACGCTCGGCTACGGGGAAACTTCCGGAGCCTTGTTCGTGCAGGAAGGTGAACTTGCGACCGGCACCAACGCCTGGCGCTTCACCAATCCGGTTCCGGCCGGCGTGGTGCGCCTGCTGCGGCTCGGCTCGACCGGCACGGGCTCTGAATTCTCCTGGCTCACGCCCGCACTCGACGCCGGCAGCCGCGCCGAGCTGGATTTTGCCAGTGAACCACCGGTGCTCCGGCTCGACCGCGATGGCGATGGCGTGCCCGACGAAACCCTCGCCGCGACACGCCGCGAGATTCTGGAAGCGGCCCCGCGCGTAATCGGAGTCATCCAGGATCCAACGGTGCTCGCCGGCCGTCCGGCCATTCCCTGCACGGGTGATCTCCGCGTGCTGAACTACGGCACCGTCATCGGCGTGCTGTTCTCGAAGCCGCTCACACAGGATTCGATCAACCGGCCCGCCGCCTACGTGCTCGACGACGGCAACACGGCCAGCACCGTGCAAATCCAAGGCGGTGGGCGGCTCGCACTGCTCAACCTCCGCCGCGGCATCTCGGCGGTGCGCCCGCGCTCGCTCACCGTGCAGGGCGTGGCGGACGAGCGCGGCAACCTCATTGCCAGTGCGCCCCGGGCCATCCGGCACGAACTGCTGGGCAACTCCTTCGCCGACGGCATCGCCATCAACGGCCGCGTGCTGCGCGGCGACGGCTCGCCGGCCGTGGGCGTGCCGGTGACGCTGACGATGAATGACCAGGCCCTGGCCGGCGATTCCTGCGTCCCCCACATCTTCCGGCCCAGCCAGGTGTTCACGGATGCCAACGGCGACTTCACGTTCGACTTCGTCTTGGCCGGACCGAATTTCACGGTCAGTGCCACCGACACGGCGGGGCTTTCGTCCGAGGCCCTCGCGGTGCTGCTCAGTTCCGGGGACGACACCGCGCAGTTGCGCACGCGGCTGACCGAACTCGCCGAGCAGAATCAGGGCTCGATCCTCGACGCCTTCGCCGCGGGCGCGCTGCCCGAGGCCATTGCCAAGGCCGAGGGGCTCGACCGCGCGCTCTTCCGCGACACCGCCTCACCCGGTCGAACGGGCGGCACCAACTTCGTCGCGCTGCGTTTCCGCGGTCGCGGCACCGTGACCGGCACGGTCCTCGGCGCGGACGCCACGACCCCGGTGGCCGGGGCGGCGGTGAACCTGTTTCCCGATCCGAACTCGCGCGAGCTGGGTCGCGGCGTCTTCAGCGATTCGGGCGGTCGTTTCGCCTTCTTCGGCGTGCCGCTGGGTTCATTCTCGGTGCAGGTGGACACGGGGGCCGGACTTACGCGCAGCGTGTCGGAGTCGCTGGCCACCCCGGGCGAGTTGAAGGATGTGCCGGTGGTCCTAAGCGCCGCGCCGGTGGCGCGCGGCAGCGTGGTCGGGCGGGTGACGGAGGCCGATCTGGCCACCGTGCATCCGGGCGCACAGGTCTTCGTGCTGGACAAAACGACCGTGCTGGCGACGGCCACGAGCGACGCCAACGGCGACTTCACGCTGGGCAATGTTCCGGTCGGTCTATGGACCCTGATCGCGATTTCGCAGGATGGACGGCGGGCAACCCCTGAAGGGTTCACCGTCACCGTGACTGCGGGCCAAGCCACGCGGGCGAACCTCGCGCTGCCGGGCTTCGCGTCGGTGGCGGGCCGCGTGCGCACCTCGTTTGGCGTGCCGATGGCCAACGCGCTGGTGGCGGGTGGCATCAACCTGGTGACCAGCGACGCCGATGGGCGCTTCCTGATTCCTGACGTGCCGACGGGCCAGCGTTCGTTCATGGCGGCCGTCACGCCGGAGCGCAATCCGCTCGTCAAATTCCAGCGCACGGGCTCCGCCTCGCTGCTCGTGCTGCCGGGCATCGTCAACGTGCTCGACATCGTGCTTGCTCCGGCGGGCGCGATTCAGGGAACCGTGCGCGACGAAGAGGGGCGGCCCGTGCCCAACGTCCGCGTGGCCCGGCCGGTGGATGATCCGTCGGGCTTTTTCTGGGTGGTGAGCGATGCCAACGGCTTCTACCGCTTCGAGAACATCGAGCCCGGGCCACACGTCATCAGCGCGCCGTCCGGGCCGGTGGACGACACGGACGTGAGCGGAGTTCTGAACACGCTCGGCAACGATCCGAACGAGGGGCAACTGGGTGCCGCGTTGCAGAAAGCCTTCGCGATCTTCACGGGTGCAAGCAATCCGCTGCTCAACGGCGAGGGCGGCAAGTTCCGGCCGGACAGTTGGGGTTACATCAACGCGGACGTGCGGTTCGACGGCGATGTGGTGGTCCAGGACGTGCAGTTCTTCCGCAAGGGCACGGTCACCGGCCAGGTGCTCAACGGTCAGGACGTGCCGATCAGCGCAAAGGTCCGCCTCACCGGGCTGCTGCCCGCCAACAACGGCGCGCCGATGCTCCGCGTGCTGGGCGACCAGAACAGCGACCCGGCCACCGGTGAGTTTGCGTTTCCCGATTCCGTCTTCTTCGGTTCACCCGGCAAGCCACGCACCGGCCAGGTCACACCGGGCACGTTTGGTTTGCAGGCGGCCTCGCCGTTCTTCCCCGTCGTGCTGAGCGAAGGCGGGCTGCTCACCGAGTTGATCACGTCGGCGCACCGGATCATGAAGTTCCCGCCGCCGCGCGAAATCTCCGGCCAAATCGCCGGGCAGGTCTTCAATCCCGACGGTGGTCCCGCGGCGGAAGGTGTCCGCATTCTCGTCCCCGCCGGGCGACACATCCGGCCGGATCTCAGCCGGGGTTTCGTGCCCGAGGAATCGCAGACCGGTAAAACCTACAGCCAGCAGGTCGGGGCCCTGATCACGGCGGGCGTCAAGGCGGTGCCGCCGAACTTCCCGCCCACGGTGAAGATTCCCGCCGGGGAGCAATACGACGTGGTGGCGTTCGATCCCACGACCGGGCTGCTCGGCTTCTCGAAGGTGTTCGTCAACGCCGGTGAGACCAACAACGTGGTGGTGCGGCTGCTCGGCAAGGGCGGTGCGCGCGTGCTGGTGGTGTTTGCCGACGGTTCGCCGGCGGCGGGCGCGGACGTGATCCTGGAAGGCTCCGCGTTTCCCTTCGGCGAATTCACGGGCCGCAGCGACGCGGCGGGCCTGGTCGAGTTAAGCAATCTCACGGAGAACGACTACGCGGTCCGGGCGACGACGCAGGTGGGGGCCGTGCAGATCAGCGGCCGTGCGGCAGTGCGGGTGCCGCGGGCCGGCGTGGGCGAGGCGACGGTGAGGCTCCAGCCCACGGCCAGCATCGCGGGCCGCTTTGTGCGGCGCGACCTGACCACTCCGATCGTCGGCGCGCAGATCAACGTGGGTGGCATCGCCTTTGCCGGCACGGATGGGGACGGCGCGTTTCTCGTCACGGGCCTGCCGCTCGGCACTTATCGCGTGACCAGCAGCGATCCAGTGAGCGGCGTGGGCGCGCTCGCGAACGTCACCCTCGCGGTGAACGGCGAGACGAACCGGCTGACGCTGATCGAGCAGGCGCTGGGTGAGATTACCGGCCGCGTGCTCGACAGTTTCGGCACGGGCGTGGTGCCCGGGGCCGAGGTTACCATCCGTTTTGATGACGGGCTGAATCCGGAGCGCACGGTCACCACCGATCCCACGGGCCGGTTCCGTTTCCCGGCGTCGCCGGCCGGCGGCTTCCAGATTTCCGCGCGTGATCCGCAGTCACCCGGGCTCAACGCTTCCCGCAACGGCACCTTGCCCGACAACGTCGCCACGCTGGATTTCGACGTTGCGTTGACGCCGCTCGGCAACGTGCTGGTGCGCGTGCGGCAGCCGGACGGTTTGCCCGCAGTCGGGGCTCTGGTCACGGTTCCGGGTGCCGGCGAACGGCCGGCGGAAGCGGACGGCTCGGTTCGCTTCGCGGGGTTGCCACTGGGAACCCGCCGGATCATCGCGCGGGACGGATTGTTGGAACGATCACGGAGTGTCGCCCAGGGCGATGCCCAGCTCACCACGGCGGGCCAGACGGCGGAGGTTGAACTCACGTTGAGCGGTGTGGGCGAGATCTCCGGCCGCGCCTTCCAGAGCGACGGCACGACGCCCGTGCCAGCGGGGTCCATCGTCACGCTGCTGGGCTCGCGCCTCGTGGAAGAACCGCCGCCTGCCAACGCGCAGACCGGCTCCGACGGAAACTTCCGCTTCGGCAACGTGGGCCTGGGTGACAACCGGCTGACACTCAAGAGCGGAGGCCTGTCCGCGTCCGCGACGGTCCGCCTCGTCAGCAACGGCCAGTCCGTCACGCAGGATCTCGAACTCGTCGCGAGCGGCAGTGTCATCGGGCGCGTGCTGCGGGCCGACGGTTTGCCGGCGGCCGACGTGGGGGTCGTCGTCCAGTTCGGCAATCGCGGCGGCACGACGGATCGGGCAGCGGGCTTCACCGGAGTTGACGGACGGTTCCGGTTTGAGGATGTGCCGCTCGGGCTTGCACTGCCGGTGGAAGCCGTCGCGGTGAACTTCGACGGATTCGCCCGCTCCGAGTTTAGCCTGACGCTGAACGGCCAGGAAGCGGACCTCGGCGACCTCACGCTCGATGAGTCGCCGCCGGCCGTGGTGCGCAGCGTGCCGGCCGCGGGCGAGCTGGAAGTTTCCACGACTGCGCCGATTGACCTGATCTTCTCCGAGGCGATTGACCCGGTCTCGATTGACGACGGCGGCATCTTCCTCCGCCGCGACACCGACGCGATTCCGATCACCGTGACGTTGCTCGACGCGCCGGAAGGTGCCGGCCGCCGTCTGCGAATCACACCCGTGCAGCCGCTGCGCTCGCAGCAGCTTTACACGGTGCTGATGGTGTCGGAACTGCCGGGCGCGACCGGGGGCAGCGCGTTTGGTCCGCGCGACCTTGCGGGCCGGCTGCTGGCGCGCTCGTTCACGCTCAGCTTCACGACCGCGGACAACAATCCACCGGTGTTGCTGTCCAGCTTCCCGGCCGCCGGTGAAACGCAGGTGGACCCGCGCTCAGTGCTCCGGTTCGCCTTCAACGAAACGCTGCGACCCGGCGCGGCGGTGACGCTCGCCGGACCGGTGGGCCCCATCACGGGAACCAGCGACCTCGTCTTCGGCGGGCAGGCGGTCACGTTCACGCCGCTGGCGGCGCTGCCGCTCAACGCCCGGTTCACCGCGACGCTGAACGGCGTGCTCGACCTCGCGGGCAACGCCGCGGCGGGCCAGCCGCTCACACTCACCTTCAACACGCTCGACACGCTCGGGCCGGAAATCGCGACGTTGCGGATCGGTGGCGGCGTGGCCCCAGTAGCGGGGCGCACCATCGAGGTCGAGGCCGTGCCGGCCGCAGTGGAGGCGGGCATGCGGGTGCGGTTCGTCCGCGACCTCACCTCGGTGTTGGGCACCGATAGCAGTTCACCCTTCCGCGTTTCGCTCACCCTGCCGGAATCCGGCGGCGTGCGGGTGGACGCGATTGCCAGTGACCGGTTCAACAACGAGGGCACTGCCGCGGTGCTGGAGATCAACACGGTGGCGAACGAAGCGCCGGTCGTGGAACTGGTGCGCTTGGAACCCGTGACTGGGCCGGCCCCGGCGGGCTCGACGCTGCGGCTGCGGGTTTCGGCCACTGACGACGTGCAGGTGACCAACCTCACCGTGGTCGTGAGTGGTTTCGCCAGCTTCACCAGCACCTTCGCGAACGGCGCGCAGCGTGAGATCAGCGTGCCGATTCCAGTGGAGTTGCCCGACGACGCGAGCGTCACCTTCACGGCGACGGCGCGTGACTTCCGCGGTGTGGAGTCCGCGCCGGTGGTGGTGGAAGTGCCGCTGATCCGGCGGCCGTTGCCGCTGCTCAGCGTCGTAACCAACGAGCTCGAACTGCCCGAGACGCTCGTGACCAATCTCGTCGTGACCGCCACGCATGCGGATGGCGGTCTGGCCCAGTTGGAACTTCTGGGAGCCAACTTCGCGACGCTGGTGTGGACGAACAACGGCACGACCAATCTCACCTTCACTCCGGCCATCGGCGAAACGAATGCCGTGCTCCAAGTGGCGGCAGTGACGGCGGGCACCAACGAATTTGCGATCCGCGCCACGGCGACCAACGGCCTCACCGCCACGCTGTTCGTGCGCATCATCGGCCTCGCCGACCTGGATCGTGACGGCACTCCTGACCGCATTGACACCGACCTCGACGGCGACGGACTCCCCAACGACCGCGAGGTCACGCTTGGCACCGATCCGCGCAAGCCCGACACGGATGGCGACACGTTGACAGACGGCGCGGAAGTCGCCGCCGGGACCGATCCCACCAAGGCCGACACGGACGACGACGGGCTCGCTGACAATGTGGATCCGCGTCCGACCGAACCGAATCTCGCCCCGGTCGCCGGGAACGACACGCTGCTCGCGCGCCGCGACGGCTCGGTGGAGTTCGCGAAGGCGACGCTGCTGGCCAACGACAGCGACCCGGAGAACGAGGGGGTCGCGTTCGTCAGCTTCACCGCCCCGGCGAACGGCACGCTCATCGAAGTCTCCCCGACCGGGCTGCGCTACACGCCCACGCCGGACTTCAGCGGTGACGACGCCTTCACCTACACCGTGCGCGATCCGCTCGGACTGACCGCAACGGCAACGGTCGCCGTGTCGGTCGCCGCCAACCGTCCGCCGGTGGCGACGCCGGCCGAGTTCAGCCTCACGCAAGGCGGTGCGGAATTCTTCCTGCCGACGGGCACTGACCCGGATGGCGATGCGCTGACCTTGGCGATCACCCGCCTGCCGACGCACGGCAAGCTCTTCCAAGTCACGGGCACCTTGAGTCCGCAACGGGGCGACGAAATCACCGCGGTGCCGGCGACCGTCAGCAACCCGGTCCACGGTGTGCAGTATGTGCCGGAACCGGTCTTCTTCGGCAGCGACACCTTTGCGTTCCGGGTCAATGACGGCGAACTGGATTCCGCCCCGGGCGAGGTGCGCGTCACCGTGACGGAAGACCCGTTGGCGGACACCGACGGCGATGGCATCCCGAACCGCTACGAGCTGGCCAACGGCCTTGATCCGCTCGTGAACGATGCGGGCGGCGACCTTGACGGTGATCTGCTCACGAACTTCCGCGAGTTCGAACTGGGCACGGCCGCCAACGACGCCGACACCGACGATGACGGTCTGTCCGACGCCTTCGACCCGCGGCCGCTGGTTTCCGATGCCACGGCGATTTCCGGTCTGTTTGATACCGGCACGGACGCTGTGCGGTCGCCGCTGCCCGACAGTTCGGCCGAGCCGCACTATTTCTTCCTCGCGAATCCCGATGGTCCGGCCACCACGCCGGTCGTCCATCGCGGCGACATTTTCCCCATCGCGTCCGGCCCGTGGCTGGCCAACTCGGACCGTTCAAAATGGATTGCGCCGCGTCCGGACACCGGATCGGCGGCGACGGGCAGCTACCGGTATGTGCTGGAGTTCGTGCTGCCGGAGTTCGTGCCCGGCACCGTGACCGTGGAAGGCCGCTGGGCGAGCGACAATGCGGGCGTGCTGCTGGTGAACGACACCCATCCGGCAGGCGTGGATTCCGCGTCGTTCACCGGGTTCACCCCCTTTCGCCTGACGAGCGGCTTCGTCGTGGGCGTGAACCGGATTGAGTTTCGCGTGGACAATGGCGGCGGTCCGACCGGGTTGCTGGTGGACGGGCTGGTGGGGCGTTTCGTGCCCCTTTCGCTCCTCGCCGGCCGGGACGCCGACGGCGATGGGCTGCCCGACCTTTATGAACTGGCCAACGGTCTGAACCCGCAGGTTGCCGATGCCGACGGTGATCTCGACGGCGACACGCTCACGAACCGCGGCGAGTTTGACCTGGGCACCGCGCCCAACCGGGCCGACACGGACAACGACGGCTTGCGTGATGACGCGGAAATCGCGGCTACCACAAACCCGCTGAACCCCGACACCGACGGCGACGGGATTCTCGACGGCCAGGATCCCAATCCGTTGCAGTCCGACGCGGACCTCGACGGCGATGGCATCGCCGACGTGCTGGATGACGACATGGATGGCGACGGGCTGGACAACGAGGACGAGTTGACCGGCAAATTGGGCGTCGTCACCGATCCCCGCCGCCGGGATACGGACGGCGACCGCTGGCCCGATGGTCTCGAGGTCGAGGCCGGCTCCAATCCGCTCAGCGCTGCCTCCGTGCCGGAACTGTTCCAGGTCGGTGAACCCGCGGTTGGGATTGTCCTGCCCGTGGTGCCGGCGAGCGCAATCAATGGTGGCGGCCTCACGGTGTCGTTCCCGGAGGCCAGCGTGGTGCTGGCGGTGACTCCGGCGACGGCGCTGAATGGCAGCGGCTTCACGGTCTCATTCCCGGAGGTGTCGCTGGTGCTGCCGGTGACGCCGGCCACGGCGTTGAACGGCAGTGGCTTCACGGTCTCGTTCCCCGAGGCGTCGCTGGTGCTGCCAGTGACGCCGGCCTCGGCACTGAGCGGCAGCGGCTTCACGGTGGGCTACCCTGAGGTTTTCCTCCGCTTGGAGGTGCCGGTGACGCCGCCGAATCCGGACGGGGGCGGCGGCGGTTCCCCGAGTGGTGGAGTTGGCAGTGGCGGAACGGATGTCCTTTCGCTGCGGCTTGTTGAAATCCAACTGCCTTCCGCGGCTGCCCGCAGCGGTGCCCAGTTGGCCGCGGTGCCCCACTGGTGGGTGTTGCTGGAATGGCAGGGCTCGGCCGACGCGCGCTACGTCATCGAGGCCAGCCCCAACCTCACCGAATGGACCCCGGTGCCGGCCGAGTCGCTGTCCGCAGCGGACGGCTCATTCCGAGCCCGCTGCGAGACGGCCCAGGCGGCGGCCTTCTATCGCGTGCGCCAGTTGCCGTGAACCCGACCCGGAGAAACCTAGGAAACCCCAGACCATGACGAATCCCGATGAAACCGCAGGCCGCGCTCCTTCGAGTTCCTTCCCCATTTTTCAAACCATCCATCTCTGACCCGTTAAAATCATGAAGACACCACTGCACTCCTATCTCGCGCTGCTGGCCGCGGCGCTCACGGCGGGCTCCGTCGTTTCGCAGGCCCAGGGCTTCAATGCCGGCAGCGACGGTTCGCTCGGAGACGTCGTCATCGACGCGAACACCACGCTGCCCCTGCCGCCGGACGGAAAGCTCCACTACAAGAGCCTCACGGTGAACACCGGGGTGCGGCTCAACTTCACCCGCAACGCGCGCAACACACCCGTGTTCATCCTCTCGCAGGGTGATGTAGTGGTGAATGGCACCATCGACGTGAACGGCGGGGCCGGCTCCATCAACAGCGGTGGTTTGGCTGGGCCGGGCGGCTTCGATGGCGGCCGGCCGGGCTTTGGTGCCGAAGTGCCGCCGGGCGACGGCTACGGCCCCGGCGGTGGCAAGGGCGGGGTCGCCGATTGCAACCCGAACTCGGCGGCGGGCGTGGGTGGCGGCTCCTACGGCACCAGCAAGGGTTCACGCTGCGGGCCGACCTACGGTGGCTCACTCCTGATCCCGATGGTGGGCGGGTCCGGCGGCGGCGGCCGCACCGGGCAACCCGGCATCGGCGGCGGCGGCGGCGGCGGCGCGATTCTCATCGTGGCCAATACCCGCGTCGTTGTTGCCGGTCTAATCGAGTCACGGGGTGGCGGAGTGGACAGCTGCGCCAGCCCCTTAGGCAGCGGTGGTGGGATCCGCCTCGTCGCACCCAAGGTCGAAGGGGCGGGCCGGATCGACGTGCGGTCTGCCGGTGCGGGTGGTCATGGCCGCATCCGCGTGGACACAATCGACCGGACGAGCCTGAATTTTGACTTCCAAGAGAATGCCCAGACCACCGTGGGCGGCAACCTGCTGTCCTTCCCGCCGGTGGTGCCGCGGCTCGACACCATCGAGGTTGCCGGCAACGCTGTCCCGGTCGGCGGCAACCCGGCCACGTTCCTCCTGCCGTTCGGCTCCACCCCGAACCGCACGGTGAAGGTCCAGGCCAGCGACTTCGGCCGCGCTGTGCCCATCCGCATCACGCTCACGCCGGACACCGGTGAGCGTGTGACGGTGGATGCCGAGGTGGACAACACCGCCGGCGGCTCGACGGTGATCGAGGTGCCGGTTGTCGTGCCGGTGAACACGCTCGTGACCGTGCACTGCTGGACGCGGTGAGCCCGGCCCCGGGGGCGCGGACTTTCCAGTCCGCAGGCAGCCAAGCCTCCGGTGATTCCGCACTGCTCGCGCCTGCGGCGCTCGCGGGCGGACAAGAATGTCCGCCCTCCCGGGGTCGCGTCAGATGACTTCCTCGATCTCGGTGTAGAGGAACGTGACGCCGCCGGTGGCGTAGTTGGGCACGTCGGCGACGGCCGCCTGGCCTTCCGGCGAGGCAAGCAGCCGTTCGAAGTCCGCGCGGCTGTCCAGGTAGAGGTCCGCGACGTAGTAGTAGGGCGACGGTTCGCCGCCAGGCGTGCCGGTTACCTTGCCGATCGTCCATTTCCTCAAGCCCTTCATCTGCTTCGCGAGCGGGATGTGGACTTCGCGGTAATGGCGGTCGAAGGCGGCCGGATCCCTGGGCTGACCGTAGAGCACGAGGAGACGAGTCATGGTGCGGACAGTTGTGGTGAAGGGTGGCGCCGATGTCGAGTGGCGGCGAGGCAGGACAGATTTCCCGGCGACCTAAGTTCGGATGCCCCAGCAGAACGGATCGATTTCGTTGAGCAGCAGCTTGGCCTCGCCGTTGACGTGGGCGCTGCCGGTGATGATCGGTTCGATTTCGCCCTTGGTCCGGTCCAGCCTGCGGAAACGGCCGGTGAAGGTGCTGCCGAGGATGCTTTCCTGAATCCAGTCCTCTCCTTCAGCGAGCTTGCCGTGAGCGGAAGCCGACGGGAAGACTTGAACCGCGGAACCCGGCCGGACCCGTGCATTTTTTCGTCGTGGGCGCTCTGAACTGAAAATGGGGTGAACTGCGGGACAGGGCCCCGCTTTTCCGGCCACGTGACGATCCGCCGGGGCGGGAACGGTTCCCCTTCGTGCTGTCGCAGTCCTGGACGCCGCCGCCCACGTTGGCCCGACATTCCGGCGCAGCCTCGTCGGTCCGGTCCGGAGACCGAGGGAAAAATAGTTCAGAGATTTCTGTTAGATGTCGGCAATCGGTGGCGAACTGGAAGCATATGGGCCGAATTTCCGAACCACGACCGGCACGGCGGGCGGGCCAGGTAGGCTCCCGCCCGGCGGTGAACGCCTACGGGGTCCGAGCGGCTGCCGCCCGGACCGGTTCCACCCCTTTGCTCCCATGCCTCTAACCTCCCCGAAACACTTCCGTCGGCTCTCCGCCTGGGCCCTGCTGCTGGCCCAGTCCGCGTTGCTGGCCCAGGACTTCCGCATCACCGAGGCGGTGCTCAACGCCGCCGGCCGGCTGGAGCTGGGCTTTCCGGCCGAGGCGACGAGCTATTACCGCCTGATCGAGGGCGCCGCACCCGAGGCGGTGAACCGGACCGTCGGGCTGGGCCTCACGCCACCGCTGATTTCCCCGCCGCCGGCCGGCGGGGCGAGCTTCTTCCGGGTCGAACAGATCGCCCGCACCGCCAGCCTCGACAGCGACGGCGACCAGATTCCCGACGTCTATGAGCTGACCCATCCGCCGCTCAACGGCTTGAACCCCGCCGACGCGGGGGCCGATCCCGACGGCAACGGGAAGTCCGCGCTGCAGGAATACCGGGACACCACCGCCCCGACGGTGCTAACGACCATTACGGGCACCTCACCGTTTCCGGGTGAAAACGGTGTGTCGGTGAACCGCGAGGCCGTCGTCTATTTCTCGGAGCCGCTGGCAACCGGGACCGTGCTGAGCACGGCCAACTTCTACGCCGGCTTCGGCGGGCGGAAGTTCCTCAGCCGGGTGGAACTCAGCTCGGACCGGCGCAAGGCGTCGTTGTTCTTCCTCGAGCCGATTCCCGGCAGCACGCGGGTGACGGCGGTGTTCGACGCGAGCGGCGTCCGGGATGCCGGCGGGCAACTGATCGACGCGGATGGCGATGGGAAACCGGGTGGCCTTCACCTGCTCCAGTTCGACACCTACAGCACGACTCCGGTCGCCGGCACGGCCGTCTCCGGCGTCGTCTTCGCGAGCGACCCGGTCGCGCCGCGGCCCGATGGCACCACGAACCTACCGTTGCCCGGCGTGACCGTGACCGTGGACGGGGCGGAAGAGTCCCTGCGCGCGGTCACCGACGCGGCCGGCCGATTCACGCTGACCAATTGCCCGGCGGGACGCTTTTTCGTGCATGTGGATGGGCGCACTTCGCCGCTCAGCCAGTGGCCGCTGGGGGCGTATTACCCGGTGGTCGGCAAGGCGTGGGAAGCCCAGGGCGGCCGCGCCGACAACCTGGCACCCGGCGGCGTGGTTTATCTCCCACTGGTGCCGGCCGGGACGTTGCAGCCCGTCAGCCAGACACAGGATACCGAGATTCATTTTTCGCCCGAAGTGCTCGCGGAGAATCCGGAGCTGGCCGGAGTGAAAATCACCGTGCCGGCCAACTCGCTCTTCGACAACGACGGCAAGCGCGGTGGCAGGGTCGGCATCTCGATTGTCGATCCCACGCGCCTACCCGAACCGCTGCCCGCTGGGTTGGAGCATCTGCTCGACATCACCGTGCAGTCGGACGGCGGGCAAAATTTTGACCGCCCGGTGCCGGCGTGTTTCCCCAATGTTCCGAACAGTGCCGGCTTTCCCCTCGCGCCGGGAGGGAAGGCAGCGCTCATGTCCTTCAACCACGACACGGGCAAATGGGAAACGGTGGGCACCATGACGGTGAGTGCGGACGGCAAGCTGGTCTGCACTGATCCCGGCGTCGGAATACGGCAACCCGGTTGGCATGGCTTCCAGGGACCGCCGCCCGTCACCCCACCCGGGGTGCCTCCGATCCCGCCCAACAAGCCTTTTGTCCCCGACGACGTCAATGACTGCAAGACCCAGACGGACCCCCGCTGCGCCACCCGGTGCGACGATGTAGGCCGCGCGGCGGAAAATGACTGCGACAAGGAGTTCAACGACAAGGTGGCCGCGGGGCTGACGGCGGCCGGGTTGGCGGCGGCAGGCGAGGCGCGCGACCGCTGCAGAGCGGCCGCCCGGGACGGCCGGCGCAAATGCGCCGACGGTTGTGTCAGGACCGTGTGCGGCGGTGGCGCGGGCGGTCCCGGCCCCAATGGCACCGGGGTGGTTCGCCATGCCCTCAGCGCGGCGGAGCAGGCCAGCGCCCTCATGGACCAGATCGGGGCCCGGCTGGCCGAAATCCGCCAGCAGGGCCGGGTGCCGTCGGCGGCCGAAGTCACCGAGATCAATGCCATCCTTGAACAGATCCGTCTGATCACGGGCCCCGACATTTCCGCTTTCTTCGCCCGAGCACAGGCGGAGGCGCTCGATCGGGCCGCGGCGAATGACGTCTATTCCTGGGGCGCACCGCCCTATCCGGTCTATCGCGCCGGTCTGGTGCTGGCGTCCCTGCGGCAAGTTGTCGCCGGTTTGCCGGAGACCAGCGTCCGGAGCTCGTTGGTGCGGGCGCTGACCGAACCTTACGGCCAGTATCAGGTGTTCACCCTGGCGAATTTCTTCGGGATCAACCTGCGGCCCACGGAGCGGATCGAAAACTGGTTCTACGATCCGCGCACCCGGTCGGTGGGGCGCGCCGGCACCGGAGTGGGGAATGGAGGACCGCGCGACGGTCGGTTACCTTCGTTTACGCTTGTGACGCTGGCGGAGCGACCGGGCGAAACCGTTCCCCTGCTGCCGGCCTCGGCCGAAACTGAGCTGACCATGCGCACCGGCGTCGGGGAGCCCTTGGTGGCCCGGCTCAATCAGATCGCCGACCTCATCGAAACGGCGGTGGACCAGGCCGACGGCCGCGACGTAGACCACGACGGTCTGGCCGACTTGGCCGAGTTCATCGTCGGCACGTCGGCGCAAAATCCGGACTCCGACGGTGACGGCATTCTCGACGGCGCGGAACTGGACCAGGGGCTGAACCCCTTGGATGGCCGGCCGATGGCCGTAGGGGTAATCGGTTCTGTGCCGCTGCCGGGCGAGGCAGTCGATGTGGCGGCCTTCAATGACCGCGCCGTGGTGGCCTTGGGCAGCGGTGGCGTTGGAGTCCTGGACGTAGCCGGCGGTCAGTTGGGCGTGCTGATCGCTCGCCTGCCGGCGCCGGGCGAAGTCAGGGTGGTCGCGCTGAGCCAGGAATTTGCCGTGGCCGGGGGCGATTTTGCCGGCCTGCTGGTGTTCGATCCGCGGGATCCGACCGCCACCCTGCGCCAGGTCGCCATTCGCGGGAACGTCACCGCGGCGGCGGTAGAAGGCGGCATCGCCTGGGTCGCGACCCAGGCCAATGAACTCCATTTGGTCGACCTCTCCACGGGGACGCCGCTCGGCACGGCGGCCCTGCCCGGAGCGGCCCTGGATGTAGCCTTGGAGGGCGGCCTCGCGACCGTGGTGCTCAACAGCGAGCTGTTCACCTTCGAGTTTATTTCCGGGGCGCTGGTGCGCCGGGGACAGGTTGCCTTGGGGCTGAGCAGCCCGGACTTGGTCACCCGTCGCCGTCGGGTCTCCGTGGGAGACGGCGTGGCACTGGTTACCGACCTGGACGGTTTCGCCCGCTTCGATCTCACGAACCCCGGCACGCCCGCGCTAATTTCAAGGTCCCAGGCCTATGGCCCGGCGTCGTTCAAGCAGATCCTGCCGAACGGTTCCGGTTCCGGGCTCGCGGTGGTGGGGGCCTCGCCAAATCCGCCGCCGCTGCCGGCCGTGCACAATGTGCAGGTGTTCGACCTTCGCAATCCCGCGGTGAACAACGCCGCCGGGACGATTCTGACCACGCCCGGAGTCGCCCGGGCCGCCGCCCTCTACAACAACCTCGCCTACGTGGCCGATACCGCGGCCGGGCTCCAGATCGTCAATTACCTGGCAAGCGACACCGGCACCAATCCGCCGACGATCACCTTGCGGACTTCGTCGACCGAAGGCCGGGCCGAGGCGGGACAGTTGCTGCGGTTGCGGGCCTCCGTGACCGACGATGTGCAGGTGCGGCAGGTCGAGTTCTATCGCGACGGCAAACCCTTGGCAGTGGATGGCAACTTCCCCTTTGAAGTCGCCTTCAACGCGCCTCCGCTCACAGCCGCCCAAACGACGCTGCGGGTCCGGGCCAAGGCGGTGGACACCGCCGGCAATGCGGCCATCAGCGAGGAACTGACGCTGCAACTGGTGCCCGACGCCACGCCGCCACGCCTCGTTCGCACCGCGCCCGAAAGCAGCGCCTTGCTGCGCGAACTGAGCAGCGTGCTCGCGCTCTTCAGTGAGGCGCTGGATCCGGCCACGCTCACCGAAGCCTCGGTCAGACTGGTGACTCCCGGCCCCGACCGGGTGCTGGGCACGGCGGATGACCAGGCGGTATCCGGCCTCACCCGCGAACTTCGGGAGCAACTCCCGCTGGTGGCGCTCAGCGCCGCCTCACCGTTGCCGCCCAGCGCCTACCGGTTGGTGCTGTCCCCCCCGCTGGCGGATCTGGCCGGCAATCCCCTGGCGGCTGCGGTCACGGTGGACCTCGTCGTCTTCGATCCGACCGTGGATACCGACGGGGACGGCCTGCCGGACGACGTGGAGCGGTTGCTGGGCCTGGACCCGCTGAAGGCCGACTCCAACGGCAACGGCGTGCGTGACGGCGCGGAAGATCCCGACCGGGACGGCCTGACCTCCGCCTTCGAGATCGCCTTCGGCACCGATCCGCGCCGGGTTGATTCGGACGGCAACGGCGTCAACGACGGCGACGAAGATATTGACCGGGACGGCCTGAGCGCCCGGCGGGAACTGGCCGCGGGCACCGATCCCCTGCGGGCCGACACGGACGGCGACGGCTGGCCCGACGAGGGCGAGGTCACCGGCGGCAGCGACCCGCTCAATCCGTTGTCCCAGCCCTTCGTCGGCGCGCTCGGACTTCCGCCGGTGGAATTGGTCGCGCCCGCCGCGGTGTTCGGGCCGGGCAGCGCCTTTGGCCCAACCCTGGCCAATCCGCCGGTGGAAGTGATTGCTCCGGCCGCAGTATTCGGCGCCGGCAGCGCCTTTGGCCCAACCCTCGCCCACCCGCCGGTGGAAATCATCGCACCGGCCGCGGTCTTTGGCGAAGGCAGTGCCTTCGGCCCCACGCTGGCGAATCCGCCGCTTGAAGTCCTCGCTCCCGCCGCGGTGTTCGGGGCCGGCAGCGCCTTCGGCCCGACGCTGGCGCAGCCGCCGGTCGAAGTGATCGCCCCGGCCGCCGTGTTCGGGCCGGGCAGTGCCTTTGGTCCCACGCTGGCGAGTCCGCCCGCGGAAGTGCTCGCCCCCGCGGCCCGGTTTGGGCCGGGGGGTGATTTTGGTCCCGTGCTGGCCCAACCGCCAGCCACCGTCGAATTCCTCAGCCCTTGATCCGTTTCTCCCATTCCTTTACTCAAAACATGAAAGCCAAAACTCAACTCCTGGCGGCCATTCTCCTGGCTGTCTCCTCCCTGGCACCCGCGTGGGCCCAGAACTTCGACGCCGGCAGCAACGGCTCACTCGGCGCCCTCAACGTGGCCGACGCGGACGTGACCGTGGACCTGCCGCCGGACGGCCGACTGCACTATACGACGGTCACCGTGGCGGCCAGCCGCACGCTGCGCTTCAACCGCAACGCGCTGAACACCCCGGTCCAGTTGCTGGCGCAGGGCGACGTGGTGATCAACGGAGCCATTGATGTTTCAGGGCGCGCAGGCCCGGGTTCCCCGCCCATCGGCGGGGCGGGCGGGCCCGGAGGATTTGACGGGGGCAAGCCAGGTTTCGGGGCCAGCTTCCCTCCCGGGGACGGTTATGGACCCGGTGCGGGGGGTGCCGGCACTATCGGTGGCGGGGCCAGCTCGGCGGGCGGCGGGGGCCACGGCAGTGTGGCGGGCGGGGGCAGTTCCGCCTTCAAAGGTCAGCCTTATGGCAGTCCGCTGCTGATTCCGCTGATGGGCGGCTCCGGTGGCGGCGGCGACACCGGGACGCCGGGCGGCGGCGGTGGTGGTGGCGGCGGCGCCATCTTGGTGGGGTCCAATACCCGCATCGCCGTGAACCTCAACGGCCGGATCGACTCGCAGGGCGGCATCTGGCGGGGCCAGTCACACAACGCCGGATCCGGTGGTGCGATTCGCCTGTTGGCCCCGAAGGTGGAGGGCCAGGGAATCATCAACGTCGCTGGGGGCGGTTCCGGCGGTGGCGACGGTCGCATCCGCGTGGACTGCCTCGACAAGACCGCGCTCACGTTCAATTTCCAGCCGCTTAACCAGACCACCGTCGGCGCCAACATGTTCGTCGCGCCCAGCGTGATTCCCCGCCTGGATCTCGTGAACGCCGCCGGGCGGGACATCCCGCTGGGAACCGGCAACACGGTGCAGGTGCAACTGCCCTTCAACTCCGACACGAATCAGACGGTCACGCTCCGCGCGCAGGACTTCAACGCCGACGTGCCCATCCGCCTGACGCTCACGCCCGACAGCGGCCCCCGCATCGTGATCGACACGAACATCGTGAACACGGCCCAGAACCCGGCGACCTTGGTCATCCCGGTCGGCCTGCCCGTGAACAACCTGATCACCATCCACGCCTGGACCCGCTGAGCTTGGGCGCCGGCAAAGTGCTTCCGGCGTCCCGCCGGCAGTGCCCGAGCAGCGGCGGGCGCAGGATAAGCCTGCTGGAAACATTCCGCCCAGGGGTGGAGCCACGCCACGGTTCCGCCGGCTGGAAGCCGGCGGCACTTTCGAGTCGACTTATCGGATGCCCCAGCAGAACGGGTCCCGCTCATCCAGCAACAGCGTCGCCTCGCTGTTCAAGTGGGCGGTGCCTGCGATGATCGGTTCGATCTCGCCCTTGGCCCGATCCCGCCAGCGAAAGCGGCCGGTGAACGTGCTGCCGAGGATGCTTTCCTGAATCCAGTCCTCGCCCTCGGCCAGCTTTCCGTCGGCGGCCAGGCAGGCGAGCTTGGCGCTGGTGCCGGTGCCGCAGGGGGAACGGTCATAGGCCTTGCCGGGACACAGGACGAAGTTCCGCGAATCGCCGCCGGCAGCGGGCGGGCCGAAGAGTTCCACGTGGTCCACCTCGGGGAAGCCCTGTGTGTTCACGGCTTGCCGGATGCGCCAGGTCACGTCGGTGAGCTGCTCCACGTTCCGGAGGTCGAGCGCCCACGGGTGTTCGCCCACGAGGAAGAACCAGTTGCCGGCCCAGGCGACGTCGCCGGTCACCGGGCCGAGGTCGGGCACATTCACGGTGACTCCCTTGCGGGCGCGGAAGCTGGTGACGTTGGTGAGGGTGACCGTGCCGTCGTCGGCCAGCGTCGCCGACACCCGGCCGACGCAGGTGTCGAGGTGGATTAGGCCCGGACTGAGCCGCCCGAGATGGGCCAGTGTGGCAACGAGGCCGATGGTGCCGTGACCGCACATGCCGAGGTAACCGACGTTGTTGAAGAAGATCACCCCGGTGGCGCAGGTCGGGTCAGGGGAGGGGACCAGAATCGCTCCCACGAGCACGTCGGAACCGCGCGGTTCATTGACGACGGCGGAGCGGAAGCGGTCGTGGCGCACGCGGAAGACGGCAAGCTGCTCAGCCACCGAACCGCCGCCCAGATCGGGTCCGCCGGCGATGACGATCCGGGTGGGTTCGCCGCCCGTGTGGGAATCCACCACCTGCACGCGATGAGACTTCATGCTGTTGAGGGAAAGAGGGTCGCTCCGGTTGACGAACCGGTCTTGGTCAGACTGGGTTCGCGGTCCGGCAATTCCGGCACAGGGACGCCGGACAATTTGCCGGTTGGTGCGGGGGATGACACCCGTTAGGATGCGCACATGGTTCACGTTGGCATCGGCTACGATGTGCATGAATTGGTCGAAGGCCGCCGGCTGGTGCTGGGCGGCGTGGAGATTCCCCATCCGAAGGGGCTCGACGGTCATTCGGATGCCGACGCCCTGCTGCACGCCATCACCGACGCGGTTCTGGGCGCCATCGGCGAGGTGGACATTGGCCATCTCTTTCCGAATACCGACCCGACCTGGAAGAACGCGCCGAGCCGGATTTTCCTCGAGGAAGCGGCCCGTCGGGTCAAGGCCCGCGGTGGCCGGATCGTGAACATTGACGCCTCACTCATGGCCGAGCAGCCGAAGATCTTTCCGCACCTCGTGGCCATGAAGGCGCACATTGCGGAGGCGCTGGGCATTGAGGTGCGCAAGGTGGGCGTGAAGGCGACCACCAACGAACGGCTCGGCTTTGTCGGGCGGGAAGAGGGCATCGCGGCCATGGCGGTGGCGGCCGTGGAGTTGCCGGAAGCTTGAGGCCACGATTTCTCCTGATCCTATGGGTGTAAAAGCAGAAGTGGGTTGGACCACCGACCTCGAAGACGGCGGCAAACGCCACGTCACGGCCGAGAAGTTCGGCAAGGCCTGGAAATTCGCGGAACGGCTCAAGCGCCGGGGCCGCGACATCCAATGGGTGCCGATCCCGCAGCCGGCGCTGGCCGACTGGCTCGACCTGCTGGAGTGCCTGGAGCGGCGGTATCAGCGGGACCTCACCCCGCCCGACCAGTTGGAGCACGTCCGGCGCCTGATCCGTGAGCACTTTCCGGATCACCGTTTCACGGACAAGGGACCGGGTTGAGCCGCCCGATTTTCAGGTGGACGGGGGTGCATCTTTTCACCGTGTGCGCGCTTGGCCGACCCGCGCTCTGGACTGCGGGGACATGTCCCCGCTTTTCCTGCGCCGTGTCAGTTCCAAAGG
>JAYUSF010000221.1:0-15040 GCA_043755815.1 Verrucomicrobiota bacterium
ATCCGTTCTTCACTACCGCTTCACTACCACAGTGCGGGCACTTCATGCCTCAAGCTGGGCGTGCTTTCAGACATTATCAATACCTATTGAGCAATCCCGGAAATTCCTTGCGCAACGGCTCCAACGCCCGGAGCCACGGTTCGTCCACTTCCATCAGGAGCACGATTTCGGGTTGGGTCCGCCGAATCTCGGCGAGAACCAAGTCCGCGCGGGTGTTGGCCGTGTGGACGTTGATCGAAAGCAGCCTCAGCCGGGACGACTGCGCCCCACCCAAGGGGGCAATCGTCGGAGAGATGGCAACGACCACCAACCCAGCGTTGACCAGTCCGAAGCCTGCCAATGCCCCGCCCCAGCGCCAGCGCCGGCCGGCAAGGCAGATGGCGGTCAAGAGCAGTAGTCCGCCGGCAAGCTGCCCCCGGAAGTGCGAAGACAGCTCCAGCCACCAGCTCAGCCGGCCGGCGAAGCCCAGCAGCGTGGCCAAACACGCGAGGAGTCCCGCTGCTTCGACCAATCCCCAGAGGGAAACTCGGCGCCGCGCCGGCAGGGCGTTCGGTGCAGGAGCAGAATCCATGTCGTTTTGACACCGGCCCCAGGAAATAGTTCCGGGCGCTACCGGCGGGCAGACCAACGTTCCCCCGCGCGCAACACCGCGCTGGGCTGCCCCAGCAGGTGGCATGTCTCCAGGAACTCAGCCGGGGAGGCGGTGTTGAAGCCGAACATTTCGTAGTGGCACGGCACGACACAGCGGGCGCCGATCGCCGCGGCGAGTTGCGCCGCCTCCCGGCCGCAGAGGTTGCCGGCCACCCGGCGTTCCGGCGCCCGGCCATTGATCGGCAACAGCGCGAGATCGATGCCGAAGGGTCGCAACGCGGCCGCCATGCCGGGAAAAAGCACGGTGTCGCCTGAGTGGTAAACTGTCCACGGGCCCAGCTTCGCCACGAAGCCGAGGTAGACGTCCCGACCGAGCTTGTCGACTTCCAGCATCTCATGGGCGGCCCGAACGGCGTGAAGCTCAAAGCCCGGTCCCGAAATGGCGCTTTGGCCGGCGGTCAACCCGACGATGCGTTCATCCGGCAACCCGGAGCGTTCACGCACCGTCCCTCGGTTCGCTTCGGGACAGACCATCACCAGCGTCGGATTCACCGACGCGACCGGCTGCAGCGTCTCGGAATCCAGATGATCCGTATGGTTGTGGGAAGAGGTGACAATCTCCACGAAATCGAGCCGTTCCGGCGCAAGGACCCGGTCCGTCATCCGAACGTGGGGCTTGTCGGTCGCCGCGTATTTGCGCGTCAGGGAATCGGATAGATACGGATCGAACAGCAGGTGACGGCCCTGCCACTGCACGAGAAAGCCTGACTGGCCAAGCCACCAGACATGGAGCTGATCGGACTGCCCGCGCGCGGCGGTGACATCGGCGAGGAAGGCGTCGCCCTTCAGCAACGGTTGAATCATCTGGCGAAGCTAACCGGCAAGGGCGATCGCGAAAAGCGCCGCCGCCGTCGATTTGCGGCCCGCGCGCGCCTATTTCGGGAAGGCTCCCGTATGGCAGTTATGGCAGGTGAAGTCGCTGTATTCGGCGTCGAGATGGAAGAAGTTGTGCCCCTTGGGATTGAGTTTCTCCAGTTCCTCGCCGGCACCCTGCGCGAGGATGACGTGGCAGGAATTGCAGTCGCTTGCCCCAAGGGTCCGCTTGCGGTCGGCGGTCCTGTGCTCGCCATCGTGACAGCGGAAACAGCCGGCCGAATTCTTGTGGCTGATGTGGTCGGGATACGCGCGCCAGTCGGCGTTCATTTCGGGGAAGAAATTCTGCGAGAACATCCGCTGCGCTTCCGCGACCACCGTCTCCAGCTTGGGCTGCCCCGGATAACGGGCCTTCAGCGCGTCGCTGATCTTCGCATGCGCCTCCGGCTCAGTGGCGTAGGTGTCCGTGAGCACCTGCACGAGGTTGCTTTTCACCCACGGAATTGTCGGATCGACGCGGCCGGCCGCCATCGCCAGATCCACGGCATCGTTCGGCGGCAGAAAATTGTGCGCCGGCCGGTTGTGGCAATCCATGCAGTCCATCCGCCGAAGTTGGTGCTTGGCCGGATCGTCCTTGAAATCCTTGGCGGTGAACTCCGTGACCTTGCCGGCCGAATCGGTCATCCGCACATACGGGATCGTTTCGTTTCCGTCGCCGACGGCGATGTATTCGACCTTGTTGTCGAGGTTCATGTGCCAATGGATGCCGCCGGCGGCCCCGCCGCGAGGATCACCACCCCCAACCTTCAGGCTCAGGCGGACGCTGAACGGAGTGTTGGTCTCGTCGGCCAGAAAGTGGGTATAGGTGCGGTCCAGATTGCCCACCTGCCGTTGGGACCAATGGCACTGTTCGCAGATCTCCTGGGCCGGCCGCAGATTTGTCGGCGGCTTGATCGGGCGATGGTAATCGCCGGTGATGACGCCGACGAGCTGGTGGACGCCGTTGAGCTTGGCCTTCACGTAGGCGCCCGCGCCGTCCCCCACGTGGCAGCGGACGCAGTCGACCCGGGCATGTGGGGAAATCTGGTAGGTGACGAACTCCGGCTTCATCGGGACATGGCAGACCTGTCCGCAAAACTGCACCGACTCGGTGTAGTGGTAAGTCTGGAAGCTGCCGAACGCAGTCAGCATCAGGAACAGGGCGCTGCCGGAGGCGAAGAAGATCAACCGGCGACGGTCCGCCGGCCGGCCAAGATCAATCGTGAGGTTTGGCAACGGCTGATCGGGCGCCGCTTCGCGGAGATGTCGCCGATGCAGCCACGCACCCAGCGCGACCATGGCCAACCCGAGGACGAGAAATCCCGGGGCGACCACGTAGGCCAGGATGCCCATGTAGGCATTGCCCCGGTGCGAGAACAGGTCGACCGCAAACAGCAGCACGAACGCGAAGAACGCGCTCAGGGCCAGCACGGTGCCGGCCAGGCTCAGCCAGTTGCGGAAATAACTGGGGCGAGGTTCGGGAGTGGGGTCGCTCACGGAGAAAATGGGGTCGGTTTGGAGTTGGGAAGAGCAGCGGGACGGACGCGCCAGCGGCGCCGGCGGGCACGCGGCCGTTGCGACCGCGTGCCGGGGACCGAACGGAGGCTATTTCGCCTTCAAGCCGCGCACGAAGGCGAGCAATGCCTTGGCCTCGTCATCGCTCAGCTTCTCGGCAAAGGGCTTCATCGTCTCCTTGCCGGCCTTGTCCTTGGTGCCTTCCTTGATCGCCTTGAGGGCCGCCTCGTCGGTGAAGCCTTCCTGGGCCTTGGCATCGCGGTAGTCCAAGACATTGAGCTTCTTGCCCATCTTGGTGTTGCCGCTGCCATCCTTCGCATGGCACGAGGCGCAGTGCTTGTTCCAGTTTTCGGCGACCTCGGCCGCGAGGCTGATATGGGTGAGACACAAGGCGCCCGCCGCCATAAGGGCGAAACGGGCCGGGAGCGTGATACGTGGAGTTTTCATGGTCAGTTTTCTTTCGTGGAAACGGTGGGCTTAAAACAGGTATTGGATGCTGGAATACACCAGGTGCCCGTCAAAGTCATTGTTACCGCCCGAGGTCTCGTCGTGGTAGGTGAAGAAGCCGTAACGCAGTTTGAGGCGCATGCGTTCGCTGAGCTTGTGCGTGAGCGTGGCCCCGATGGTGTGCTCCTCCGTCCCCGCACCGTAGGGCATCGTGAATTGGGAGTTGTCCACGTAGTTGTTGGCCGAGTAGTAGGAATAGTAGGCGGTGAGGTCCGTCCTGTCGTCGGCGACAAACGTGACCGTGCTGTTCACGAACCAGTAGCCGTTCTGGAAGTCGAGCACGAGCTGCTGGGCGGGCGTCGCCTCGTAGGCCGGCGTGTCGGTCTCATCCTTCGCGTAGCTGACGGTCCCCTGCAGGCCGAGCCGGGACCAGGGCGTCCAGCTGACGCTCTGGCTGAAGATATGGCTCGTCATGTCCGCGCTCTGGATTTTCGCCAACCCGTCACCCTGCATGTCGATGGTGGAGAGCTGCAGGTCGTAGCGGCTGACCAGCGTCAGGCTGGACAGCGGCCGGAACGTGACCCGGAAGTTGGCGTCGTCGGTCGTGAAGTCCTGGGCGATCAGGAACGCCGGGTAGCGGTTGCCCGCGCGGTTCGGCGTATTGTCCTGCGTGTGGACATAGTCCTCGTTGCGGACCTTGTGGTAGAACTGACCGCCCAGGCTGAGTTTTCGGTGCGGATACCAGTTCACGCCCGCGGTGTATTTCTGGCCGGCCCGGTCAAACTCGGACGAGCGCAGCAGGTCCGTGATGCCGGGAATGCCGACGCGTTCCACCTCGCTGAGATCGCCCTGCCCCTGCATCCAGTAACTGCGCGCGTAAAGCACCACATTCGTGATGCCGGTGTAGCGCAGCTCGATCGTCTCGGAAACATCCAGGATGCCACGGTCGCTGTTCACCCTCAGATCTTCGGCGGTGGAGGCGAACGCGGGCGAGTTGCCCACGTTCGTCTCGATGAAATCGGTTTCGGTGTCGAGTTCCTGCTTTTCGATGCGCACGCCTGTGACGACGGCCAGATCCTTCAGCGGTGTCCACATGAAGTTGAGGTTGCCGACGTGCTGGTTCAGCTGGGAACCGCCTGCCAAGTCGTAGAATCCCTCGTCGCGGGTCTGCCGGCGCGCGAACAGCGGGTCATAGACGGCATCGTAGGACGAACCATAGATCCGGCTGCCGGACAGATCGGTGTCCAGCGTGGTGAACGAATAGCCGGTGGTGAAGAGCAGCGACTCCTTCACGCGGGTTTCCGACCAGGCATGGAAGTTCAGCATGTCGGTCTTCACCCCTTCGCGATGGGTCAGGAAGCGGTCGACACTGGTATTGGCCCCGGCGGGACTGGTGCCCAGTTCGGTGGCGCGCCGCCGCATGTTCCGGGAGTTGTCCTGGTCGGACCATTCGTAGCGCACCCCAAGACCTAGGTCGCTGTTCCCCACCGTGTGACGCGCATCGAGGCGGAGCGTGTCCCGCTTTTCGTCGATGTTCAGAAACGAGGGCGCAAACGCCCGCGTCGCCGTCGCGCCCGCGAGGCCGGTCAGGTTGGAATCGCCCCAGATCGTCGAGTCCTTGAAGCCATCACGGAAATCGTGCGAATAGCGGATCGTGATCTCCGGCAGGTTGGGCCTTCGCAGCCCCGCCTCAAACCACGCTTGGCCGCGGTCCAGATCCAGGTTTTCGTCATAGAGGCTGAACCACTTGGCGTTGCCCGGAAAATAGCCGCCGCTGCCGTCATAAAAGGTGCGGAACTGGCTGTAGCCGAACTGGACATAACCGAGTTCGGGCCGCGAAATGTCGAACTTGATCCCGTAATCGTTCGCGCCGGCCATTCCGTGGCCGTCGATCTTGAGCAACCCCTTCTTCGCGAGATCCTGCTCGAAGTGGAAGTCTTCAATGCCACCGAAGCCCCCGGCAGGCAGGCCGAGCCGGCGACGCATGGCCGCGTCGTCGCCGCTGCTCCGGATGACGCCACCACCGCCGAATTCGATCCAGTTACGGGCCTCGTCGGCGTTGAAGGCGTCTTTGGCGGCATCGGCTTCCTTCGCGTCGGCGGCGAGCAGGATGGCACCCATCCAGCAGGAGCAGGCGAGCGCTCCGGCGGTCGCCCCGCGGGTGAAGGTCGGCAGTGAGGTCAGATGGTTTTTCACGGCGTTGGAGGGGTGGGGTTAGAAGCGGAGTGAGGAGTTGACCTGTGAACCATGAACCGCCTCGTGGCAGCCGGCCGACCAGCAGGTTCCACGACTCAGCAGTGGGACGTGGTCGCGACCGCCAATCAGGATCTGCCCCGAGGCGGTCTGCTGCTGGAAGTGGCACTTCAGGCAGAGCGTCTGGTTGCGCTCCGTCAACAGGCGGGGGTTCACCGACCCGTGCGGTTTGTGGCAGGTGACGCAGCCTTCGCGCGAAGCCTCGTGCTCGAACACGAAGGGTCCCCGCTGCGCCAGGTGGCATTGCTGGCATTGCTGGTTGTCCGAAAGCAGTGACTGCACGCCGCCGGGGACGGCCCGACCTTTGTGGGGATTGTGGCAGTCGGTGCAGCTCACCTTGCCCTCGATCACCGGGTGATGGCTGGGCAGGGAGAATTGCCCCTTGAGATCCAGATGGCACTGGAAGCACACATCGGGAGACTTCTTGGGATTGACGATCGTCCGGGCGGCTCCGCCGGATTCGTTGTGCTTGCTGCCGGGGCCATGGCAGGCCTCGCAGCCCATTTCGGAGGCATTATGTCCCTTGGCCTGCAGCAGCGCATGGCTGGCGGTATGAAAGTCCCGGGTAATCGTCTCATGGCATTGCACGCAGCTCGCCGAACCGGCGAACTCCGCATCGACCACGCGCGGCGGCATCATGACCGTGCGGGAAACGGTGGAACACGCCGAGGGCACGAGGATGGCGGCCACCGCGATGAAGGCGGGGACGATGAATTTGAGCTGCCGGCGAAACCACGGGGTTGAGCGGGACGGAGTGGGAGTGGATTCAGGGGTGGTCACGAGTGACTCCTTTTAGGTTGGGACAACCGATTCATTGGTAACGCGTTGCGGCTAACTTCTACCGGGAGCATCGGTCACCTGCGAACATAACCACCACACCCAAATTGGCCTGCCCTAGACCGAACTTGCGCCTTCGCTGTGCGATAGGGGATCGCGGGGGGGGGGCAAGGTCCGCCGCCAACGCAATCCGAACCCCTCAGACGGCCCGGTGCGAGGCCGGCCCAATCGGGAAACCTTCTCGCTCGCGGACGGAACTCCCTCCTTCCCTCACCCCAGCCCGCCCCCTACAACCACGGCGTGTCTGCTGCGCTCAGTTATCTCGCCACGGCCGCGCTGGCCTACCTGGTCGGCTCCGTGCCGACCGGTTTTCTCGTGGCCCGCGCCAAGGGCATCGACATCCGCAAGGTCGGGTCCGGGAACATGGGCGCGACCAACGTCTTCCGGACGCTCGGCAAAGGCCCCGGCATCCTCGTGCTGCTTATCGACGCCGCCAAAGGCGCCTTATCGGTCCTGTTGCTGCCGGGCATGTTCGCCGGCATCGGGGCCGATCCGGTTTGGCTCCGGTTGATCGCCGCCCTAGGCGCCGTGCTGGGGCACAACTACACCTGCTGGCTCGGCTTCAAGGGCGGCAAAGGCATCGCCACCTCGGCCGGGGTGCTGGCCGCATTGGTGCCCCAGGCGTTCCTAATCACATTGGGAACCTGGATCCTCGTTTTCGCCGCCTCGCGTTACGTCTCGCTCGCCAGCGTCTGCGCGGCGGGAATCCTGCCGCTCGCCACCGTCCTGACGCGCCAACCGCTGCCCATCATCGGACTCAACCTGCTGCTGGGCCTGCTCGCCATCTGGAAGCACAAGGCCAACCTCGAACGCCTGCTCGCCGGCACGGAGAATCGGATCGGCAAGAAGCCGCCGGCCTCCACGCAGCCGGAGAACAAACCATGAAACTGACGATCGTCGGCGCCGGGGCCTGGGGAACCGCCCTGGGAGTGGTCCTGTCCCAAAACGGCCACGTCCTCACCCTCTGGGGCCACAACGCGGACCACCTCGCCGCCGCGGCTGCAGCGCGCGAAAACCAACGCTACCTGCCCGGCGTCCCGCTGCCCAAGGACTGGAACTTCGAAACGGACCTCGCGAAGGCGGTGGCCGGGTCCGACGGCCTGTTGCTCGCCGTTCCGTCCAAGGCGTTGCGCGCCACCGCCGAACGCCTTGCCGACTACCGTGGCTTCATTATCAGCACGACCAAGGGCATTGAAGCCGCCACCGGACGGACCATGGGCGCCGTGATCGGGGCGGCCGCCCCCCAGGCGCGTCTGGCGGCGCTATCCGGCCCCTCGCTCGCCGCCGAAGTTGCCCGCGGCGTGCCTACGGCCGTGGTCGCTGCCAGCCACGACGAGGCATTGGCGAAGCACGTTCAGGAACTGTTTCACCGGCCCGCGTTTCGCGTTTACCGGAGCGACGACCTCCTCGGCGTCGAACTCGGTGGCGCGCTCAAGAACGTCATCGCCATTGCCGCGGGCGTTTGTGACGGACTCGGCTACGGCGACAACTCGAAGGCCGCCCTCAGCACGCGGGGCCTGGCCGAAATCACCCGCCTCGGCGTTGCCTGCGGCGCCCGGCCGGAAACTTTCGCCGGCCTCAGCGGCTTGGGCGACCTGACCGTAACCTGTTTCAGCAAGCTGAGCCGGAACCGCAGCTTCGGCGAACGCATCGGGCGCGGAGAAAAGGTGGGTGACATCCTCGCCACGACCCAGTCCGCCGTCGAAGGCTACCCCACGGCCGCGAGCGCCCTGGAGTTGGCCCAAAAGCTGGCCGTCCCGTGCCCGGTCATCTGTGAAGTCCACGCGATGCTTTACGCCGGCAAGGACCCGCGCCGGGCCGTCGCCGACCTGTTGAGCCGCGATTCCAAGGCGGAGGACTGAACCGGCCTTCACGCCCTCGTAACGCGACTACCTGAACCCGGGCATCGACATCGTGACCCCGCGCCCCAAGGTGTCCCGCATGAGTTCGCTCCGTTTGCCCCGTCGCATTCACCGCCCCCTCGGCCAGGCTGCCTTCACGCTGATCGAACTGCTCGTCGTCATCGCCATCATCGCGATCCTGGCCGGCATGCTGTTGCCGGCGCTCGGCAAGGCCAAGACCAAGGCCCAGGGCATCAAGTGCATGGCCAGCGGACGCCAGATGATGCTCGCGTGGCGGCTCTACGTGGACGACAACCGCGACCGGGTGCCCCAGTCCTACGGTCCCCGCGCCTGGGTCCAGGGTTCGCTCGACTTCGACCCGGGCAACCGCAGCAACTGGGATCTCAACAAGGACCTCACCAACAGCCTGCTCTGGACCTATTGTGGCAAGAGCGCGGACCTCTGGAAGTGCCCGTCCGACCTGAGCACCGTGAAGGTCGCCGGCAAAGTCCTGCCCCGCGTGCGCAGCATCTCGATGAACGGCTGGTTCGACTCCACCGACGTCGACGGCTTCGGCCCCGGCTTCCGCATCTACAAGACGATGGGCGACGTCGCCGATCCCGGACCGAGCATGACCTGGCTTTTCCTCGATGAACGCGAAGACAGCATGAACGACGGCGAGTTCATCGTCGGCATGAGCGGTTACCCCAACAATCCCGGCGCGTGGAAAATCGTCGATTATCCCGCCAGCTACCACAACGGTGCCTGCGGTTTCTCCTTCGTGGACGGCCATTCGGAGATCAAGAAGTGGGTGGATGCCCGCACCAAACCGGTGCTTCGGAAGGGCGTGGAAATTCCGCTCAACGTCAATTCGCCCCGGAATCCCGACGTGCTCTGGATGATGGACCGCTCGACCCGCAGCCTGAAGTGACGGGTCCGCTCAGTTCCCGCCCACGTCGGCCTTCAGCCAGCCCGAGCCGCCGTAATACCAGCGCGACGCCCGGAGGGTCTCCACGTGCGAATCCGTCATCGCCACGTTGCTCTTGCCCGTGTGCCGCAGATGCGGACCGCCCCAGTTCGGGTCGCCGGTGGCAGGCGCAATGACACAGCCATCACAGGGCGTGCTGTTGACGGGATCGTGCAAGACCCACGCGCCGGCCTTTTCCGCCGATTTTTCCGTGACGCACAGCAGCGGATCCTTCGTGGCCCTGGGCTGGCTGCCGCCATCGGTCAGGTGGACGGTTCCGGACGGATTTCGGATGGAGGAGTCCTTGGCCTGCGGATATCTCGAAGCGTCCCAGGTGCCGGGCCAGTCACAGCCGCCGACCCCGAAGTTCATCATGTAGTTTGAGACGGCCTTGTCCTGCTGGTCGCTTGGGTAAAGCGCGACCAGTTCCTTGAACTTCTTCGTCTTCGACGGGCAGAGGATCAGGTTCGTGGTCTGGGTGAAAGGCGCGAGGAAGTTGAACCACGCCTTGCGCTCCACGTTGGAGCCGCGCACCGCAAAGGTCGGCGTAAAGCGGCCCTGATGGTCACCGCCATAGGTCGCCTGCGCGATGGCCATCTGCCGCAGGCTGTTGATGCACGCGGTGGATTTGCCCTTTTCCTTCGCCTTCCCCAGCGCCGGCAGCAACATGCCCGCCAGGATCGCGATGATGGCAATGACCACGAGCAATTCGATGAGGGTGAAACCGTTGAAGAACCGATGCGCGGGAGTGAAGGCTCTCATGTTTCTGGGGAATATTTTCGCGACGCTAACGGCACCGGCGCAGTTCCGTCGAGACCTTGGTTGGGGCAAGGCCGGGCGTTCGGCGGGAACGGGTCAGAGACCCGATCGGCCCGGGTGTCGGCTTGCCGGCGGTCTCGCCGTCCTCACCGTCTTGCTGGCCACGACCGGCTGCACGCCCACGACCTGGCTCGCGCACCGGATGCAGCAGGCCCCCAACACGTTTCCCACCGTGCTTGGGCCGGAGCCGCGGGTTTACTACTCCTTCCCCAGCCATTGGCTGACGAACCTTCCCGCCCGCATGGTCGCCGTCGGACCTCCGACGGCAAAGCTGAGCTACCGGATCGTTGAACCGGCGAACTACGGTTTCCGCCTCACCAGCACCAACTGGCAGGACGGTGCCCGTCACCGCTATCGTTTCGATTTTCGCGCCGCGGTTCCGGGACGGACCAACGCCTTTTCCGCCTCGCCGCGCGGCACGCTGTTCCTGCTTCATGGATACGGTGTCGGCAGCACCACGATGCTCCAATGGGCCCTCACGCTGGCCGAAGACGGCTGGCGTTGCGTCTTGGTGGACCTGCGGGGCCACGGCGACTCGACCGGAAAAAAAGTCTTCTTCGGCGCTTACGAAAGCCGGGACCTCACCCAGCTCGCCAACGCGCTTGAACGCCATGGCCAGGTGACCCGGCCCTACGGCGTGCTGGGTGCGTCCTACGGCGCCGGGCTGGCCCTCAAGTGGGCCGGCGAAGACGCCCGGATGGAACACGTCGTCGCCATCACGCCTTACGCCGAATTGCAGCCCGCGGTTCTTGCCATCCGCGATGGTTACGCAAGCTGGCTGCCCCGCTTTTGGGTCCGCGCCGCGGCCGCGCGTCTGCCCGGCCTGGTCGGCGTCACGCCGGGCGGTCTCGATCCGGTCCGCTGGCTGGCCGAACGTCCCGTGCGCGCGCTGTTCATCGCCACCGACCACGATCCCATCGCGCCGCCCGCCGCCGTGAAGCGGCTCCACGCGGTCGCCCTGCCGGAAAGCGGTTACCAACACCTGAACAACGGAATCCACGAAACCGCCCCGTTCCAGTTCGACGAACTGCTCCCCGCCGTCCGCGCCTGGCTGATTCCGCCACCGCCAGCGCCCCGGTGACGCCGGCGCCGGCGGTCCCCGCAGACGAGCGTCAGTTGCCGACAGCCCGGAAGAAGCGCGCCTCTCCCGCCGGCGACAACAGCGTGCCGGAGACGAGACTGGGTTCCGGCGTCCACGCACTGAGATCGCCGCTGCTTTCCAAGGCACCCTGAAATTCCAGCCGCAGCCGCCCGTCCGGTTGCGCGACGAGCGCGACCTGCGGCGGCAGGCTGACCTCGGCGATGGACAGGTTGTCCACCGAGATCAACCCCGTGCCGGACGGCGAAGTGTTCTGGAAGCGCACGGTCACCGTCGCCGTCGCGGCACGGAATGCGGTCTCCCGTTCGAACCATTCAATGATCTTGGTCGGCGGCGCGGAAAACGAGGCCGTCGTTTCACCGATCAGCACCTTTAACTGGGGTGGACCGCCACCGGAAAGAAACGCCGTGCTGACCCCAATCGCGAACTTCAACCGGTAATCCCGGCCGGGAATCAATCCGTTCACTTCGGTCTCAATCCAGCCACCGGTCGTGTTGTCGGAACCGCTGAGGTCCAACTGCCAGCGCCCGAACGGCGTCTTGTAGGCGTAACTGTCGTCCGGCGTGCCAATCAGCACGGGGACCGGCGACGCGCTGAACCGCCAGCCCGGCAGGCCGGCGAAACCTTGGTAGAGCGGCTGGTAGGTGGAGCCACCGTCGGTGGTGTTGGTTTCGAAGGAACCGTTGGTGACGTTCGCCGCCTGGGCGAACGCCAGCGGCAGCGCCAACAGGCCGAGGAAGGTCAGTTTCATTGTGGTTCCCGGAAGGGTTAGTCGGAGCACCAAGAACCACCAAGCACCAAGTCTGGCTCCAGCCCGGCCGGTTCGGGGCGAAGTGCGCTGGCCTTCGTAGCTGCGGCGCCCTTCTGCTCGGTGCCTTCCCGGCTTGGCGTGAGCTCCTTCCGCTTTCGAAAACGATCCCCGAAATTCCTCTGGCCGCGTTCCCGCCAGACCGGATGCTCCCATCCGTCATGCGCTACCTCATCCGCGAAAAGCTCCTCTCTTTCGGCGACGACTTCTGGATTCAGGATGCCGCGGGCAGGGACGTCTATCTCGTCGATGGACGCGCCTTCACGCTCCTGCGCGAGAAGCTGGTGTTCAAGGACGCCGCTGGAAACGAGCTGGCGTTCCTCCGCGAGAAGTTCATCTCCCTCCGCAAGGCCTACGAGATCCACCGCGACGGCCGCCACGTCGCGACCGTGCAAAAGGACCTGTTCAACCTGTTCCGGTGTCACTTCACCGTCGATGTTCCCGGCCCCGACGACTACGACGCCCAGGGAAGCTTCCTCGACCACGAATACACCTTCAGTCGCCACGGACGGACGGTCGCCACGGTGTCCAAAAAGTGGTTCACGCTCCGTGACACCTACGCCGTGGACGTCGCCGAAGGCGAAGACGCGGTCCTCCTGCTCGCCAGCGCCATCGTGATCGACCAGATCTGCCATGACCAAGACGGCGGCCAAGGCGGCCATTGAGGCGAATTGAACTGCAAACGCGCGAAGCGAAGCCAAGCGAATCGGGAAACCAGGAAAGCAGGAATAGCCCGCCAACCTTTGGACTGCGGAGCCAAGGCTCCGCTTTGGCTTCAACGCCACGACCAGCCGCGTGCAGACCCCTTCGGGACGTGCAGCCAAAGCGCCGTCCTGCCGGCGCAGTCCAAATCCCCATCCGCCCCATTCCTGCCTTCCTGCTTTCCAAATTCACCGTCTTCTTCGTCCCTTCGCGCCTTCGCTGTTCCGGCCTCCCGGAAAATCCCGTTGCCTGTCCGGCCGGCTTCCGGCTTCACTCCGGTCGTGATTTCCGCCGCGGTCAACACAACGACTACCGCCTAGCGTCCGCAGCCCGTTGCTGCCGGACGCCCCACGCCTCGCACCTGAACCGGTCCGGGGCGTTTTTGTTTCCAAAGCCGATCAAATGAACAGCGAAGACGCGAAGATGCGAAGTGAAGCGAAGAAAATCTGGAAAACAGGAAAACAGGAAAGAGCCCGTCTTCTTCCTGCCTTCCTGCCTTCCAAATTGATCTCCCCCTTCGCCCCTTCGCCCCTTCGCTGTTAATCCCCTTTCCCCATGAACGACGAATCCCAGCAACCGCCCGAGCCATCGCAGCCCCCGCAACCCGCCTTCGAGGCCGCCAAGACCGACGTGCAGCGCAAGACGCTCGACCAGCGCGAGCAGATGAACGAGCTGATGCGCCTGCGCCATTCCTGCGCGCACATCCTCGCCACCGCCGTCCTCCGCCTCTGGCCCGACGCCCGGCTCGACATCGGCCCGGCCACCGAGGACGGCTTCTACTACGACTTCGACCTCGCGCACCGCTTCTCGCCCGACGACTTCCCGAAGCTCGAGGAGGAGATGCGCAAGATCACCAAGGAGAACCAGGTCTTCGAGAAATCCGTGAAGACCCGCGAGGAGGCCCGCGCCTACTTCGAGGGCAAGGGCCAGACCTTCAAGCTCGAGCGCCTCGCCGACATCCCGGAGGGCGAGACCATCACGTTCTACCAGAACGGCGAGTTCGTGGACCTCTGCGCCGGGCCGCACGTCATGCGCACCGGCAACGTGAAGCCCGGCGGGATCAAGATGCTGCGCGTCGCCAGCGCCTACTTCCGTGGCAACGAGAAGAACCCGCAGCTCCAGCGCCTCTACGGCACCGCCTTCAAGAACAAGGAGGAACTCGACAAGTGGCTCCTGATGCAAGAGGAGGCCAAGAAGCGCGACCACCGCAAGATCGGCGCGGAGATGGGCCTGTTCGCGTTCGACGCGGAATACGTGGGGCCGGGCCTCGCGCTGTGGCTCCCGAAAGGGACGGTGCTGGTCGAGGAACTGGAGAAGCTGGCGAAGGAAACCGAATTCCAGGCCGGCTACGTGCGCGTGAAGACGCCGCACCTCGCCAAGGAGAAGATGTATAAGACGTCAGGGCATTTGCCGTATTACGCGGAGTCCATGTTCCCGCCGATGGAATTGGTAGAGGAGGAGGCTAAGAAAGTTCGTGAGCACTTGCTTCTTCAGCAGGCAAAACTGCGGCGCTCAATCGAGACAGCTTCGCCAGACGAAAAGCCATCCCTCGCAGAGGAGGATCAAGACTTGTCCCGCAGGATTCTTGATTTGGGCGAGCGCTACTACCTCAAGGCGATGAACTGCCCGCACCACCACCGCATCTTCGCGGCGGAACCGCGCAGTTACCGCGACCTGCCGCTGCGGCTCGCCGAATACGGCACCAACTACCGCTACGAGCAGTCCGGCGAGCTCTTCGGCCTCATGCGCGTGCGCGCCATGAACATGAACGACGCGCACCTCTACATGACCGAGGCGCAGTTCGCCGACGAGTTCCGCGCGGTGAACGAGATGTATCTGAAATACTTCAAGATCTTCGGCATCGAGAAGTATGTGATGCGCTTCAGCACGCACGACCCCGCGCGCCTCGGCCAGAAGTTCGTCAACGAGCCCGAACTCTGGAAGCAGACCGAGGACATGGTCCGCAACGTCCTGATCGAGTCCGGCATCAACTACGTGGAGGTGCCCAACGAGGCCGCCTTCTACGGCCCGAAGATCGACGTGCAGGTGTGGAGCGCCATCGGCCGCGAGTTCACCATCGCGACGAACCAGGTGGACTTCGCCGTGCCCGCGCGCTTCGGCCTCGTTTACAAGGACCGCGACAACGCGCTGAAGACGCCGCTGTGCATCCACCGCGCGCCGCTGGGCACGCACGAGCGCTTCATCGGCTTCCTCATCGAGCACTACGCCGGCAACTTCCCGCTCTGGCT
>JAYUSF010000222.1:0-15011 GCA_043755815.1 Verrucomicrobiota bacterium
GCGGCAAGTCGCATTTGTGATTTTTTTCACAAAGTCGGTTTGGCTGGACGCCTCGACCAGGTTTAGGCGAATTCGCAGGGCCGAACCACCGAACTGGCCAGCCGGGCGAGGTAGTCTGCACGGGGCAGTTCGAAGGCACCCAGCGACGAGGTGACCGAGGTGACCATCTGGGTGTCAAACAGCTCAAACCGACGTTCCACGAGGCGCCGCGCGCAGTGCACCAAGGCGACCTTGGAAGCGTCCGTAACGCGGTGGAACATCGACTCCCCGGCAAACAGGCCACCGACCGCGACGCCATACAGGCCGCCGACCAGTTCGCCCTCAAGCCACACTTCGATCGAGTGCGCGTGGCCAGCGCGATGAAGGCGCGTGTAGGCCGCGACGAACTCTGGAGAGATCCAGGTTTGCCCCTCTCGCCGGGGCGCCGCGGCGCAGCCCATAAGCACGGCTTGAAAAGCCTCGTTGTAAGTCACCCTGAAGGCCCCCTTCCGCAACGTCCGCTCCAAGCTCCGGGAAATGTGGATGTGCTCGAGTTCGAAGATGGCCCGGGGATTTGGGGACCACCAAGTGATCGGCTCCGCACTCCAGGGAAAGATCCCACACCGATACGCCAGCAGGAGGCGATCGACCGACAGGTCACCGCCCACGGCCACCAACCCGTCTGGTCGCGCCCGGCGAGGATCGGGAAACCACAGGCCATCATCCAGCAGGGCGACCATCACTCCTCCCCCGCGAGGGCGTCCAACAGCACTCCCTGGAAAAGGTCCGTCACCTGGAAGGCCCAGAAACAAAGGAAGTTCTCATCGGAAATCTCCGGGCGATCGCCCGCTTCAAAATCGGGGCAGCCGAGCTTTTCCCAGGCACCCACCCGGACCTCGTTGAGCGTCTGCAGCATCAGCTCGGAGTCGCCGTTCGCCAAGGTGAGTCGGTATCCGCCGCCCTTTTGGGGCGGGCAGCGTTGCGGGTCGGCGAGCAATTCCTCCACTCCTTTGGACAGTTCCTGCCGGTTCGCCCTCAGGGCATCGGCCAAATCGTCCTGGGCCTCCCGCAGGCGGTCCCCTTTCGGAGTGTCACTGGTGATCGAGCGCGGGCGCCGGGGCAGGTGCGCCCGCAGCCGCAGCGCCACCAGCAAGGCTTCGTATTCCCGCTTGGAAAGGCGGAAGACGAGGTTTTCGGAATCGCGGGAAAGCAGTTTCATCCCCGCCGCGACCGTAGCGAATTTCCCGGCCCGGAACAAGCGGGCCTAGTGGCCTTTGGCCGTCTGGGTCGGGTCGCCTTCGCCACGACGCTTCTGAAACGGCGTGCTTTCGATCACCCCCATGATCAGCGAGGAAAACTTCAGCTGTTGCCCCTCCATTTGCTGGACGATCCGCTGCACCGCGGGTTTGTCGTAATACTCAAGCCCCCGTCCCAGCGCATAGGTCAGCATCTTCTCCGCGAGGCAGCGGAGAAAGTCCGCCCGCCGGGCGTTGACCAAGAGCGCATTCAAGTCCCGATGGTCCTTGAATTCCTGGCCGACCTTGAGCTGGCCGGCCGTCTCCACGGGTTCGCCGCCGTCCTGGTCCCGAAACGCCCCGATCCCGTCGAAGTGCTCGAAGCCAAACCCGATCGCATCCATCTTGTCGTGGCAGCTCGCGCAGACCGCGGTGTCGCGGTGCTTTTCCATGCGCTGACGCAGGGTGCCGGTGAGCTTGGTCTGGCTTTCCAGGGCCAGGACCCCGGGGGGGGGCGGGGGCGGCGGCGTTGCGAGGACGTTTTCCAGCACCCATTTGCCCCGCTTCACCGGTGAAGTCCGCGTCGGATTCGAAGTCAGAGTCAGAATGCTGCCCTGGGTCAGCACGCCCTGCCGGGGTGAACCTTGGAGCGAAACCCGCACAAATTCTTCGCCGGTCACGCCGGCGATTCCGTAGTGCTTCGCCAGCAGTTCGTTCGCGAACGTGTAGTCGGCCAGCAGGAAGTCGCTCACCGGCCGATCTTCGCGGAGAATGTGCTCAAAAAACCGCTCCGTCTCGGTCCGCATGGAACGGCGCAGCTCGTCGCTGAAGTCGGGGAACTTCTTCGGATCGGGATCAATCAGGTCGAGCATCCGCAGTTGCAGCCATTGGCCCGCGAAATTCTCCGTCAATGCCTTCGCCTTGGGGTCAAGCAACATGCGCCGCACCTGAGCCGGCAGCGCCTTCCGCAGTTTCTTTTGCTCCGCCAGCGTAAACAGCACCTCATCCGGCAGCGAAGACCACAGGAAGTAGCTGAGACGCGACGCCAGGGCCCATTCATCGACCGATTGCACCCGCGCCGGATTGTTGGGCTCGGGCTGCAGTTCACCGCGGAACAGGAAATGGGGCGAAACCAGCACCGCCGTCAGCGCTTGTTTGACCGAACCCTCAAAGTTTTTCCCTTCTTTTCGGGAAGACTCAAACAGGCGCATCAGGCGATCCAACTCCGCCGGCATGACAGGCCGCCGCCAGGCCCGTTGGGTGAACGCACCGACGAGTTCGCGCGCCGTGGCCGATTCTTTGCCCGGAACCGGCTGCTTGAAAAACACCCGCCGGTGCGATTCGGGAATCGGCGGCTCCACATCCAGGGGCCCGGTCACTTCAAACGACTGCGCGAAAAAATTCCGATCGTCGGTCACGGTCTCCTTCCGCTTGCGTTTCTTGTCGCCTTCGCCCTCTTCGCGTTCGACCTCCCGCTTCTGGTAAAGGTCGTTGAGGTAAGCCACCGCCAGCCGCTGCGCTCCCGCCTCCTTGAGCTCGAATTCGACCTCATATTTTCCGGGATTCGATCTCCGCTCGGCGACGTCCAACTGCTTCACGTCCTTCCCGCCGACCCGCACGGCGATCCTGACGGGATCGGGTTTCACCTGGTCGCCGTAGGCTTCGAATCTCAGCCGATACTTGCCGGGCCCGGGGAACTTCACGGGGACGACGATTTCGCCATTTGCCGACAGACCGCGAATCGGCCCCATGTCCTGCCCGCCCTCGAGCTTGGCCGAGCTGATTCTGCGCACGGCGGGCGGCCGCGGGCCGGTCACCAGTGCTTCGTCGAGGATTCTTTCCGTCGCCTTCAGGTATTTCTCCAAAAGGATCGGCGGCAGCGAAAGCACGTCTCCAATGTTGTCGAACCCGTAGCCGACATCGTCCTGGGGGAAATCCTCGGCCGGTTTGAAATCCACCGCCAGCAGGTCGCGGATCGTGTTGTTGTATTCCACGCGGTTGAGCCGGTGCAGCGTGACCCGGCCCGGATCGGGATTGTCGGGATCGACCGGAAAGATCGTCTTCTCGATCCACGCGGTCAGTTGCTCCCGCTGGTGGTCGGTCGGCTGTTTCTTCTTCTTCGGCGGCATGTCTCCCGAGGCAACCGTGCGCAAGACCCGCTCCCAGGTCCGACGGTCCTGCAACACCCCCGTCACGTTGGTAAAGCCGTCCAGCGTCAGGTCACCCTTGCTGGCTCCGTCGCCGTGACAGTCCCAGCAATACTGGTTCAGCAAAGGGAGCACCTCGCGGTGAAAGGAGGCCTCCGCTTTGGCCTGATCCAAAATGGGACGCCGAAGCGTGCCGCGGCTGGCTCCGCGACCGAGGGCCAACCAGCCCGCACCGACGGCGGCCATGAACAACAGGAATAATATTGCGATCTGACGGCGCATGCGCGGCGTAGTGACGACAAAAGTCGCCGGCGTATTGCCACTAATCTCTCGGACGAGAAAAGTTTCTTTTCGGAATAGGTCGAAGCCTACCGCCCGCCCGCACCTCACTAAAGTGGTCGAGCAGTCGCAAACAAACGCGGTGCCAAAGAGCAAAACGCAGGAGCCTTCAGGTTCCTGCCCCTTGACTGACACGCGCCTCAGGCGCGCTGGCGCGAACGCAGACAGACCCGGCCCACCGCGAACAGCGCAAAGACGCCGGCCGCGTAGGTGGAGGGTTCGGGCACGACCGATTCAATCCAAGGCACATAGGACTCTAGCCAGATGCCCCCGCCGCCTTCGCCAAACTTTCCTTCCGGTGGGAAGGTTACCGGACTAAATCCAAAGGTATTCACCCCCGCGAGGAAGAGATTTCCTAACTGGTCTTCGACAAATGCCGGGCCGCCAGAATCGCCACCACCGATGAGCGTTTCGAGATCGTTGCCGTAGGCGAACGGCACACCGAAATAATCAGTTCCAGCAACGTTGGCCGAATTCTCAAAATCGAAGCCAAAGACTTCTACTGCACTCGTGTTCACAAATCCCTGCTCGTCGTCAAAATCAATCGCTTCCAGCAGGTTAAGTCCTGAGCGCTTTACACTGAAGCTCGGAAGAACCGAGTAGCCTCCTATCCCATCGCCCGAGCGACCGTATCCAACCAAGGTCAAATCGTAGTAGTTGGCTGGGATCCCAGCGATGGGATAAATGGGGACTCCCGCCGGCAGGGGGCTGCTCAAGGTCAGGATCGCGAGATCGTCATTGATGTAGGGATTTGCAAAACCCGAAAAGTCTGGGTGAATGGAGATGGCCGCCGCCGTAATCTGGTGCGAGAGGGATGACCCATAGTTGAGGAAAAAATTGACGTCCGACGCGGCAATGTCGGCCACGCCGTTGCCGTCTATGTCCACCACGTGCGCTGCGGTGAGGATATGATAGGGATCGATCGGCGTCCCAGTGCCGATGTAGCTGCCGGCTTCGGGGCCAGTCGGAACAAAGGTCCAGATGCTGCCAACGCCCGCAAACCGGGAACTCGTCGCGTTAGGATCAACGCGAAGTGCCGGCGAATCCACCGGTGAGCCGTTCGGATCACCGGCTTGGATTGCGGGATAAACATTGGCGACCACAGAACTAAAATCAAAACGGACAGGACCGAGACCTGAGAGTTCTAGGGAATTGATTGAAATCGCACCGACCCGAAGCGGTGCGAGCGCAGCCAGAACGACGGCCGCAGGAAGGACCCTGTGAATGATTGATTGATGCTTCATAACTTGATTGGCGCGGTGTTTGGCGACACCGCTAACACTCCTCGGAGCAGACTAGGCCAACTCGGCGACCAATTTGCAAGGCGTCAAATCGCCCTTACAAGCTCGTGATTTCAATCGGAAAAGCGGCGAACCGGACAAGAATCCCGATGGATCCCGCCGGCCGGAACTTCCAACCCGGTGGCCTCCAGGGGCACCAGCCCAACGGGGGAGGGCCGAAGTCCAGCCACGAAATCGGCCTAGAAAAACCTTATTCGGAACCGCCCGTTCAATGCGCCGTCTGCCGCTCGGCCCGCATTTGCGCCGCCTCATCGATGACCTTCCGCTCCAAGTCCGGCGGTAACTGTTCGTAGTGGCTGAATTCCTCCGCATGCACGGCGTGCCCCCCCGTCAGCGACTGCAGGGCCGTGGCGTAACGGTGCAGCTCCCGCGCCGGCGCCTGTGCCTTGAGCACTTGCAACGCCCCTTCCGCCTCCATGGTGACGATGCGCCCGCGCCGGCTGGAGAGGTCGCCCATCACTCGGCCGAGGAATTCCTCCGGGATTCGGACCTCCAGATTCAGGATCGGCTCCAGCAGGCAGGGCCGGGATTCGGCGAAGGCCTCCTTGAAGGCGAAGTAGCCCGCCGTCTGAAAGGCGATGTCCTTGGAGTCCACCGGGTGCATTTTGCCGTCGTAGAATTCCACCTTGACGTCCACGACCCGGAAGCCCGCGAGAAGGCCCTCCGCACACACCGCGCGGACGCCCTTCTCCACCGACGGAACGAAGGACCGGTCCACGTTCTGGCCGGTCAGCGACTCGGTGAACTCGACCCCGGAATCCCGCAGTCCCGGTTCGATCCGCATCCACACCTCGGCAAACTGCCCCGCCCCACCGGTCTGCTTCTTGTGGCGATATCGCGACTCGGCCTTGGCCCGGATGGTTTCGCGATACGGGATTCTCGGCTCGGTCAGTTCGACATTCACGCCGTAGCGGCGCCGCAACCGATCCGCCACCACCTCCAGATGCAGCTCCCCCTGGGCGGAGATGACGGTCTGGCGGAGTTCGGGGTCGAATCGATACAGGAAGGTCGGATCCTCCTCGTGCAGGGCCGCGAGCCCGGCCGCCACCTTCTGCTCCTCTCCCTTCACGTCCGACCGGAGCGCGGCGTGGATGTTTGGCTTCGGATACTGCACCTTCGGGAGCGAAACCACCTGCCTGGGGCTGCACAGCGTGTTGCCGGTGTGGGTGTCCTTGAGCTTGACGACCGCCCCGATGTCGCCGGCGCCCAACTCGTTCAGCATGGTCCGCTCTCGGCCGTTGAGCAGGAACATCTGGCCGATGCGCTCGGTGATGCGGCGATCCGCGTTGAACAGGTCCTCGCCGGTCTTCACCGAACCGGAATAGGCGCGGAAAAACGACAGTTCACCGAAATGCTCCTCGGCCATTGTCTTAAACACATACAGCGCCGGGTGCGGATCGCTGAGGCTCACCAACGCGGGCGCTCCATTGGCATCCAAGCCGGCGACCTGCTGCCGGTCCACGGGCGACGAGCCGTATTTGCCGACGAAGTCCATGAGCCGGGCCACGCCGACATTGGCCGTCGCGCTGGTGCAAAAGAGCGGGATGAACAGCTCCCGCTGCACCGCTGCGTGGATCCCCGAGCGAAACTCTTCCTCCGATAGTGTTCCCTGCTCGAAGAAACGACCCATCAACGTGTCGTCAGACTCGGCGATGTGCTCGATCAGCTCGCGGTGCAACGCCTTCACCCGCTCGGCCAGCGCCCCGGTCGCAGGTTCCTCGCGGTATTTTCCGCTGCCATCCGTCGCGTAGGTGACGACCTCACTCCGCAGGACATCCAGCACCCGCGTGAATTCCGGTCCTTGCGCGACGGGCAGGGCCAGCGGAAAGACATGCCGCCCGTAGTGTTCACGGGCCTGCTCCAGCACGCGGTCGAAGTCCGCGTTCGGCTTGTCGACGGCGTTGACGACGACGATCTTCGGAATCCCAAAGTGGCTCGCGTAGTCCCACACCCGCTCGGTGCCGATCCCAAAGCCATGCACGGCGTGGATGACCACCAGCGCAAAATCGCCGACCCGGAGCGGCCCCAGCGCCTCGCTGATGAAGTCGAGGTAACCCGGCGTGTCCATCACGTTGAACTTCCGCCCCTGCCATTCGCAATGCAGGAGCGACGTCTGCGTCGAAATCTGCCGCTGCTTCTCGCTGACATGGTAGTCCGACACCGTATTGCCCGCCTCGATGCTGCCCAGGCGCGGGATCACTCCGGCGCAGACGAGCATGGCTTCGCCGAGCATGGTTTTTCCCGCCGAAGCGTGTCCGACGATGGCGAAGTTGCGGATGTCTGAGGGCAGATAGGTTTTCATGTTCAGATCTTGTTTGTGATCGAGGCGGTGCCTTGAGTGGTGCCGGAGTTGGCGGCACCTGAAGCATGTGAAATTATCCGCGAAACCGTCCAGAACTTCGGCGTGGCGGGTGAAACAACGCCAAAAAAAGCCGAGGCGAGGCGGCGCTCACCGGCCAGTTTCACAGCCGAAACCCGCCCGAGGTTCTGCGAAATCCGCGCGTTCGTTCGTCACCGAACCGCCGGTTGACCCCGGCCGGGGGCCGCCTAGGCTCGCGCCCGCTTTATGAGCAAACTGGACGAAATGTATTCGAAACTGACGATCAAGACCGGCGCCAAGCTCGCCCTCGTGGTCCTGGACGGACTCGGCGACATCGCCACCGCGGCCCAAGGCAACCTCACCCCGCTGGAAGCCGCCAAGACTCCCAACCTCGACGCCCTCGTGCGATCCGGCTGTGCACAGGGCCGCCTCACGCCCGTGGCCCCCGGCATCACGCCCGGTTCCGGCCCCGGCCACCTCGGCCTGTTTGGTTACGACCCGCTGGAATTTGAAGTCGGCCGCGGCGTGATTGAGACGCTCGGCCTGGGCATCGAGCTCAAGGCTGGCGACGTCGCCGCCCGCGCCAATTTCTGCACGCTCGACGACAAGGGCATCGTCACCGACCGCCGCGCCGGCAGGATTGCGACCGAGATCTGCGAACGCCTCTGCGGCATCCTGTCCGCGAAGATCAAGAAGCTGGGCACCTCCCAGGTGTTCATCTATCCGGGCAAGGAACACCGCTTCGTCGTCGTGTTCCGCGGCGCCGGCCTCGAAGGTCCGCTGACCGATACCGACCCGAACCGCGAGGGCCTGCCCATCGCCGAAGCCCAGCCGGTGGACGCCAAGAACGCCGGCCAGAAGAAGGTCGCGAAGCTCATCGCCGACTTCTACAAGGCCGCCCTGCCGTTGCTCGCCAAGGAGAAGCCCGCCAACGGCTTCCTCATGCGTGGCATCGCCCACCAGCCCGACATCCCCACGTTCGAGCAACGCTACCAGCTCAAGGCGGCGGCCATCGCCGTCTATCCGATGTATAAGGGCCTGAGCCAGCTCGTCGGTATGACCAAGATCGAGGGCCCGCAGACCATCCGCGAGCAGTTCGAGCGCTACGTCGCCGAATACGAGAACTACGACTACTTCTTCATCCACTTCAAATACACGGACAAGGCCGGCGAGGACGGCAACTTCGCCGCCAAAGTGAAGGCCATCGAGGAGTTCGACGCCGCACTGCCCGTGCTGCTCGCCCGCAAGCCCGACGTGCTCGCCATCACCGGCGACCACTCCACGCCGTGCGCGCTCAAGGGCCATTCGTGGCATCCGCAGCCCGTGCTGCTGCACAGCGCGAGCTGCGGCAACGACAAGCTGGACCGCTTCACCGAGACCGGCGCGAACCTCGGCTCGCTGGGCGTGATGGAGGCGAAGTATCTGATGCGCCACATGCAGGCCAACGCGAAGATGTTCGACAAGTTCGGCGCCTAAGTGGCGGCCGGGAAGGCCAACGTGGAAAGCGAACCGCCGGCAGGGACTCCTGCCGGCGGTTTCGTTGGAGGAAGGCTTGGTGGCTTAGCGAAAAGGTCAGTTTGGAGGGGCAGTCGCCGATGGCGTTCGGTTTGTCTCTGTGCGAATCGGCAGGCTCCTACCCGCCGCGCCGATTTGTTCAACGTCGTAACCCCACTCTTTGAGAACCGGCAAAATAGCCTGAAGTGTCAGCTCCTCCGTATGAGCCAGACGGCGATCCTGGCCGGAATAGCTGATGTTTAGCTGGTTCAGCTTGTAGTGGGCCACTCGTTGAAGCTCGTAAGTTAGGCAGAGTTCCTCGAAGAACGTGCCGTCCACGGTCGTGTATTGTTTCGGTCCCCTGTAAATTTCTTGCTCTCCAATCCAAATGAAGCCGTCTCCGTGCTTGCGAAAGGCGATCGTGCGACTCGTGCGCTCGTAAACGTGTAGCATCCGGTCGTATGCACCTGATGACCGCTGAAGACGGATATTTGAATTCGTGGCCACCGGCGTGAACCCGAATCGGTTGCTCGAAGCGGCCTCCGCAGCTCGGACCAACTGCTGAACCTGCGGATCGGCGTAGGGCAGCTTCGTCGGCGTGAAATCGCAGCCGGCGACCGCTGCTAGGCTGATCAGAATGGTGGGACGAGTCACGGAGTTCTCAATTCTACGATCCCAAGGTGCTCGCTTTGTTTGGGCGAAATCTCTGACGCACGAGGAATCTAAGCGATCATTTGACGAACGATGCGGAGTTTCCAGCCCGAAGCCTAGATTCCTCGCAGAGCGAGGCTCCGAAGGTAGCCGTGGACTTCAGTCCACGGAACAGTCCGCCCCGACCTTTCGTCGCGGAGCGACGGCTGATCGCCAAAGCGTCACGGCCTTCAAGGAACACATCGACACCGTGTGCGCAGTTGATCCTGCCCCTGGAATTGGCGCCGCGGTGAAGACCGTGCCTGTGAAGTGTGAGGCTGGCCCGCCCTCACCCTGCCCTCTCCCCCGGGGAGAGGGAAAGCGCTCCGCGTCGAGGCGACTCCACAATCCAGGCGGCCGAGGACTGCCCGGGGTGGGCTGAAGCGGAGGGCGGTGCGGGTGGAGGCGCCGGGCGCCGTCAGCTTCTCCCTCTCCCCGGGGGAGAGGGCCGGGGTGAGGGCGGGCGTGATCTGATTTTTCACGCCGCACCCAACCGGAGCGCGATGACCGGGTTCGCTGCCGTGCATGGTCGGCGTTTCCGGTTCATTTCGTTTTGGGTGGTTCAGCATTCTTCTTTTGCGGTTGAACTTTCCGGAGTTCGTAGCGAGTCCCAGCGGCTTCAAAGCTCTTCGGCGTCTCTTCGTCATCGTCACCAATCGTGGCCATGGTCAATGTCCCGTCCTCAATCTTGAAGAAGGCTCGGACGACTTGGCCCATGCTGGCAGCCTGTGATGGTGGACAACCTTTGATGGTGGCGTGTAACTGCTTTGGGTCTTTGCCGGCAGGCAGTGTAATTGTCGTCTCGAACCAAAAGTTCGTGTCCCGGTGAAAATGGAGTGAGTTGCCGGTGATTGTGGTGGTGATTTTGCCGTCCTTCTCCTGGCCCACCATGACTCCCACCCATGTTCCTTGGAGAAGCTGCAGTTCTGCACTGGTTGGTTGATCGACAACACATTTGGCTTTGGTGGTGAGTTGTTCGGCAGCGTTAGCGATGAAAGCGGCGACGAGGCAAACAACGGTGATGATATGTCGAAGGCGTTTCATGGCTTCAAGTGTCAGGCGGCTGGCTGCGTAGGTTGTCAGGAAGTGGTGAAGAGATTGTAAATTGTCCGTTCATACGGGGCGCGAGGAAACGCCTGACCATGCATTCTACCTGCCGGATAAGTCGCCTATCTCCGAAGCATTGCGCTAGTTCCCGACGACAGGCACGCAGTTTCCAACCCGAAGCCAGTTCTTCGCTGCTCTCCGTGGCTCAGCGATTGTGTCCACCGTTTCCTCGCGGAGCGAGGCTCCGAAGGTGGCCGTGGACTTCAGTTCACGGAAACGTCCGTCCCGGAATTCTCTCGCGGAGCGACGGGTGCCCCCGAACTCATCACTGCTTCTAAAGCGTCCCTCCGCGACGCCACCTCACGCGTTTCCAGCCTGTGGGCTGAAGCCCATGGCTACCGTCATCCGGTCGCTCCGCGACGGCCATAACGTCCGTGTCGGATGCATCACGGCCTACAATTCTTTTACAAACGACTGACACCCCTCTGACACGTGCCGCCCCGACTTTTGCCACCGTCGGCGGCGCATGAAGACACTCCTCTTTCCCTTGGTCCCGATTGTCACCGCCCTCCGCCTCTTCGCCGCCCCGGCCGAGCCGGCGGGTTACGTCGCCCACGAGTGGGGCACCTTCACGTCCGTGCAGGGCGCGGACGGCCGTCAGCTTGAATGGAATCCACTCACCGTCTCGGTGCTTCCCGGATTTGTTTACGACGCGCTCGACACGCGGAACCAGACCCGCCCGGGCAGGCCCAACGTGTTCCTCGCCAAGACCGCCTTCAGCACGCTCCAGCGCATGGAGACGCCGGTGATCTACTTCTACGCGAACCAGCCGCAGACCGTGAAGGTGGATGTGCGCTTCCCGCAGGGCCTGGTCACCGAATGGTATCCGGAGGCGCGTCCGCTGCCGAAGCGGGTCGGCAACGGCCCGATGCCCACGCGCGACCACATAGCCTGGGACAGCGTGCGCGTGCTGGCGAAGGCCGACGACGCTCCCCTGCCCGGCGACACGTCGGGCAGCCACTACTTCGCCGCGCGCGGAGCCGAGGCGAACCGCCTTCAGGTCACGACCGCCGACGGCAAGACCGAGTCGGAGAAGTTCCTGTTCTACCGCGGCGTGGGCAACTTCCGCGCACCGCTTACCGTGACCACCGTGGACGACGCCCGTGAACTGAGCCTGAAGAACGAAGGCCCAGAGAGGCTCGGTCCTCTCTTCGTATTCCAGCTCCGCGACGGCCGCGGCGCGTTTCAGCAGCTCGCCCCGCTACCATCCGGCGAAGTGCGGCCGGTCCGGCTCACGTCCGAACGCCAGTTCCTGGACCTGGCCGAACTCCGAAAGCAGGTCGGAGCCGCCCTGAAGGAGACGCTCGTCGCCGAAGGGCTCTTCCCGACCGAGGCGGCGGCCATGGTCGCGACGTGGGATGACTCCTGGTTCGCCGAGTCGGGCGTGCGCGTGCTCTACACGCTGCCCACGGCCTGGACCGACCGAATCCTGCCGCTGAAACTCACCCCTGCGCCGCGCGCCGTCGCGCGCGTGTTCGTCGGCCGCGCCGAAGTCATCACGCCATCGATGGAGTTCTCGCTGCTGCGGCAGATGCTGCATTACAGCGATGGCGATGACGCCGCACGCAGCGCAGCGGTGAAGTCCGTCCGCGCGCTGGGCCTCGGCCGATTTGCCGCACCCGCCGTCCGTCGGGTGCTCGCCGCCGTTCCGCCCAACCGTGAGTTCAGCAACCGTGCGTGGGAACTGCTCGAAAACGTGTCCAAGCAGGAACCGAAACCCGCGCAGGCCAGCGTGTCGCCATGGTTGCCGGAGGTGTTGCGGGAATCCTCGCTGCCGCTGTCGTTTGATGCCGCCCTGCTAAGCTGCGGTTCGCCGCTTTCTACCAAAGGAAACTGAGCGCAACCGGCTCCCCCGACCCACATGAACTTCACCCGCCGACTCACCTCCGTCGTCTTGGCCACCACCTCGGTGCTGGCGCAGAACCAGACGCCGTCGCCGAACCAAGCCGCCCCGACCCCCAACGGCACCCCAACGCATGGACCGCAGCCGCGGCACTTCACGTCGCTGACCGAGATGCACGCCGCTTACGTGACCGACTTCGCGAGCAAGCCGGGCTTCGGCGCGAGCCGCATCGTGTTCCTGCCACCGCAGGATTTCCTCACCGAAGGTGGCGAAACCTTCCGGTTTGGGACCCCAAACCTCATCGGTCTGGAGGGCGAACCCACCGCTTACCAGTCAACCCACAGTCTCATCACGGTCGCCGACCTGTCCCGCAAGGAAGCCCGTGCGCACCTCAGGCGCCGAGCGCTCCGCGATGAAGAGACACTCGCGGTGGCGGAACTGCGCGCCGGCAAAGACACCGTCACGTTGCCGAAACAGGTCGGCGTCCGGACCGCGGCCGGCACCAAAGAGGCCACCGGCATGCTGGCGGTCGGCGCGCTGCGGGCGACCGCGAAATGCGCCGAGTGCCATCAGGTTCCGGAAGGAACCCTGCTCGGTGCGTTCGCCTACACGCTGGTGTCCACGAATGGCGTTGCGCCGGCGCTGTCGATGGTAGCCGTCCAACCCCGATGAACGCAGGGCAAAGGATCTCAGCGGACATGAAAGCCCCATGCAGGACGCCCGTCCGCAAAGTGTTGCCGACGTCCCGTCGGCAGGGGACACGCACAGCCGCGAACTGGTGGGTTGGGTCTTTCCAGTCCGGTGACAACCCCAAGGCGCAGCCCTGTCGGGCAGAGCCCGACACCGCACGCGCTCCAGTAGACGCAAGGGTGGCCAAGCCTGCGGCGGTATGGACCTGCCGTTGGGAAACTTCAGCAGGCCCCGGCCGGGCGAGCCATCGGACACTGCCGGCGGGACGCCGGCAGCACTTTGGCCTGTTCGGCGGCGCCCCGGACGCTCGCCAAATTCAATTGCTGGCCACGGCCGGCTCCGCCGATGTTGAACGCATCGTCGCCCACCCTGTTTCGTGAAGAAGGTCGCCCTCGTCTTCCTCCTGGCCGTGTTCGTGCCCAGCCTTGGGCTCGCGTGGCTGGCCGTGCGCTCGCTGCGCGACCAGCAGTTGGTGGTCGAGCGGCAGGCGACGCTGCTGGCCGAGCAGGTCGCTGACGGAATCATCCGTAACCTCGGCGGCAAGCTAACGGACATTCGCGGCAACTTCACCAACCTGACGGAAAGGCTGCTTGCGGATTCGGTCGCCCCGTCGGCGGACGGGCGGCTCGCCGACTTCGCCGACAGCCGCAGCCGGTTCGACGAAAGCCTGCGCGCCGCGTGGCCCCTCGCCACGGTCGGCTTTGCGGTCAGCTTCACCGGCGAATGCTACAGTCCGTCCATGTTCAGCTCGGCCGAGGCCCGCAACTTCCGGCTCGCCAATGAAAAGTTCCTCTGTAACCGGGAATCCCTCGAAGTGGTGTGGAACGGCCCCAAGGGGCGCATCCCGCTGAGCGAACTGGACCAGACCGCCCTGAAATCCAGCGCGGTCTTCGCGCAGAACGGCCTCACTGTCCCGCCGGCGCCCGCGAGTGCCGGTGAGCAGAGTTTCCGCGACCTGATCGGCAGTGAGCGCGACGGCGCCGTGGCGCGGTTCGTCAACGGCGAGTTGAACCTGCTGCTCTGGTATCGTCCGCCCGCGAATCCGTTCCTCGTCTTCGGCGCCCAACTGAATCCCGGCGCATTGCGCGCGAAGCTGGCCGAGGCGGTCCACCTGGAACCGGGCGTCGCGGGTGACTTCGCTGCCGTGCTGCTTGATGACGACCGTCAGCCCGCCGCCCAGACGCCCGCGAACTTCGACCCCACGGGCCGCCGGGCGCTCGCCGCGGCGGAGGTCGGCGACGTGTTGCCGCACTGGCGCGTGGCGGTGTTTGCGCGCGATCCCGCCCGGCTCACGGTCGCGGCCACCACGGCCCGGCTGACGCTCGGTCTGCTCGTCGTCGTGCTCATGCTGGCGATCGGCGCGGGCGGCTGGCTGATCTTTGCCGACCTGCGCCGTCAGCTGGCGCTCGCGCGGCAGAAGACGGATTTCGTCAGCAACGTCTCGCACGAGCTGAAGACCCCGCTCACGAGCATCCGCATGTTTGCCGAACTGCTGGCAGAGGAACGCGTTGCCGAACCCGCCAAGCGGAAGCAGTTCCTCGGCATCATCGGCACCGAAGCCGCGCGGCTTACACGGCTGATCAACAACGTCCTCGACTTCGCCCGGCTCGAACGCGGTGAGAAGTCCTGGCAGTTCGCCCCGCTGGATTTCCGGGAAGTCGTCCGCGAGGCCGTGGAATCCTGCCGGCCTCAACTCGAGGCCGCGGGAATCGCCCTCAACTGCGAACTGGCCCCAGAGGCCGTTCCCATTTGCGGTGACCACGACGGGCTGGCGCAAGTTGTCGTGAACCTGCTCTCCAACGTCGAGAAGTATGCCACCGCGGGCCGCGAGGCGACGGTGCGGCTGATCCGTGACGCGGCCGGTGC
>JAYUSF010000223.1:0-43625 GCA_043755815.1 Verrucomicrobiota bacterium
TCGAACTTGCGGCGCGTTTTGACAGGGGAGTCTTTGATGATGGATTCCATGGTAATCGATTCCCCTTCCTCTCTGTTCGAGAAATCGAAGCAACCTCAGTCCATCGCTCCCTGCTTGGAAACGCCGACCGCTTCCCAAATCTCCGTCGGAGCCATGCTTCCGTGGTCGCGTAGCAGTTTAAGCAACTGCTCCTGCTTCGGGCGGAGAACCAGTTTACCTTTGCCCTCACCGCTGTAGGTCTGCACCCGCAGCCAGACCCGCTCCAAGGTCTGCTGGAGTCCCTCGGCGGAGTATTCCAGCCAGCCCGTCAGGTCTTCGCCCGCCTGGCGAACCGCTTCCAACGCCGAGTAGTAGCGTGGACGGTCTTCCCAGTAGTATTCGTCCACCGAGAAGATGTGGTGGGTGTCGAAGCCCCGCCGGTAAAGCTCCCACAAGGCCAGCGCCCGCCCGGTGCGGCCATTGCCATCGGCGAACGGATGGATGGCCTCGAAGCGGTAATGCACGATGGCCGAACTCAGCACAGGCGACAGCTCGGTCGCCCGGCGGTTCCACCATTCCAGCAGTTCAAACATCAGGCCTGAAACGTCGCTCGGAGGCGGCGGCACGTAGCGTCCCACGCGCACGGCGATGGTCCGGTAGCGGCCGGCTTCTCCTTGATCCATCACCTCGCCCGCGAGGATGCGATGCAGCCCGAGCACATCCTCATGCTTGAGGGACTTCTTGCGGGCGTGCTGTTCAACATGGCGCAGGCCGGCCAGGTAGTTGACCACCTCCCGTTTGGATCGGGTATCGGCGGCAGCCAGTTCCCGACCCTCGGCCACGGCCCGCACCTGCTCAAGGGTCAGAGGATTACCCTCGATGGCGGTCGAAGCGTGGACATTCCGGGTGCGGGTGTCCTTTTGCAGCGCGGGAATCCACGAGACCTCGACCGTCGCGCCCAAGATGCGTTCCCGCAGCACGGCAATGGTCTCGACCATCGCAAGCAGTTTCGGCGAGATGGCGAACTGGGGTTCGTAGCTCACAGAATGAGTCAAGTGTGAGTCAAGTTATTGGTCAAGCGCCGCCAGCGAGGAGCCTATCCGTTGGTGTTAGGGCGGCGGCGAGAACGGAGTGAGCCTCATTTGCGGTTCACCTGCTCCGCGAGTTCCTCCGCCGGGTAGGTCCAGATTTCGGCGAGCGTCGGATGGTAGTGCGGCATGACGGCCAGTTCGCCGACCGTCATCCGCTTCGCCATGGCGGCCGCGATCTCGTGGATCAACTCCCCGCCTTGCGGTCCAACACAAGCCCCGCCGAGGATTTCGCCGGTTCCGGGATCGGCGAGCAGTTTCACAAAACCTTCCTGGCAGCCCAGGATCATTGACTTGCCGTGATCGTTGAACGGGTAATTCGCCGTCAGGATCGGCCTGCCAGCCCCGCGCGCTTCCTTCTCCGTCAAGCCGACGGTGGCGACCGCCGGATCCGTGAACACGACGTTGAGCAGCAGCCGGTAGTCGAGTTCCACCGGCTGCGCCGGCTGCAGGATGTTTTTCGCCGCCGCTTCGCCCTGTTGGATGGCGACGTGCACAATCTCGTGCGGGCCACAGCAGTCTCCGGCCGCGTAGATGTGGCCGACTGAAGTCTGTTGCCGCAAATTCGTCACGATTCGGGCGCCCTCGATCTCCACGCCGGCAATCGCTAGCTGCAAGGACGCGGTGTTCGGCACCCGTCCGAGGCTGTGCAGGACGGATTCAGCCTGGAGCGTCCGCGTTTCGCCCCCGTGTTCAAACGTGAGCTGCACCTCGGTCCCGATCCGGTCGGCCCGCACCAGACGCGTTCCGGTGAAGAGTTCCACGCCTTCGCGACGGAGAGCCTTTTCCAGTTCCCCGGCCACGTCCTCGTCGGCGTCGCGCAGCACCTGACCACTGCGCTGGATCACCGTCACCCGGGTGCCCAAGCGGGCGAAGAACTGGGCGAATTCAAGCGCGACCGCCCCGCCGCCGAGAACCAACAGCGAAGTCGGGAGTCGGGTGAGCTTCAGGGCATCGTCGCTGGTAAGGTAGCCGGCCTCGGCCAGTCCGGGAACTGGCGGTGGCGGAACCACGGAGCCGGTGCCGACAATGAAATGGGCGGCCCGGATGCTCCGGCCGTTGCCGAGCACCAGCGTGTGCGGATCGGTGAAGCGGGCGCGGGCGCGGATCAGCTCAAACCGGCCGTCTTGCAACTGTTGACTGCGGAACCCGGCAAATTCGGCGATCAGCTCGTCCTTGCGCGCGAAAAGCCGGTTGACGTCCACCTGAACTGGGCCGGTAGTAATTCCCCAGTGCGCGGCTTCGCGGATGAACTGGCGGAGTTCGGCGGCGTGCAGCAGCGCCTTGGTCGGCATGCAGCCACGCAGGATGCACAGGCCACCCAGTTCCGGGCCGCTCTCGACCAACGCGGTCCGGGCGCCACCGGCGGCGAGAGTTCTCCCCGCCGCATAACCAGCGCTACCGCCACCGATCACCACCGCGTCGAAGTCGTAGTTCACGCGGGGAGCTTCGGCGGGCCGAAGGGATTTGTCAGGTCGGGGCACAGTCTTTTGCCGGTTCGATCTTTTCGGAACTGCGCGCCAGCCTCACTCTGGCGACGCCATGAGTGACCTGATTTACCCGCGTTCGCCGAAGGAACAGATGGACGGCTGGAGCTACCTCCCGCGCTTCCTGGACAAAGTGCGCCTCCATCTCGCCGGCAGACTGCATGCGGACTACCAACCGAACTTCGCGCACAAGGGCTTTGACGCCGCCTGGCTGGAGGCGGCGGGAATCAAGGCGGAGGAATTCATTGCGGCCGTGAAGGGCACGCTGACGGACGGTGAGGTGTTCGACTGGGTGCGCCAAAACGTCAACAAGTCGCCCGTGGATAAGGCCAGGTTCAATGCCTACCTGCTGAACCGTGGCCGCGAGGAAAACGATCCCGCCATCCGCGAGCGGCTGAAACAGCGCAAGGCTGAGTCGGGCCTGGCGCACCGGGACGACATCCAGACCTTTGTGGACTTCATCGACGCGGACGAGAAACGGAGCTGAGTTTACTCGGAAATAGGCATTGCCGCCCAAGTGAAGCGTTCGCAGGCTAGTCCGATGAGGAGGTTGTTCGTAGAAACTGCGGTCATCGCCACCCTTTTGATGCCCGCTCAGGGTGCCAATCTGGTCGTAAACGGTTCATTTGAAGCGGAGGCGGTCCCGGTCAATTCCTATCTGGCCGGAACCACTCCCACCGGGTGGTTATCCTATGGTCTGCAGTCTCCCGATATCCTGACCGTGGGTTACTCCGGCGGTTCGGCGGCGGAAGGAACGGATTTCGTCGACCTGATCGGCGTCAACGCCGGCGTCTTCCCCGCAGGTATCAGACAGGACATCTCCCTGCTGGGCGGAGTCACTTATGCCGTTTCGTTCGCCTACAACGGGGACTTCAACAGTCCCCGGTCATTGGAATATTCGGTCGGAGCACTGCTGGTTGGTTTACTGGACGTCAGCAATCTAAACGCCTTCACAGATTTCGGGGCTACCACCGTGTGGCAACAGTTCACAGCCCAGGTCACTCCGGCGACCACCGGAAGCTACACGTTGGCTCTGTATACGACTGCCGGCAGCTTCGGGTCGCCCTACGTGGACGACGTGTCGGTGACCGCCGTTTCGGTTCCAGAAGTCCCGGTTTCGGCCGCGACGCTGGGACTTGGGCTCGCAATTTGCCTGAGCCTGCGACTCCGTCGCCGCTAGCTTGCCGCCGCGTTTCCGCGGGTTAACCTTGTCTCGCCGCTGTCGCCACTGACGGCCCGGCGGCACAACTTAGCACCCACTCCCGACACAATTATGGCCCACGAACTTCCCGCCCTGCCCTACCCCAAGGAAGCGCTCGAACCGCACATCGACGCGCTGACGATGGAGATCCACCACGGCCGCCATCACAAGGCCTACGTGGACAACCTCAACAAGGCCATCGCGGGCAACGCCGCGCTCGAAGCCAAGTCCCTTGAGGCCCTGATCTCCGATCTCGCCAGTGTGCCCGACTCCATTCGCGGCCCCGTGCGCAACAACGGCGGAGGCCACTGGAACCACCGCTTTTTCTGGACGCTGATGGGCCCGAACCGAGGCGGGGCCCCGACCGGCGACCTCGCCGCTGCGATCCACACGGCGTTCGGTTCCCTTGACGAGTTTAAGGCCAAGTTTGAGGCCGCTGGCATCGGCCGCTTTGGTTCCGGCTGGGCCTGGCTCGTTGTGCAAAACGGCGCCCTCGCGATCGTCTCAACACCCAATCAGGACAACCCGCTCATGGGCAAAGCCATCTCCGGGGTCGAAGGCCAGGCCATACTCGGCGTGGACGTCTGGGAACACTCCTATTACCTGAAATATCAAAACAAGCGCGCCGACTACCTGAAGGCATTTTGGAACGTCGTCGATTGGAATGCGGTTTCGGCGAACTACGCCGCGGCAAGGTAAACCCGCTTCAAATCGATTCTCAGCGACGCCGTCCGGCTATCCGGTCGGCGTTTTGTTTTCCGCCGCCTTGCCGGGCCAAGATTTCGCAACTTCACCCCGTCTTTCGCGCCCGATACTCGCTCGGCCGCCAGCCGGTCCATTTCTTGAACGTGTTGGAGAAGACGAACGGATTCGCATAGCCGACCTCGGTCGCGATGATCTCCAGTTTGTCCGGAGTTTCGGTCAGCAGCCTGGCCGCGTGGCGGATTCGGAGATAGGTCACCTGCTGCATCGGCGTGCGGCCCAACTGCCTGCGGCAGAGTCGTCGCAGGTGTTCCCCCGAGCAGTGGGAACGGCGGGCCAGTTCGGTCAGCGTCCAGGGATTCCCGGGGAGCGCGGCCACCGCTTCCCAGAGCCTGGCGAGCCGGTCGTCAACGTGCCACGGCTGGGCGAAACGGGTCACGTAGCCGTGGACCAGCTCCACCCAGTGGTGCAAGGCCCACGGTTGGCCGTCGCCGGCTTTTTCGTGAAACAGGCCTTCGATGGCGGCATGGACCGGTTCGGCCGGGAACTTGGCCAGCACCGGAGCGGATGAATTGATAAGCGGTCCCTGTCCAGAGGCCGCGTCGTAACGGACCCACCCAAAACTCCATCGCTTTCCCGGCACCGCGTGAAAGGCGTGCAGAACGTGGGGCGGCGCGAGACAGGCCATGCCGGCGGTGCAGCGTTGCCAGCGACCGTCAAGGAGGATGCGCCCTTCGCCCGCGTAGCACGCGAGAAAATAGGCCCCGGGCAGATCGGTCCGGACCATGGTGTAAGGCACGGCCGCATCGGCCAACCCAACGTGGGCAATGCCATGCGACGCCAGCGACGCACAGTCTGCCGCCCGCACAATGCGTTCGCGGGTCTGTGGCCCAACGCAATGAGTGTCGATCAGCTCCGGATGTTTCATGGCGCGGCTACGGGGAACTCTCGGTGTTCACCGGGGAGAACACAACCTGCGGGAACATATTCCCATACCGGTCGAACTCGCGACCAACGGCAGCCACCTGGACGAAATGAACCGCTAACCCGGCTGCAGTCAGAGGCTTGGATTCGTTTTCGGAAAAAACTACCTGTTGACGGGGCGCTTGATGTCTGGCCCGTTGTTAGCCGTAGCCGCATTCGGGGGAGTTTGGCTGCGTCAATTCCATGATCAAACAGCTCAAGGGTGCAGTCACGGGAGCCTTGCTCGGAGGCGCGCTGGTGACAGCGCAGGCCTCTTCATTTGTCGTTGGCGTGTGGGATTTCAATGTCAACGACTCCGACGCCAGCACCGGCACCTTGCTCAACACCGACGGCGGCGGGCAGTTGGATCCGCTTGGAAATGGCTCCTTTGACTTCGCTTCCGGCAGCGGCTCTTCCGATGTCGGACCGGATAACTCGGCCTTGCGACTGACCATGCCCGCCGGCTCGCAGACGGCTGATCTGACCGGAGCGGACTTCGGCATTTCGACGCTGGGATTCAACAACATCCAGATCGCCTTTGATTTTCGTCACCCCGCCGGATCCGCGTTGCCGTTTCACTTCGAATACTCGACTTCCGACGGCGGCTTTTGGACCCGCGCGAAGATGCTGGCTACCACCGGCGGTGGCTCCTGGTCCAACGGCAACTTGGTTGACCTGAGTGCCGATGTGAACTCGGGAAACAACTCCAACCTCCGTTTCCGTTTGATCGGCGAGCTTGACTCCCCACTCGGCGCCGACGAAGCGCTGCTGGAACTGGATCGCGTCCAGATCACGGGCACCCCATCCGCCGTGCCGGAACCCACGGCCGTGGTGATGGGCGTCGGACTCGCCCTTTTGGCAGCGGGACGACGTTGGGTCCGTCGCTGACGCCAACAAAGCCCTGACTGGCATTGCGGGCCGGCATCACGCATCTTCACCCGATGGCTGCTGTGCCGCTTTCTGGCTTGTCCGTGCTGGTCCTCGACGACGAACCCCTGCTCCGTCGTCATCTCGTCGCCACCTTGGAGCGCATGGGCGCGGACGTGACGGCGGCCGACACCTTCAAGGCCGCACGCCAACTCGCCTCGGAGTTCAGTTTCGATTTCGCCTTGCTGGACGTGAACCTGCCCGACGGACGCGGCACCGACCTCCTTCGCGATAAGGCATTCGGTTCAAACACGGGGGTCGTGATGATGACCGCTGAAGGCGGTGTCACCGCCGCCGTGGAAGCCATCAAGCTGGGGGCCCTCGATTACCTCGCCAAACCCTTTGAGCCGGAAGCGCTCGCGTTGGTTTTAGCCCGAGCCCGTCGCTCGCGTCAGACCGTCCGGGCAACGGAGCACAAGCAGGCGGAGGCCCCGGAAAACCATTTCTTCTTTGGCGGAGCGCTCGCTTCCTTGGAGGCCCAGCTGCGTAAGATCCTGCAGGCCGACCTGCGCTTGGACGGGGCCGGCGCGCCGCTCTCGCCGGTGCTGATCCAAGGCGAGACTGGGACGGGCAAGACCACCATCGCCCGTTGGATTCACGCGCATGGCCCCCGCAGCCAGGGGCCGTTGGTAGAGGCCAATTGCGCCTCGATCCCCGAGTCGCTCGCCGAATCCGAGCTGTTCGGCCACGAACGCGGCGCCTTCACGGACGCCCGCAATGCCCGCCTCGGCCTGTTTGAGGCGGCCAATGGCGGCACCCTGTTCCTGGACGAACTCCCTTCGCTTTCGTTGTCCCTGCAGGCCAAACTGCTGACCACGCTGGAGGATCGCCGCCTGCGCCGCGTGGGGGGCAGCCGGGACCTGCCGATCGATGTGCGCGTGATTGCCGCATCGAATCGGGATCTCAAGGACATGGTCCGGGAGGGCCGGTTCCGGGAAGATCTTTACCACCGGCTGGACCTGTTCCGGGTGCCGCTGCCGGCCTTGCGGGAACGCGGCCCCGACATCCTCGAACTGGCCGATTCCCTCATCGCGCGACTGGCCAAACGCCACCGCTTGCCGCCCAAGAAGATTTCCGAGACGGGCAAACGGAGACTGTTGGGTTACGGCTGGCCGGGAAACGTCCGCGAGCTCGCTCACGAAGTGGAGCGCGCCCTGGTGTTTGAAGATGGCGACGTGCTGAATTTCGACCCACTCATCGGCACTGCAATCCCGGTCGCTGGAACCGCCGGAGTCACGGTCGCGGTGCCCTTGGATGACTGGTTCAACGGCAACTTCCGGTTTCCCGAGTCCGGATTTTCCCTCGAAGATGCGATCCTGCGGCTGATCAATCACGCGCTGGCCCAGACCGATGGCAACGTCTCGGCCGCAGGCCGGCTCCTCGGAGTCTCGCGGGATTACCTGCGGTATCGACTCGGCGGTTGGAAGGATGGCTCCAAGCCCGGCGCACGCACCGATTCGGCGGACTCTGCCCCCGGGGGCCCGGTGGATGCTTAATGGTGGGGAAACACCCCCAGCCGAATCGATTGATTCCCCATTCTGGAGCCTCACCAGGTCGTTCCGGTCCAGAAACACCACCGAAACGGGCGCTAAAGCCAGGCGAACGGCCGCTTTCGGCTTGGCACAGTGCAAGCAGTGAGGGCTCCAGAAAGCGGGCTCGCTCCGAAACAGGGTGAAGCTCGCTGGCAGTTGAAAACCAATAACACACATACCTGTATGAAGATCAGCAAAGTCCTCAGCCTGTCAGCCCTCGCCCTCGCGCTCGCCGCCTCCGGCCGGCTCACCGCGGATGATTCGAAGAAACCGGAAACCGAGCGTCCTGAGCGTGGCCAGAATGTCCGCCCGGGCCGCGATGTGGCGGTTCCTAACCTGGGCATTCCGCCAAAGCTTGAACTGCCGGCGGACCTGCAGAAACTGGTCGAGCAGTTCCGCACCCAGGCCCAGGCGTTCGTCACTTCCCAGAAGGATCTCGCCCAGCAGTTGAAGGGCTCCACGAAGGAGCAAAAGGAACTGCTCAAGGATCAGCTCAAGACGAACCGCGAAAAATTCCTGGAAGACACCGCCCAACTCCGGGCTGACATCCGCGAACGCGTGAAGGAACTCAAGACCACGCTGAAGGAAACCCGCCCGATCGATGCCGGCGCCGGTGAAGGGCGCGGCAAGGGCCGTAGGGGCGGCAACTGATCTCCGGCCGGCGTGATGATGGTAACTCCCCCTCATTCCAAACCGTCCGCCGACGACTCCTGACCGGCGCCCCAGATCCCGGGGCGCCGGTTTTTTTGGCCCCGAATCTCTCCGTGAAACGACCAAGCCTGTTCATTCTGGCCCTTTCTGCCGGCGGCCTGCCGGCGCTTGCGGGACCGCTCCTGTTTGGTCCCGCCATGAGCGAGCCCAGCCCGTTTCTGCTCTGGGACACCTCGGTCACGCTCCGGCCATCGTTCGGCTATAAGGACAATCCGACACTCGCGCCGGATGCCTTCAAACAGGGCAGCGCCTTCGTGAATCTCGGGGCGGAAATGCTGCTCTTTCGGCTCCCCACCGGGGCCGATTCGTTTCACCTGTTTTGGTCGGGAGACGACCGCCGTTACCTCGGGTCGGACCTCGTGGAGACCGAGCAGATGTTCGTCACCCAGGCGAGCTATACCCGCAACCTGGGCAACGGCTGGTCCGGTTCGTTGACCGCGCAGCACGTCTTCGTCAATCAGGTCATTGATCTCTCCAGCGCGGACCTTGGCCTGGGAACCGGCCGAGCGGAGGGACATACCGTCACGCTCCGGCCGGGCGCGCGATTCGGCTTCGCAGACGACTGGTGGGTGGAACTCGAAGGCGACCTCACGCGGCAGATTTACGCGGCCCCACTGGATGGCTATTGGGAATACGTTCCAAAGCTAGTCCTCGGCTACCGTCTCCCGAATGAGTCGGCGCTCACCGCCGGCTACACGCACACCTGGCGCCCGTTCGATGATTCGCCGCTGCTAACCCCTTCGCGGGAACTGCTCCCCGGGACCAACACGCGAATCGAAAACGACCGCCTGGAACTTCGCTGGCGGCAGAACTGGAATTCCGCCAGGTCATGGACCACCACGGTTAGGGCCTTTGCCGTCGCCACCCGCGACAACGGCTTCGGCTTCTTCGACTATCACCGCTGGGGCACGGCCGCCGCGGCCCAATGGGTGGCCGGCCCATGGACCTTCAAGCTGTCCGGCCGATACAGCCGCTACGACTACGACGCCCAGTTGATCGCGCCCGATGAGGCGATCACCCGGTTGCGCGATGAGTTCTCGACGGAGGCGCGGGCCGAGTTCCTCCTCCGCAAGAGCCTAATCCTTTTCGCCAGCTACGAACTCGAACACTCCGAAGGAAATGTCAGCTCGGACAACTTTGCGGCTCAGACCGCCCAAACCGGACTTGAATGGGAGTTCTAATCCTGTGTCGACTGGACGTTGGACACCTGGAGCCGAACCGGGGATTCTGCCCGTTAGGCCCAACCGGGCCCACGCGTTTAAGTCGTTTGTCCAATCCCGATGGTTTGCGGTCCTCGCAGTCACGACGGCGCTGGCGCTCTTGGCCGGTGCGATTGCCCTCACCCAGGCGGAACTGCGCACTGAATTGCAGCGCCAGTTGGCGCGACGCGACGGCAATCTCTTCGCCATGCTGCTCCGGCGGCAGTTGCACGCCGATGAGTCGCAGTTGGATCCCGTGGCGGCGCTCCTCGAAACGGCCCGCCTGCCCGAACTGCCCGGCCTCCGCAGCCTGAGCCTTTTTGACACCAAAGGAGCCTTCACCGCCGCGATTCCCGCGACGGCGGCCGAATCCACCCTGTCGGAAACAGCCCTGGCCACGGCCCGGGCGGGCTCCACCTACAGTCACCTGAACCTGAATGCCGAACTGGCGCGGGAAACAATCCTGCCCTCCGAGACCTATGCCCCGCTCCTCGAAATCGTCATGGCGATCGACGACCCGCTGGGCGGTCGGGCCGGCTTCGCCCGGCTCGTGCTGGATGGTTCTGGGCTCGCCCTGGAATATGCCGAACTCGACGCGAGCCTTCGGCGTCAGGCGCTGATCGCCTTCGCGCTGGCCGGAAGCGCGATGGCGATGGCCCTCGGCTTTGCGTTCCAGCGCATTGACTCCATCAACCGGCGCCTGCGAACCGCCAACGCCGAACTGACCCTGGCCGCCAAGACGGCCGCCATCGGAGCCGTCACCTCGCACCTGATTCATGGGCTCAAGAACCCGCTTGCCGGCCTCCAGCATTTTGTCGCCGCGCAGTCCGAACCCGGCGAAAGCGGATGGTCCGATGCCGCCGAAACCACCCGCCGGATGCGCGGCATGATTGACGGCGTGATGCATGTGCTCCGCGATGACGCCTTTGTTGGGCAACAGGAAGTTTCCCTTAGCGAGACCCTCGCGTCGGTGCCCCCTCGATTGGACCGGCTCGCCCGCAACCGTGGTGTCACCCTGCGTTGGGAGCAGCGCGTCGACCCGAAGTTGCCGGGGCGCGATGCCAACCTGATTGCGCTGGTGATCGAAAACCTGGTCACCAACGCCGTCCAAGCGTCCCCGGCCGGACGGGAGGTTTCCGTTCGCACCCTCAAGGCGAACTCAGGCTTCGACATCCTGGTGACCGACCACGGATCCGGACTACCCGACCACGTCCGCGAAAACCTGTTTACGCCCGTGCAGTCGACCAAGGACGGCGGCAGCGGCATCGGGCTCGCCCTCAGCCGGCAGATTGCCCTCAGCCTTGGCGCCTCGCTGGAATTGGTCTATTCGGGCAGTTCGGGCACCGAATTCGGCCTCCGGATCCCCGGCAAAGAAACGCCGCCCACTCGAAATCCAAACCCGGCGGACCGCAACCCGCTGGGCTAGGGCGGCAGTGCCCGGATTCCCGGCGTGAACCGCCCTCGAAACCGTTTTCGCCCGTCAACGTCATGGTTCCGGTCGTTTGCCCGGGGGCGGTTTCACGCCTAACCTGCATCCACCGCATGACCCGGATCGCTTACGCACTCGGCCTCGCCTTCGCCCTGCTGACCCTCAGCCTGAATGCGGCCTCCCTCAGGTGGCGCTGGTCGAATCCGCTGCCGCACGGCAACAACGTCAATGACTTCGCCTACCGAACGAACCGCGGCTATGTGCAGGTCTGCGACCAAGGCCAAGTTTACACGAGCGCCGACTCCATTGATTGGACCCGGCACGACCTTGGGTTCCGTCAGCAGCTTCGCGGGGCCGCCTTCTTCGGCGACCGCCTGGTCGCCACGGGCGAATCCGGAACCGCAGTCTGGAGTGACGATCTCGCCCTTTTCAGCACGGTAAACCTCGGCACAGCGGATTGGCTGGAGGGTTTGGCGGCATCCGCGACCCGGTTGGTCGCGGTGGGTGATAATGCCTCCGTGTTCACGAGCGATACCGGCACGAACTGGACTCGGCGAACCCTGCCCGCGGCCCAGCAGGCCTGGTTCCGGGGCGCCGCCTGGGGTGGCACTGCGCCGGGATTTTTCGTCGCGGTTGGCGAAAACGGCATGTTGCTAACCAGCGTTGACGGGGTCACTTGGACCAAACGCGCCATCAGCTCCGGCAACGGCGCGCACCTGAACCGAGTGACGTGGGCCGGCGGCGGCTTCGTGGCGGTGGGCGACGGCGGAACGGTTGTGTTCGGCAATGCCGCCGGCACGTCGTGGGTCCGCCAGCAGGCGTCCGGCGCCACCGGAGACCTGAACGCCGCGGCTGCCGCAAGCAACACGTCGCGCCTGGTCGTTGGCGACCAGGAAGCACGGGTCGCGGCGCTGGTCGGCAATTCCGTCATCTGGACTCCGCAGACCTCCACCAGCCTGGCGTCGCCGGTGCCGATCGCCAACTACCTGAGCGCCGTGTGGGACACCGAACTGTTCCTGCTGGGCGGGCGCGCCGGACTCTTGGTTTACGGACAAGCCACCGGCATCACCGGACAGTTCTCCTGGACGACCTATCCGAGTCCGAGCCGGAACTGGCTGTTTGATCTCACCACCGCGACCACCACGGGCACCAATGTCACCGTCGCCGCTACCGGCGGCAGCCTGCTCTACCGGACCAACCGGACCACAAACACGTTCTATGTCGCGGCGGGCGACCGGGCGACGCTCCTGAACTCGGATGACGGGGTCACTTGGGCGAACTCCCTCGCGCCCGCCACCGCGACGAACCAGACGTATTTCGGAATTGGCGGCAATGACCGCGGGCTGGTTGCGGTCGGCAGCGCGGGCACGATCTCGTTCAGCCCGGTGGACTATGCTTCGCTGATCACGACGAACCGTTTCACCAATGGAGCGACCGTCACCGAGATCGTGCTGACCAACGCCTACAGCACCCTGGGTCTCGCCTGGTATGCATCCGCCTCGGGAACCATCAGCGACCTGCAGGCCGTCGCCGCCAGGGACTCGCGCTATGTTGTCGGCGGAGCGAACGGTTTTCTGGCGACGAGTGACAACGGCACCAACTGGATCGCCCGGACTTCGGGCTCGACTCGCTATCTCAGCGGCCTCGAAACCCACCCTGGCGGATTCATCGCGGTCGGCGACAGGGGCACGATCCTGACCTCGCCTGACGGCGTAGCGTGGACTCCTCGCACTTCCGGCACGGCCAACTGGCTTTATCGCGTCCGTTCAGCCAACGGTTTGTTGGTCGCAGTCGGACAGAACGGCACAATTCTCACCAGCCCTGACGCATCGAATTGGACGGCACGGGCGACGGGTCTGACGAACTGGCTGAACGACGTCGAGTTCGTCGCGGGCCAATGGTATGCCGTGGGCAACCAGGGCACGCTGCTCGCCAGTCCCGACGGAACTGTCTGGACGCAGGATCAAAGCCTTATCACGGGAAAATCGCTCTACACGGTCGCAACCCTGCGGGGCCAGTTGGTCACGGCCGGCGTTGAAGGAGTGATCCTGCGAGCCCAGGTCGGTCCCTTTCCGGAACCCGTGACGGTTGCGAATTATCCGAAGTCTCCCGCGGAATCGCTGTTTCTCTTCCTCGGCCAGCCCGACCAGACCTTCCGCCTGGAACGCGCCACGGATCTGCTCTCGTGGGAGCTCGATGCCAATCTCGAAATCACCGATCCCTCCGGGACGCAGCTCTACCTGAGCCCGCGCCCGAATGACGCCAGCCGGCAATGGTTCCGCGCCGTGGAAACCGGGCCCTGATCCAGCGCTACTCCTTGCGGCGCCAACCGGCCACGAACATGCCGTTGCCCAGCGTTTCCTGGGGCCACAGCGTGAGGGTTGGCGCAGGTGCCGAGCCTGGGAGGAACGGGTTTTCCAGGGGCAGCGGTTCAAGCTCCGGGTGCTGGGCAGCCAACTCCTTGACCACTTCCGTCGTCTCCGCCCGGCTGAGCGTGCACACCGCATAGGTCAGGCGGCCGCCGACCTTCAGGGCCGCGGCGGCATGATGAAGGATCTGTTTCTGGATGGCGGCCAGTTCGCTCACGTCCTGCGGGGTCACCGTCCAGCGCGAGTGGGGGTTGCGCCCCCAGGTGCCAATCCCGGAACACGGTGCATCCACGAGAATGCCGTCGAACCCGGTTTTGGTCGGCAGGTTGGCGGAACCATCCCACGACCGTGAACGGTAGTTGAAACAGCCGGCGCGGCCGGCGCGGAGTTTGAGCCGCTCCAACCGCCATTCGGAACGGTCGGTCGCCCAGATGAGACCTTTGCCCTCCATGAGATCCGACAGGTGCAGGGTCTTTCCGCCTTCCCCGGCACAGGTGTCCCACCAGGTCTCGTTCGGCTTCGGGGCGCAGATCAGCCCGACCGCCTGGGAGGCGATGTCCTGAATCTCGAAGGCACCGGCCTGAAACAGTTCATGGCGGAACAGATCCTCTTCGCCCACGTAACGGAACGCTTCCCGCAATTGGCCAAAGCCCGACGCCTCGCAGTTGCCGAGGAGGTTCTTCAGGTCGGCAACGGCTCCCTTGCGGGCCCGCAACCACAGCGGCGGCTCCGATTGCAGGGCGCGGACCCAGGGCCCGGCGACGCTGAGCTGCCCGCCGATCCATTCCGGCACCGCCCGGGCGATCAGCTCGGCGTCGCTGACCTCGGCCGGATTGGCCGCGAAACGGTTGGCCAATTCCAACGCGCCTTCAATCCGGCGCGGCAACGGCGCGTTTTCAGGCAGCCAGTGCATCCACCGGTAAAAGCTGAACACCGCCCGGCTGATCCAGGCACTGTCGCCGCGGGTCAGACGCTTGCGCCGCGCAAGGGTCTGGCGCAGCAGGAGATCGGCGGAAATCCGCGGCGTCGCCTTCTCAATCACCATGACCGCGAGATCGAGATTGGAGCGACCGGATTCCTCATCCAGCGACTCGTCTTCATACGGTGCCGGACCCGCCGGCCGTTGGGGAGCGTCCGGACGGGACGGCCGACCGAAGGCACGGCCGTCGCCACCTTCCGACCGGAAGGGCCGAACCGGGCCACGCCGATCGGAGTCATTCCGGAACGAAGACTCCCGAGGTCGTCCGAAAGCACCGTGCGAACGCGGGTTGCCAGGCCGATCCCCGGACGAACGCTCCGGACGAGCACCGCCCGCCTGCGAACGCGGACCGCCGCCCCAGGGCATGTTATCATTGCCCTCAAATCCATCGCCGGGACGGCGGAAGAGACGTTGGGGAATGACGCCGTGGTCCTGACGGGCCAGATCCGGCTCACCGCCGCCACGACCGTAACGGTCCTCGCCGCCTCGGCCCCCGCCGTAGCCACCTTCGTCACGCCCACGGCCGTAGCCGCCGCCTTGGTTTTCCCCATAGCCACCGTTGGCACCACTCCCGGATTGGCCACCATGATCGCCTTCCGGCCGCGGCGCGCCCCGGTAGAATGGCCGGGCGCCCGACTTGATGGCATCGCGCTCCAGACGGCCCGGACGCGGCGGACGCGGGGCGGAGAAGTCCTTGCGCGAACCGTCCGGCCGGAAGCTGGTCCGTGGCCGGAACGGCCGGGCGCCGCCGTCGTCAGGCCGGCTCTCGCGGTTGTCATACCCGGCCGGGCCGCGGGCAGGTCCGGCGCCAAAATCACGGGCAGGCGGCCGGGAGAATCCTCGATCAAACCCGCGGGCTGGACCCTGGTCGGGGCCGCGGTTCGGTCCCCGCGAAGGTCCGCGAAACGGTGTGCCGGAGAACGGACCCCGGCGTTGCGGGCCGCGGCCACCGGGAGAAGGGGAATTGGGAAATGGGCTCATGGTTTGGGCTGGTTGGGTTCGGTTTTCGGCAGTTGGAGCAGCACGGCATGAACGCGGGCGACGTCGCCCATGTAGTTCCCGGGCTGCGCGAGGCTGGCGGCTTTCAAAATGTGTTCCTTCGCCTTCACGGCGTCGCCGACGGCCTCGAAGTATAGGCCGACGTAAAGATAAGCGTAAAACTCATGCTCGCGGAGTTCCCGCGGGGAGGGCGCACCGGCTTTTGCCGCCGCGAAGATCTCTTCCACCGTGCCCTTGCCGGCAAACAGCCGCTGCACTTCGCGCATGGGCACGCGGCCGTCCTTCTCGATCTGGATCAACGCCTTCTTTGCCGCTTCCAGGTTCTCGGCCCGGGCGACACACAGGAAATGCCACACCGCATTTTCGACGTCCTCGGGATTGACGGTCTGGTGAACCTCGAACTGCTTGCGCCCGTCGGCAAAGCGGCCGGCGTAATAAAGTGCAATGCCCCGCTGCCAGTTCTGGGGCCCCAGCTTGGGGGCCAGCTCGATGGCGCGGTCGAAGTCGGCGCACGCCGCCTCGATCTTCCCGGCCCGGAACAGCAGCGCGGCCCGTTCCTGCCGCAGGGCGGCGGATTCCGGCTCCAGCTTTACCGCCTCATCCAGGTCGTTGATCGCCCCCCGGCCGTCTTTCAGGAGCGCCCTCATTTGGGCGCGCAGGTGCAGCAGGCGATCGTCCTTTGGACTGCCGCTGATGGCCTGGGAGACGAGCGCCAATGCCTCCTCGCGTTGGCCGGCTTTCCACGCGGCCAAAGCCTTTTCCCGCGCTTCGTCGGGCTTGAGATCAGCCGCGGCGAGCGCCAGGCAGCCCGCGAGGGCAAGGGTGAAAAAGCGGCGAAAGTTCATCGCAAAAGGAGCAAAGAGATAGCGCATTACCGGCGCGAGACAATTCTCGGCGCCGTCCGCAACCCGGACATCCCGCCCAAGGTCAGCGATAGGGTTGGTGCAGCTTCACCGCCGCCGCCTTGTGGCGGCTGCGGATGTTGAGAACCTCAACCCCGACGGCAAACACCATGGCGAAGTAGATGTAACCCTTGTTGACGTGCTGATGGAACCCTTCCGCGACGAGCATTGTCCCGATCAGGATGAGGAAGGAAAGCGCCAGCATCTTGATCGTGGGATGCCGGTCCACAAACGCGCTGATCTGATTCACGAACACCAGCATCACGACCATCGCGAGAATGACCGCCGTGATCATGACGCCCAACTCCTTGACCATGCCGACGGCCGTGATCACCGAATCGAGCGAAAAGACGATGTCCAGCAGCAGGATCTGCACGATCACGCTCGCAAAGGTTGGCGCTACGGCGTTGGATTTTTCGCCGTCTTCCCCTTCGAGCTTATGATGGATTTCGCGCACGCTCTTCCAGAGCAGGAAGAGGCCGCCGACGATCAGCACGAGATCCTTTCCCGACACCGCCAAGTCCACCGTCTTCCCCCCCATGTTGAGGGAATGCCGCAAGAACGGCTGATCCATCTTCACGACCCACGCCAGGCTCGCGAGCAGCATGATCCGCGTGATCAGCGCCAGCGCTAGGCCCAGCTTGCGGGCGCGCTCCTGCTGCTCGGGAGGCAACTTGCCGCTCAAGATTGAAATGAAGATCAGGTTGTCGATGCCCAGCACCACTTCGAGTGCGGTAAGCGTCGCCAGACTGATCCAGACGTCCGGGTTGGAAAGCCAATCCATGGGCGCGGAGGCTAGCGGCGGAAGTCGAAGCCGCCAATGGAAGCTTCAACCGCCGTTCCAGCGCCGCACAAGACCACCGTTCCCCGGAAGGGCGTGACTCCGCGCACTGGTTCTTGAGGGCGGCGCTGTTTCCCGGCCGGTGGCGGCCTTGACCCGCTGTTGCCACTCCTCGGCCGACACCTCAACCGGTCTGGCCCGACAGCTTTTTTCGGATCCGGGGAAATTCCAGAGGTTGGGAAAGTCGCGGCATTGCTGCGGCTTCACGGCGTTCACCCGGCACTCATTACCGTCGAGGAAGACGCAGGCGCCGTCCGCCTGATCGGTGAGTGCCAGCCCGCTGCGGTTCCCGTTCAGGCGGGTGAACCGTTCGATGAACTCGGCTTCAGTCAGCCCGAGATGCACGGCCATCGCGGCGACCTCCGAATCGGTCAGTTTGACCTGCCCCGGCCACCGGCAACAGGCCGTGCACCGGTCGCATTCGAGGAAAATCGGCACCCGGGGAGGAAATCCCCCCGCGTGGGGGAAGCAAGCCACGGTTGGGATTCGCCCAATCTTGGATTGCCTCCCAGGGCGCTCCGGAGTCCGATTCCCCTGTTATGAATACGCGCCTCATCCTCCCATTGGTTCGTCTTGCCCGCCGCGGTCTGGTGCTGGCGTTCGCCGGACTCATGGTCGGAAAAGTTTCGCTGAGCGCGGGCGTAACCCATTTCGGAGTTTTTAAGGGCCAGAACCACGAGCAGAAGGCCGCGGGCGCCCCGACTCCCGACGCCAGCGACCCGTTCGGCGCCTATTTTTTCGTCCGCACCGCGGCCGCCAATGAGCTCGCGCTCGGCACGGTCCAATCCGGAGGAAGCTCGATCCCCCTCATTCTTGATACGAGTTCTGACGATCCCCTGTTAGCCGAGTTGGATCTCCAGTATGGCACGCTCACCGAGCTCGACGCGGTCGTTCCCAACGGCACCGTTCAATTCTCCCTGTTTGACAGTGCGTTCATGAGCCAGGAGGCCAACCTGAGCATCTCGGGCAACGCGTATCCGGCCGCCACCGGGTTATCCAACTTTGCCGCCGCCCAGCAGATCGACCCGAAGCAAGCCTTCACGCTCCATTGGACCGCACCCGCAGGAATGACCGCGACGGATTATGTCCTCATCAACCTCGAGAACCAGGACGGCGACCTCCTGGCCACCCCCTTGCCGTGGCAGGCGTCCCCGCTCCCCGGCACGGTCAATTCCTACACCATCCCGGCCAACACCCTCACCGGGGAAGAACTGGCCGCCAATCTTACTTTTATTCGCGTAACGGCCCGCAACACCGCGGCTCTCGAGGGCGCCACGGGCATGTCCGGCTATTTCAGTTCCACCCATGTTCCGCTGAACCTTAAGGGCGGCGGCACCGGAGGTGACACCACGCCTCCGAGCCTGTTGTCTTCCGTTCCGACCCAACTCGCGACCGGCGTTCCGACTGGCACCCCGCTGGTTCTCAGTTTTAGCGAACCGATGCAGAAGGTTCAGGAAGTCAACTGGGTCAACGTGCCCAATTCCGCGTCCATTGTTTATGCCTGGAGCAACGACGGCCGGAACCTGACCTGCACGTTGCCGGGCGGTTTTCCGGCCAACACGATGGTCATCTGGGCGCTCACCAAGGACGCCTTCAAGGATCTGGCCGGGAACGCGCTCGGCGGAAACTTCATTGGCGGCGCCTTCACGACGGCGGGTTCAAATCCCGAGCCGTGCGCGCCCGGGCTGAACGAGCGGAAGAACCTGTTTTTCGTCCTGAAGGAGATCAGTCACGAACAGACGTCGACCGCCGACCCACTCCCCGGCGGTGATCCGGTGGCCAGCTTTGGCAGTTTTTTCACGCCCGCCCCGGGCACTGCGGTGACCGCCGCTTCCGTCCGGCTTCCCAGCGGCGAGGTGCGCAACCTGAGCGCCGTGTTTGGAAATTATTTCTTGAGCGCAACCGCCGCCTCCGAGACCGCCTTGAACGCCGCCTTCCCCGCGGGAAACTACACCGGCTCGGTCACCGTCGGCGGCAGCACCGGCAACCTGGCGCTGCCCATGGTGGCCGCACCGCCCGTGCCCAAGTGCGCGAACCATGACGCGGCCCAGCAGGTCAATCCGGCGGCCAGCTTTGGCCTGCAGTGGAACGCCTTCGCCGGGGCCACCGGCAATGACCGCCTCGAGATCATCCTCCAGGACGACACCGGCAAGACCGTGTTCCAGGCACCGGACGAATGCGCCGAACCGCCGCGGACCCTGGCCAACACGGCCACCTCGGTCACGCTCGCGGCCGGCCTCCTGCAGACGGGCAAAACCTACAACGTGGAACTCCGCTTCATGAAGGTCAGCGACTTCGCGAACCAGACCGCCCCCGCCTACCAGGGCGCCACCGGCTACTCCAAGGTCACCCATTTCACGCTCAAAACCACGGGCGGCAACTCCGGCGGCTCGCTGGTGATCAAGGCGCTCCGGATGCCGGCGGACGGACGCTTCGAGGTTGACGTTCAGGGAACTGCCGGCCAGACGGTGTTTCTGGAAGCGTGGCTGAATTTCACGACGTGGGAGCCGGTTAACGGCAACCTCCTCGGCGCGAACGGCCTCATCACCCTGAAGGACCAACGGCTTCAGGTTCCCAGCTCTCAACTCTACCGCGTGCGTTCCCAATAGCGGGACGTTTTGCCCCGTTGGGCCGCGGATTCATACCATTTCCCGAAGACATCTGGCCTAAACCGTGTGCGGGTTGCCCCGCAACCCGCAGCGGTTTCCGGGGGAAACCGCCCACAGTTGTTACCGACGGTCTCTGGGAGATGGTATCACTCGGCGCGGCGCCCGGTTCAGCTCCTCTGGCGTTTCCTCACTTTGCGATCGGTTTGCCCGCGTCCTTCCAAGCCCCGAGGCCGCCTTCCAGGTTGACCACCTGCTTGAAGCCGAGGCCTTCCATCTTGGCGCAGGCCTTGGCGCTGCGGCCGCCAGAGGCACAGTGGACGAGGTAGGTCTTGCCCTTGTCGAGTTTGCCAACCTTGTCGGCGAAATCCGCGGCCCGAAAATCCAGAAGCACCGCGTCCTTGAGGTGACCGTCGGCGTATTCAGCCGCGGTGCGCACGTCGAGCACCACGGTGTCCTTCTGCTGGCGCAGCTTGTCGAACTCTTCCACGCCGACGTTCTTGACCGCCGCCTTTTTCTCCGCGGCAGCCGGGGAAGACTTAGTTTCGGCGGCGAACGCGGGGGCAGCCAACAGCAAAAGGGCGACAGCAAAGGATCTCATGCGCCAATTGGGGCGGGAAACGCCGCTTCGGGCAATGGCGATTCGCTGCGAACCGGAAGGACGGTGCGCCGGCCCAACCGCTCAAGTTGACCCGGGAAAATGCCGACGAACTGACAGCGAACCGTCGTCCCTAACCTCTTTTCCGACTCATGCACCTTCAGTCTCAACGTCAGAATCCGCTGGCCGCCTCCGTGAACCCGCTTGCCGGAAGTCGGGAAGCCTTGCTGGAAACCCCGGCTCTTTCCCGCGTTCCGGCCGCCGCCATCGCCGAAACCCCCGCCACGCCCCCGGCCAAACGGGAGTCCCGGCTGGCCCAGCCGACCCGGGCGGAACGGATTTCCCAAGCCATCCAGGAACTGGTCTATCTGCTGCCCAGCAAGCCGGCGGCGGTCGGCCTCGAAAACGGGCTGATCGCCCTGGTGCTCGGCCTGGATGCGGATACGCAGCGATTGGCGCTCCCGTTCCTGGAATCGGAGTGTGACTACCAGCCCTTTGTCCCGCCGCCCACGGACGCCGGCCCGCCGCTCAACGCCCATTTGCTGATCGTGGAGGATGCCTATGTGAGCCGGCTCGTGCTCCGACGGGTCATCGAACAGCTTCCGGGCTGCACGGTCACCGAAGCGGTGAACGGTGCCGAAGCGCTGGAACTCCTGCAAAAGGGGCTGAAACCCGATGTCATCGTCAGCGACATCTTCATGCCGGAGATGGATGGCCTGGAGTTGCTGGGCCACATCCGATCCAATCCGCACCTCGCCGACTTGGAAGTGGTAATGTGCACGTCGACCACCGATCAGGATTCCGTCCTCCGCGCCGCTGAACTCAACGTCACCAAATACCTCGTCAAACCGTTCAAGCCGGAGGACGTGCGGAACCAGTTGCGGGACATCCTCACCGAGGCGGCGATCCGCGCGCAGAAGTGGGTTGAGGATCTGCAGGAGAAACTGGGCCTGAGTCCCGGTGCCTGTGCCGACCTTTTTGAGCAGCTCGCCGGGCAGTTCGAGGAGGACATCAAGAACGCCCGCGCCGAAATCGCCGCCGGCAAGACTCCGGTCGCGGTGGAGACCCTTCAAAGTCTGCGCGGCGCGTGTTCACAGATTAAGGACGCCAAACTCGTCGCCCGCGTCCAGAGCGTCATCAACGACACGAATCAGAACGACGTGGTCGCGATTGCGAAGGGTTTCGAGGTGTTGGAAGCCGACGGCAAACGCCTCAGCACGATGGTCGCCCGGTTGCGCCAGCATCACCAACCCGCCCAAGAGCGAACTGATCCCCTGACGGCCGCCGCCCAAAAGCTGACGGCGTAAGCGATCGCCTCCTCGGGGCCGGTGGAACCCGAATTCCGAAGTCGCCGGGCCATCAAGCCCCGTAACGCAGACTGGCAGTCTGCCGTTTCGCAGGTTGGCAACCTGCGGACGTCGGCACTTTTCCCAACGGCACTGGTGAGCGCCTGCCCGGCCGGACTTGAATTCCCGGCTGCTTCGGAATTCGGAATCATTTCACCCGCAGCCACGCCGCGAGATCGGCCAGATCTTGGGCGGTGAGCCCAAGCTGATCGGCGCTCATCATCAGTGAGCGGCTCATCCCCTTGCGCGATTCGATCCGCTTCTTGGGCACCATCTGGGTTAGGCCGCCCGCGGATTGAACGATGATCGGGTCGCCTTCCGACAAAACCACGCCCTGGATCGTCAGCCCATCTTTGGTCTTCAGTTCAGCGCCGCTAAATCCGCTCGCGATGTCGGCGCTCGGATTGATGACGGAGTTGAACAGCACTTCCGTGGTCTGGCGTTTCGCCCAACCGGTCAAGTTCGGGGCGTATTCCGCACCGGTGTCACCCACGCGGTGGCAGCTCGAACAGATGCTGGCGAACTTCTCCCCGCCGCGCTTCACGTCGCCGGTCAGTTTCAGGACGTCGGCCGCGGTGAATTTCGGGGCGTCGGGCACCGGGATCGTGGCTTCGGTAAGTTCCACGTTGTCGGGATCGTAGATGCCACGGGCTTTGAGGGCGGCGTTCACGCCGAAGTCTTTCCACGCGGAATCCTTGCGGTTGAGCAGCCACCAGAGGGCTTCGGCCTTCACCGTCTTGTCGGTCTTGGCCGCGACTTCGAGCATGGCGTCTGCAGCCTCTTGCGTGGCATTGTAGCCGATGGCGGTCAACGCGCGCTTGCGGTTGGCGTCGTCGAGTGAGGTAGAAAGGGCGCGGGTCTTGAAGTCAGCAACGCCCTGCGCCGGGTGCAGACGCCAGGCGAGCCAGGCGAACCGATCGGACCACTGCAGCGAGTCGGCGTTGCCGAGCTGTGTCCTGATGAGGTCGTAAACCTGCGCCTCCTTGCCGGTCGCCCCGGTGCCCCAAGCTTCTAGATAGGTGCGGTCCTGGACGTCAAAGGTCTTGGCCAATGAGGCCAGGACGTCATTTGCCTGCTCGAAGGGCAGATCACGCATCGTCAGGGCAACCTCGCGGCGGACCGCCGGAGAGGCATCGCCCGCCCAGGATTTGGCCAGCTTAATGACATCCTGATTCTGCCGCCGGAGCGCGCGAAACGCGACGATGCGCGTCTGGGCATCCACCGAAGGTCCGCTGGCCGGTGCGGCGACCGCTGCTCCAGCGGACTGGGCCGCCAATTCGCCAGCGGTGGCCACCGCAGGCGAAACACTTCCCACCGGACCAACTGGCGCGGGCGCCCGTCCCTTCACTTTCTGCGCTTCGCGCGTGAGCAACTGTTCCACCTGCTTGAGCGCGTCCGGTCCGAGTTGCGACAGCAGCCATACGGCCCGTGCCCGCACGGCCGGATTCTCATCCTTGAGCAGCTTGGCCACGGATTTCACGGCCTTTGCACCCATCGCCTGCAAGGCGTTGTGCGCCGCCCCGCGCACGTTCACCGCCGGGCTTTTCAGGCCGGCGAGCGCCCCTTCGAGCGTGGTGAAGTCCACCTTCGTGACCTTCGGTTTGAAGCCCTTCGGCGCGATGCGGTAGATCGTGCCCGACATCGTCTCGTCCCAGTCCGCGTGGCCGCCCACGCGCGCGTCGAACCAGTCCGCCACGTAGATCGCGCCGTCCGCGCCCACACCCACGTCGCTGGGACGGAACATCGTCTTCAGTTCGCGCGCCTCGTTGCGGCCACCTTTGAAGTCGGTGCCGGCAAACTCGCCTTCCTTGTTGCTGGTGATGAAGTCGAAGCGCTCCAGCTTGAAGCCCGCGCCCTCGGGCTTCGGGAAATAACCGAACACCACGTTGCGGCCCGGTTCGCAGCTCAGCAGCAGGCCGCGGTATTTCTTGCCGAGCGCGCCGTCCTCGTAGAACGCGATGCCGGTCGGCGAGCCGCCGCCATACACGTCGCCGGGAGGCATCGTGCCGGGATCTTCCTGCCGCCATTCCGCGGTCGGAATGCTCTGGCCAGGCCGGCGGTCGGCGCCCCAGGAGCGTTTGCCGTCGAAGGAGCAGAAACCCGCGTTGCCGTATTCGAGCAGGAACGCGGTGCGGCACGCCGGCGGATCGTCGTTGTCGTTCTGGAATACGTCGCCGAATGACGTGACGGTCTGCTCGTAGCTGTTCCGAAAGTTGTGCCCGATGATGTTCACGGCCGAACCGTCCGGGTTCATGCGTGCCGCGAAACCGCCGACCCACACATGGCCGTCATCGCTGCGCTGGCCGGCGATCTCGGTGGGCTTCCAGCCGAGGTTGGCCTGGCCGGGATCGTAGGCGCTGCCGATGCGGAAGGTCTTGCCCGACTTGTCGGTGAACTGCGCGCCGCAGTTGCCGGAGTTCCAATACCACTGGCCATCGGGGCCGACCGTGACGCTGTGGACCGTGTGGTCGTGGATGCGGGCGTTGAAGCCGGTGAGCAGGACCTCGCGCTTGTCCACGGCGGGATCGAACTTCAGGTCGCGGTTCACGTCGGTGTAAACCACGATGTCCGGCGCCATCGAGACGATGACCTTGTTGTCCACCACCGCGACGCCCATCGGCGCGAGGAGGAAGGGTTCCTGGACGAAGGCCCACGACTTGTCCGCCTTGCCGTCGTGGTCGGTGTCCTCCAGCACCATGATGCGGTCGCCTTCCGGCTGGCGCTTCGCATGGCTCCGGTAGTTCACGCCTTCGGCCACCCAGATGCGGCCATCCTTGTCGAAGTCCATGTTCGTCGGATTGCGAAGCATCGGGGTCGAGGCCCAAACCGTGACTTCGAGATTGGGATCGCTGACCGACAACATCGAGGTCGGCACCTGACTGTCGGCAGCGTGGAGACTCGAGGCGACGAGCGCGATGACGGCTAGGTAACGGGGATTCGGCTTCACGACGGGAAAGTGTCCAGAAGTTGCCGGCAAGGGGAAGCCGGATGAATCAGGCTAAGCCGGTGTGGGCGCATTTTTTCACGGTGGCTGACCTAGGGCTGACACGAGGCTCCCGCCGGGCGAGTCCGGGTTCGGGCTCGGCGCCAGCCTCGCGCCACCCGTCACCAGGAAAAGATGCGCCCGCCGGCTTGCAGGACAACGGCAGCTTCAATCGCCGGCCGCGCCCAAGCCCTCCGGATCAGCGATGTGATTCGAGCTTCCGACCTAGATCGGTGAACGGACCGAGCGGAGCCGCTTGGGGTGCTGCGCAGAAGCGAACGGACCTCCGAAACCGCCGCGCAACGTCGGCGGGCCCTTGCGACATCACCGTAGCCGGCGTTGTCGCTTTACCGGTTCATTGACCCGCCGTGCTCCGATACACGGCTTACGGGCAAAGCTCCAATGCCGGGGTCAGACCCAGCTCAAGCCGGATAATGTGCTTGGCGGTTCTGCTGCTCAGGCGCTCCTGCGGGAGGCCGGAGGGGCCGCCTTGGGCTTCTCTTTCTTCGGCTTCTTGGTTTCTTTTTTCTGACTGTGGTTTCCTTTTGCCATAATGAACTCCGGTTTGCTGTTCCGGGTGAGGAAGGCCGGTTTGAAAACGTTTTTCAATAGCAGACAACCCAAAGTTCGCCATTTCCGGTCGGAGCAGGACGAGTTCAGCGGCGGCCTGCCGGAGGGAGGCGGCGGCCCTCCGTCCGGCACCAAACCCGAGCGCGGTTCCGACAGCCCCACCGACCTCGTCATCCGCGTCTTCCCCGTGCGGACCGGCCAGAGCCCCCAGAGCAAGGTCTTCCGCACCGGGGCTGCTTCTCCCGGGAAGACCGGATCCCGCAGGCACATTTTTTCATGGTGGCTGACCTTGGGCTGGCGCCGGCCAAGACCGGGTGGCGCAAGGAAACGATGCGCCCTCGGCGCCGTTCGCCAGAAACTTTGCCTTGATGTCTTGGGCCCCACTCGGTTCAGAAACCAAGGCTAGCTATTTCCAAGGAGCCGCTGTCGGGGGGGCGCCTGGCAAAAAAACAATTGTGAAAACACTTCAGATCATTCCATTGCTGGCCTTGTCCGCGCTGACCGGGGGTTCGGCGTTGGCCCAGATCAACTACGTTCATGCGGTTCGCTCTGTCGCGGCGGATTCGGCGATGACAGGGCTGACCGGCCTCGATCATAACCAGACTTTTGCCTTGGGTGATTTCGAAGATTCCGCCGTTCCCCAAGTTATTGGGGATTCTGGGTCTGCGGTTGGACAGGCCTCCCAAGTCTCGACCTTGGGCGTCGCCGGGTTCAGTTTCTTTGGGTCTGCCTCCGCCTCTGTAAGACAGTTCGGTGCGCCATCCGCTTGGCCGGATGCATCTGCCAACTGGCGGCCAGCCGTCGGGCATGTTATGCCCCACCCGTCATGCCTCCCAAAACCACGACTGCAGCCTGCATCCGGGCCCGAGGCTTCTTCTTGGCCGCCGCATTCTGGCTGCTGACCGGCCGGCTCGCGGCGGCGGGACCGGAGGACGACTTCTGGAGTGCGCCGGTGCTGACTGGGACCACCCAAGAAATCTCCGGCACCATGCTCGGCGCGACGTCCACGCCGGAGCTGGCAGGATTCGAGCGGGAGCAAGTAGACGGTTTCTGGCGGGAGGGAATTTTTGCCGATCTGTGGTGGCGTTTTGTCATGCCGTTCGACGGTCTTTTGGAAGCCCAACTGGAAGGCATTGACCCTCGGGACCAACCACTTTGGCGGCTGGAGCTGCGAACCGGCGACTTCCCCACTGGTCCGCTGGCGGCGTCTTCGGAAGGAATCATCCCCTTGTTTGGCAGCGCCCAAAGCGGCCAGCGGCTTCACGTCCGGGTGAGAGTTCCGCAGGCGCGGTTGAACGGCCTCCACGGGCCCGACTTCCGCCTGGTGCTGCGCGTCTGGCCGTTGCCGGCCAACCGGACGTTGGAGACGGCCGCGCCGTTGGAAGGCCCGCAGATTGATCAGGTCATGGATTTTCTCGGCACGGGGCCGGTGTGGTTTCGCTGGGTGGCGCCGCGGACCGAATGGGTTCGTTTGAGCCAAAGCCCTTGGGAGACTTCGCTGGCGGTGGCTCCGGCGCGGCCGTTGGGAGGGGATCCCGCGTGGCCGGATTTTTTCCACACGCCCGGGGTGACATTTTTGGCGGAGGCCGGCCAAGCCTACTGGCTCGGGTTCAGGGCCGGGCTTGCCGTGGTTGGGTCCGTTCGGATTTCCCTGCGCCCCGTGTTGCCGGAGCCGGGCACGGAGGCGACCAACGATGCCCGTGACCGGGCGACCATTCTGACGGGAAGTCGCTGGACCCTGACCGGCGACACCACCTTTGCGACCGGCGATCCGGCATTCGCCCAAGAGCTGTTTGCCGCGACCCGGGAAACTGCCGGCGGGCGCGACCTTTGGTGGCAGTGGGTCGCACCAGCGGAGGGCGATTTGGTCATTGGCCGCGAGGAGCCATACTCCGAAGCGGTCCTTTGGATCCGTCGGCAAGGGGGAACGTGGGAGAGATGGCGTTCGGATTTCCCGCGCACCCGAGTCGTCGCCGGCGAAGTGCTGGAGTTCGCAGCGGACGGCGAGCGAAGGATGTTGGGACCGGGTCCGCTGTGGGACGTGGCGCCGGGACCGTTCACATTTTCCGGACGGTTCCTCCCCCGGCCGACCAACGACCGGTGGGCGGCGGCGGAAACTCTTACGGGAGCCGAAGTGAGTTGGGAGGTGCCCGATGACGGAAGCGTGGCGGAACCGGGTTCGCCCGTGGACGCGGGGCGTTGGTGGCGTTGGGTGGCCCCGCGGGACGGGGTGGTATGGTGCCGATTCATGGGACACGAGCCCGCGTGGTTCCTGCCGAACGCTCGTTGGTTTTCCGGTGACTCGTTGGATGCGCTGGTTCCGGTGCCGCCAGACTGGAGCCTGTTTTTCAGCACCCCGCACCTCGCCTCCGTGAAGTCAGGGGCCACCTATTGGCTCTGGCTGCCCAAGACGTTTGCCGGGCGGGTGGAACTGCGCCTGCTCAGCCCCGCGGCCAATACGGCTCCGGAGTCGGCGCGGCTTTTGACGGGAATCTTCAACGAGGTGGAGCAGGAGAACTTGAGCACGCTGGGGCAGGCTGCCCATTGGTTTCGGTGGACCGCGCCGGCGACGGGCACCTTCACGTGCCGGACGGTGGGAGCCGGTTGGGCCACGGACGGTTCCTCGCTTCCCACGATGTTCACGGAGCTTGATCTGTTCCGTGAAAATGACCTTGGCGATCTACGCTGGGGCACCGGTGTCAGGTCATACCTTCGGGGGGACCAAACGCGCTCTTGGTGGGCCATGGCCGTCACGGCCGGCGAGACGGTGTGGATCCGGGCGACCTTGGATGGGTCCGCGGGGTTTCTGGGATACCCTTGGCTAGGTCGCCACCGGTTCGAGACTGAATTGGTCCCGTTCCGCCTGATGCCGTCGGATTCGGCCGCAACTCTCACCGAAGGGTCCAGCCATCGCTTCAGACTAGAGGCAATGGAAGGACACCAAACCAACTCGATCGTCCGCATCCTGGGCACGGACGCCTTGGGGTCACCCAGCGAGGTATTGGGCACCGCGCTTCCATTCGAGGCGGAATTTCATGTCCCTGTTCCCGAGTGGTGGTCAGAATTCTGGCAGGCTCCAGGCTGGAACACATACGTCGCCTTGGAATTGGGGACCGGGCGCTACGTGATGGCGGCCAGTCCGAGGCTTCCCGTTGTGCCCCCCATCCCCTGGGGGGACTCCTTCTCCGCACCGATTCAATTGGGCAGTTGGGATTCTGGTTGGAGTTTGAGGCATCTCGATAACTCGGGTCCGGATCCGGGTTCTCCGGCTGACCTTGCGCCGGGAATCTGGCTCGCTTGGCGAAGCCTCCTCGGCGGCCCCGTCCATCTGTCGCTGACCGGCAGCAACCTGGTCGCCACCATCTTTCAGGGAACCAATCTCAGCGAACTGCGGAAGCTGGCCGGCATGGAAACTGGCCCCGCCCATGTCATCACCAACGCGCTCACCCTCGACGCCGGCACGGAGTTGCGAATCCATGTCAGCGGCCCGAAGCAGTCCGGTCCGCGAGGTTTCACCCTCAGGGCTGCGGAGCCGGCCCCGCCCCTCATTCCCCAATTGAGGGCCGGAGACACCTGGGAGTTCCACTTCGCACCTCCACCGGGGGCGACTCCGTCGCCCCGGGTCGAGTTTTTCGCGGACGAAGCATTGGTCGCCACCGTGGCCGCTCCGCCTTGGCGGTGGGTGTGGACCAATGTTCCGGCCGGCCTTCATTTGCTGGGCGCCCGGATGATCGGCGGGGCGGGCGATGTCGTGGAGTTTCCGGCAAGGTGGTTTGGCGTGTCGGTCACGAACGACACGTTTGCCCGGCGGGCGACGGTGACAGGGGATTCCCTGCCAGGAGGGTGGTCACAATGGACGGCGCCCGCGTCCGGACTGTTGGAACTGCCGGGGCAGTCTGGGCGTCCCGTGTTTTTGGTGACGGCAGGAACTCTGGGGCCGTCCGTTTCGTATTTGGGCGAGCCGGTTTGGCGGCAATTCGCGCTTTATCCAGTGCAGGCGGGCCAAACCTACGCGTTCAGCCTTGATCCGCTCCGCGCTCAACCCCTCCCGTTTCGGCTGCGGCGGCAGACGCCAGCCGATTGGGCCGAGGGTGCCATCCCGCTGAAAGGTAATGAGCCGGAGCTGTTGATGCCATCGCTTCCAGGCAGCCTCGAAGAGGACGAGCGTGGTTTGGCAGCTGCTTGTTCGGAGATCGTCCAATCGCTCTGGTGGCGCTGGCGGGCTCCGACCAACGGTTGGTTGAGCTTCATTCCCGGCCCGGAGCTGGAGGCCACCTGCCACACATTCGAGCCGGGGATTCGGTCCAATCGGCTGGACGAAGAGTCTACGTCGGGGCACCGCCGGTGGCTCGTAGATGCGGGCCGCACCATTGACCTCCGATTGCTGCTCCCGCCCGTGGCGCCGGGGGCGGTGCTGGGGCGGCTGCAGTTTGAGCCGCAGGGAATGCTCAAATCCCTTCGCCACTTGGAAGACGGCGCGGCGGAAGTCGTCTGGTATCCTCTCTCGTCGAGGGACACTTGGCTGGGCAGCGTCGCTTCGCTGGATTCGGAGCGTCCTGACTGGAGGCGAATCATCCGGCTGGCGGACGAGGAATTCCTGGAAGAGCCAGAAACATTGGTGCTGACCAACCGCATTCGGCTGCCGGCAGGCGAATCGGCACGTTTCTTCCGCATCGAGGCGGAAGAGCCGGAAATTGACGACGATGACGACGACTGAGGGTTGCGCTATGGCCCCGCCCAAGAAGGAATGGAGCCAACCCCGGCGTTGACCCGCGCGCCAACGCCGACATGATGTCCGACATGAAGAACTTTCGCCGTCCGCGAACTGGATCGGAGCCCGGCCACCGTGCTCGACGCCGCCGAGGCGGACGGCGAGGTGCGGGTCCGGCGCCGCGACGGTCGAACGTATCGGGTTATGCCGGAATCTGAGCCGGCCTGACTTCGGGGCGTGGCGTCGGGAGGTGGGAATGCCGCGCATTCCCCGCAAGCAGGCCCAGGCGGTGGACCGATTGATCGCCGGCGAATGAAAGCCTACGCCGACAGCAACTTTCTGGTCCGGCTCTTCCTGGAACTACCCGAATCCGCCGAAGCGGATGCGCTCGCGGCGGCGGCCTTCCCTGCCTGTCCGCTGGGCGGACGCACCCCCGGTTCTGCGGGGCGGGTGGCTGGCCTGCGAGGCGAGCGGGTTGCGGGGCAACCCGCCCACGGCTCATCAACGAGTGCCCCCATTCGGGGTCACTCCCCGGCAGGAGCTGCGTCAGGCGCTGCGGAAGGACGTCCGCCGACGCCACCCGTATCCGCCGAGCAGGGCCAGCGCGAGGCCGGCGGCCCAGGTTGAGGCTTCGGGAACTTCGACCAGCCCGTTTTCACCGGTCAGCGTCAGGGACCAGCTTTCCAGCCGCATCGTGCCGCCCGCGGCGAGGTCGGCCACGCTCAGATACCAGGCCCCGTTGCCGGTCCCGCCCGCGAAGAGACCCAACTGAGCGGGCCGGAGCGCGCTCGTCGGCGAGGTGCGGCCGTCGGGCGCGAACTCGCCCGTCAGCACGCCGGAGACCAGCGAGGCGGCGTGGATATCTCCACCCGCGGCGCCGTCGGCGAGGCTGACGTTCCAGCCCTCGTAGCCGAAGCCGAGGGCGTTGCCCGAAGTCACCCCGACGCGGTTGAGCAACAGGCTGGTCACGCTCAGATCCTTGTTCAGCGAAACGACCATTTCACTGGCGAACCCACCGGGGCCGCGGCCCACGAGGTGCAGCCCCACCCGCACGTCGGTCAGTGACAGGATCGCGGAGTCGGTGATCGTCTGTTGGAACACCGCGCCCGGATTCGCGAGGTCCGCGAGGTCGTAACCGACCGCGTAGGTGCGCGCGGGTTCGGTGATCACCACCGCGCGGGCGGCGAGCGTGGTGCCAAGGGCGGCAGTGAAGAGCGGGAGAAGTTTCATGGAGTAATCAGTCTTCAATGATCAGTCGGGGAGCGCGGCCGGCATTTTGCATTCGCTCATTTTGCATTTTTAATTCCCTCACGGATTCGGCACGGCGCGGTAGAGGCGCATGGCGTCGGGCGGATTCGGATCCACGTGCTGAAACACGCCCACGGCACCGGTCTCCGGCGCGGTGTAGATCGCCGGCGGCGCGAAGTCCTGCCACGCGAGGGGCGGCGTGTCGTCCGTGGTAAACTGCACTTGGTAGCGGTAGCCCGGCACCCCCAGGAAACTCACCGTGAAGTTGCCGGCGCTGTGGGTGACCCCGACCGGGTTCGGCCCGGTTTCCGGCTCGGGCACGGCGTCCTGGGTGACGGCGACGATGCCCGTGACGCTGTGGCCGCCGGGTCCGTCCGAGAGCGTGTAGGTGAAGCTGCCGGGTCCGGCGTGGAGCGCCGGCGCGGTGTAGATGACCCAGGGCCCGAGCAGGGCCACGGTCGCCCCGATCGGGAGGGCATCGGCCACGCCGGCAAGGCTGAGCGGATCGGCGTCGGGATCGGAATCGTTCGTCAGCAGCGCCGCGACCGAAACCTTGGCGATGACCGTGTCGGCGAGCCGCACCAGCGCGTCGGGCCCGGCAACGGGCGGACGGTTCACCGGGGCCGCCGCGGTGCGGGGCCGCGCCCAGTATCCGCCGGTGACGGAAAACGGTCCCGTGGTCCGCGCCGCATGGGCGTCGGCCTGGCCGGCGGTGCCGGTGACCGAGAATTGGCCGCCCGCGCCCGCGCCTCCTCCGCCGGCGACCTTCGACCAGCCGACCGTGTAGGCCGCGGCCTGGGCCGAGAACGGGCTGGCGATGAGGAGCACCGACGACCACGCGGGAATCAACCGGACCGCGTTTCGCAGTTTCCTCATTGGCCACCTCCAGTTGGGCTCATCAGCCGCCGTTCAAGCCGGTCGAGCCGTGCCTTCAGTTCCGCAAGTTCCGCCTCTTTCGCTTCGAGCTTTTGGTTCAGGCCTTGGATCGCGGCCAACGCCACGCCGTCGGCGTCCACCGTGGAGATGCCCCGGTCATCGCTGCCGAGCCCGAAGGCGGCATGGAAATCCTGGGCCACCGGGCCCAGATGCCGGGTGCCGGTTAGTGTCTTGTAACTCCACTCGGTGATGGGCAGTGCCACCACCTTTTCCAACACCGCCGCGGGGTCGACCGCCGTGAAGTGCTCCTTGGCGTTCCGGTCACTGGTCGGAGTGAAGACCGTTGCCTTGACCTCGCCGGCGACATGGAGTTTGGCCGTCGGATTGTCGAGGCCGATGCCCACACCGCCGCCGGCGCGAATGAGGAACTGGTGGTTGGCCGTGGAGGCGAAGTCCGAACCTGCGGCGTCGGCCCAGACGAAGCTGCCCTCATGCTGGGCCTTCGCCTGCCGGCCGGCGGCGAAACTGTAGTTGCCCGCGGCCCGGTTGCGGCTGCCGCCGGGAATCGTGGCCCACTTGGCGTCCGCACCGATCTCGTTGCGTTCGCCCCCTCCGAGAGTGGACCAACTGCCGGTGACACCGATGACCTGGTTGTCGCCGCCGGCAATCGTCGCGTCCACGGCATTGCCCTCGATGCGGTTCTGATAGCCGCCCCCGATGCGGGAGGCCGGAGAATTCGTGCCGATGCTGTGGTTCGCCCCGCCGCCAATGCTGGCGGCCGGAGAATTCGTCCCGATCCGGTTCTGTGAACCGCCCCCGATGCTGGCGGACGGGGAGTTGCTGGAGATGGTGTTGCCGTCACCACCCGCGATCACGGCGTTCCGCGAAAGGTCGCCGATGCGGTTGTTCGCCCCGCCGCCGATGGCCGCCACGGTGGCGTTGGCGCCGATGCCATTGAGACCGCCACCGGCGATGACCGCCGCGTGCGCGCCGAGCGCCACCCGGTTGCTCAGGCCGCCGCCGATGGTGGAGAAGTCGCCACCGGCCAGATTCGGGCCGGCGACATTCTGCAGCTCTCCGCCCCCACCGGTCTCCACGATGTAGGTCTGCGCCCCACCGCCGCCGATGGTGACGCCGACCGCGGAGCCGAGCACGGCATTCTGGGCGAAGCCGGCGGTGAAGTTGAGCGACTGGCTCAGGCCGAGGATGCGGAGCCCGACGGCGTCGGAGTTCGCGGTCATGGCGAAGTTGTTGAGGACGACCACGCCCGTGATGTCCGGGACCCCGTAGGTTTTGAGCAGGCTGGGGCTGGCCGGCGCGGCGACGTCCCATTCCTGCAGGCCCACGCCGTGGTTCGCCACGTAGAGCCGGGTGCCGACCACGAAGGCGTCCACCGCCTGGCCACCTGCGACCGGCACGGTGGCCACTTCCGCCGGCGGTGACCCGGTCACCGTGAACACCTTCACGCCGCCGCCGCCGCACGCCACGTAGGCATGGCCGCCGCTGACCGCGACTGACTTCGCGCCCGCCACCGCCACGGACGCCACCGCGACCGGAGCCGCCGGAGCGGCCAGCGACAAGGTCCGCAGGGCATTTCCACCCGCCACGTAGAGCGTCGTTCCGGCAACCGCCACGCGGCTGCTGCTACCGGCCGGGTTGGCGAGGGTGGCGACAAGGGCTGGGTTGGAGCGGTCCGCCAGAGAATAGACCAACGTCGCCGGAGCGCCGCCGACATAGGCGTAATCCCCCGCGATGACCACCTGCTCCGTCAGCGCATTGTCCACGGACTGGGTGAGGTAAACCGGGTCGGCGATGTCGGTGAGGGAAAAGGTCCGGAGCCCATTGGCACCGGAGGCCAGGTAGGCATGGTCCTTGTCGATGGTGAACCCGCGCGTGTCGATGCCGTCGTTCATCTGCGCCACCAGCGCCGGCGCAGCCGGATCGGCCACGTCGAGGATGAGCAGGCCGGCCGTGCCCGCGGCGATGCCCGCGTAGTGGTCGCCGGCGAGGACGCTCAGCGCGCCGCCCGCCAAGGAGCTTTGGCCCACCAGTTCCGGGACCTTGGTCAGCGTCAGGCCGCTCGTGCCGTTGACGACGACCGAGGCGGGCAACTGCGCCAACGGCAGCGTGCCCGTGATACCGGTGGCCGGCACCGAGTTCGCGGTGGTCGCCACCGCGGCGGTGGCCGCGGTGCCGGCGTGCAGGGCGTAAGGCGTTGCCGTGAGGGGCTGCCGGGGCGCGATCGTGGTGAACGCCGGTGAGCCGGTCGGCCGCACCTGGATCTCCAGCCAGCGGGCCGGACCCGTGAACACACCGGTTCCCGGATCGACGGCCACCGTGAACAGCCCGTCGGCGACGGTTTGCGCGTTGAGTTCGGTGACGGCCCCGACCGGATTGCCGGCGGTGAGGGCATCAAACACGGTCAGGCGCAGATCGTAGGTTCCGTTGGCCGGCGCGGCCCCGTCGGCCAGCGTCCCCTGGTAGGTGAAGGCGGTGCCTTGGGCGGAGCCGCGACCGTCGGCCAGCAGCAGTCCGGCGGCGACGAACAGGAGGCGGAGGAGCAGCAGCAGCATCCGGCGGGCGGGATGATCGGCGGCGTTGAAGCGAGGTTTCATGGAGTGCGACACAGGTTCCTTACCGCCTTCTTACGGAGCCGGGCCCTGAAGTTCCGCGGACCGGGGCGGAAATCTTCCGGGCGGTTGCCGGGCGGGGCGGCGTCTGGTTCTCTCCGGCCGACATTTGAACTCGGAGCTCACAGAGCCGGGCCGGGAGTTGGCCGCTGCCGCACAGTTCCGCTCGACGCGCTGGTCGCTGGTGATCCGCGCCACGGACGCCACGGACGCCGCGTCGCAACAGGCCCTGGAGCGTCTGTGCCAGACCTATTGGCCGGCGGTGCATGCGTTCATCGTCCGGCGCGGTCACTCGCCGGAGGACGCCAAGGACCTCACGCAGGGGTTCTTCGCGCGGCTGCTGGAGAAGGACTGGCTGCGCGCCGCCGACGCCACGAAGGGGCGCTTCCGAACGTTCCTCCTCACGGCCGTCTCACGGTTCCTCGCCAACGAACGGGAGCGCGCCGACGCCCTGAAGCGCGGCGGCGGGCAGGCGCCGCTCTCGCTCAACGTGCCGGAGGCGGAACCGGGCGGGGTCCCCGAGCCGGCGGACGGAGCGACGCCGGAAGCCGTCTTCGAGCGGCGTTGGGCCGAGACGCTGCTGAACCGGGTGCTGGAACGGCTGCGCGCGGAGTTCGACGGCGGTGGCCGGGCCGGGCGGTTCGAGGAGCTGAAGTCGTTCCTGACGGACGACCGCGGCGAACGTTCCTACGCCGAAGTGGCCGGGCGGCTCGGGGTCAGCGAGTCGGCGGTGAAGTCGGGCATCCACCGGCTGCGCCAGCGCTACGGCGAACTGGTGAGCGAGGAGATCGCCGAGACGGTGGATTCGCCGGCGGACGTCGAAGGCGAGATCCGCCATCTGCTCAACGTGCTCGGTTCGTGACCGCGGAACTTTGACCCCCGGATCCCGTAACAGTCGGGGCGGGGCCTCACCAGCTTGCAGGCACCCCTTATCCAGCGAGGAAAATGATCGGACAGACCTGCCAGAGATGCGGGGCCACGGTGCGGCCGGACGTGGCGGCGGGCCTGTGTCCGCGCTGCCTGATGCTCCGGGCGTTGACGCCCCAGCCGGCCGCCGAGGTCGGGCCGGAGGAGGAGGCCCCGCCGGAGTCCCGTTCCATCGGCCCCTATGTGTTGGTGGAGGAGATCGCCCGCGGCGGCATGGGCATCGTCTTCCGCGCCCATGAGAAGAGTTTGGGCCGGGTGGTGGCGCTGAAGCTGGTGCGCGGCGGCGTCTGGGCGTCGGGCGACCAGCTCGGACGTTTCCACAACGAGGCCCGCGCGGCGGCGGCGCTGCTGCATCCGCACATCGTGCTGGTGTATGGCTTCGGCGAGGACGGAGGGAACTGGTATATCGCCATGCGGCTGATCGAGGGCGGCTCCCTCGCCGGCTGGGGGCGCGGCCGCGGGCCAGACGCCGGGCCGCGCCGGTCGGGGCGCGAGGCGGCGGAGATCGTCCGCAAGCTGGCGGAGGCGGTCCACTACGCCCACCAGCGCGGCGTGCTGCACCGCGACCTGAAGCCCGAGAACGTGCTGCTGGACGAGGCCGGCGAACCGTTCCTCACGGACTTCGGCCTCGCCCGGCTGGCCGAGGCGGACGCGCAGCTGACGCGTTCGCACACCTCCCTCGGCACGCCCGCCTACGTGGCGCCCGAGGTGGCGCGGGGCGGTTCCGCCCAGGCCACGGTGCAGAGCGACGTGTATGGCCTCGGGGCCATCCTCTACGAACTGCTGACCGGCCAGGTGCCGTTCACCGGCGCGACCCCGTTGGAAGTGCTCCGGCAGGTCGCCGACACGGAGGTGCGGCGCCCCTCGGCGCTGCTCCGCACGGTGGACCGCGACCTGGAGACCATCTGCCTCAAGGCCATCGCCAAGGAGCCGCGCCAACGCTACGTCGACGGCAGCGCGCTGGCGCAGGATCTCGGACGGTGGCTGAACGGACAGCCGATCGAAGCCCGGCCCGTCGGCCCGTGGGAGCGCGCCGCGAAATGGGTCCGCCGCCGGCCGCTGATCGCCGCCCTGCTCACCCTGCTGCTGCTTTCGCTCCTGGTGATCACGCTCGGTTCCTGGCAAGTGAGCCGGAACCTGCGGGCCGTGGGCGAACAGCAGCGGCGATCCCTGGTCGAGTTGAACGTCGCGACGGCGAACCGGCTCGTGGCGGAACGGGATTCCGCCTCCTCCCTGGCTTACCAGGTCGCCACCTTGCGGATCGATTCGGATGATCCCGGGCGGGAACGGATGCACCGGATTCGCCTTGGTCTGACGCTGCGCGACCTGCCGAAGCTGGTCCAACAGTGGCACCACGACGCGGCGGCCAACACCGCCGTCTTCAGTGCGGACGGACGCGCGGTGCTGTCCGCGGGCGCCGATGGCACGGCCCGGATCTGGGACCCGGCCACCGGTGAGGCCGGCCGAATCCTGCGACATCCGGCCGCGGTCACGCACGCGCTGTTCAGCCCGGATGGCCGCCTGGTGCTGACCCTGTGCAAGGACGGCGGGGCGCGTCTTTGGAACGCAGCGGACGGAACGCAGCGGTTCCCTGCCTGGCCGGTCCACGTGCCCTATTTCAAGCTGCCGGTCGCCCCGCCGGCCGCGTTCAGTCCCGACGGTTCCCATCTGCTCGCCGTCAGCGCCAACCAGCTTGAAATCCGGGAGGTCGCTTCAGGGCGGTTGGCGGTTCCGGCGGCTCGCCTGCCCGGACGCGGAATCCACGGCACCTTCAGCCCGGACGGTCGCCGGGTGGTCACTGCGGAGTCGGATGGCCGGGTCCGGGTCTGGGCGTGGGAGCCCGACCGGCTGAGGGAGGAAACGGCTTATCGCCATGTCGCGGGTGAGACCGGCGCGAGCTTTTCTCCGGATGGCCGGCAGGTCGCCTCGGTGGGGAGTGATGCGCGAGCGGTCCTCTGGGATGCCCTGACCGGCCAGCCGGTCGCACCGCCCTTGCATCACGACACTCCGTTGCGTTTGGGGCAGGCGACCTTCAGTCCTGCGGGAGATCGACTGTTGACCCTTTCCTTCAACAATACGGTGCGGATTTGGGATGTCCCCACCGGCCGGCTGCCGAACCGCAGCATCGGACATGAAATCGGCATCACCATGGCCCGTTGGGACCCGGCCGGCCGCCGCATCGTGACGGCCGGCTTCGACGGCACGGCGCGGGTGTGGGAGGCGGCCCGGGGCGAAATCGCGGAACCCTGGCTGCGGCATGGACGGTATGTCGTGGATGCCTCGTTCTCCCCCGAGGGAAACCAAATCGTCACGGCGTGCCAGGATGGGGGCATCCGTCTTTGGACCCTCAGTCTGAATTCCGGGTCAATTACCCGTCTGCCACGCGGGCCGATCAGCGTGGCCTTCGCGAGCATCGATGGGACGCAGTTGGCGACCGCTTCGCGGGACGGAATCCTCACGCTCACCGACTTGACCTCGGAGCGGTTTTCCAGCCGCGAGCTGCGGCATGAGCGCCCCGTCGTCGGGGGCGCCTTCGATCCCGGCGGCCGGCGCGTCGCGACCCTGACGGACGAAGGCAAGGTCCACCTATGGGACCTGCAGACCGGGTCCGAACGGGCGGTTTCAGAACCGGTGCCGACACCGTTTGCCACGGTTGCCTTCGATCCGGCCGGGCGTCGACTGCTGACGACCTCGGCGCTCAACCCGGCCAACCGGCTCACCCGGTTCACGTTGCTGAACGCCCAGACGCTTGAGGCGGCAATCCTGGGGCATTCCACGAACGAGTTCATCAGTCGCTCCGAGTTCAGTCCGGATGGACAGAACATTCTCGCCTCGGGGCATTTGGGGACGGTTTACCTCTGGCGCGCGGCCAGCCCCGGCGAAGCACCCCGGCTGCTCCGGCTCGGCACCGAAAGCGGTCCGGCGCATTTCAGTCCGGACGGTCGTTGGATCGTGACCTCCTCGACCCGGGAGGGGTTTGACCCGGGTGAAGCCCGCCTCTGGGCGGTCACCACCCTGCAGCCTGCCGGCCTGCCGATGACGCATCAGGATGGGGTCGGCTTGGCTGCCTTCAGTCCGGATGGTCGAACGCTGGCGACTGGGAGCGAGGATGCGACCGCAAGGGTCTGGGCCGTGCCGTCGGGTAAACCGGTGACGCCACCGATGCCGCACCAGCAGACCGTGAGACAGGCCCGGTTCACCGAGGACGGCAGAATTCTGGCCACCGGAACCCGCGGGGGTCACGTTCGCCTGTGGGATGTCGCGACGGGCCAGCCCCTGATGGCACCCCAAACCATCGCGGATGGGATTGGCCTGATGGTCTTTGTCCGCGGCTCCACCCCGCTCGTGGTCGTGGGACTGGACGGCGCCATTCACCGCTGGGACTTCTCGCCCGCGCGGGAGTCCTTGCCGGAACTGGAGCGACGAGTCGCTGAACTGAACGGCGGGACCGCCCTCCCTCCCGCTACAAACTGAGACGCGGGAGGCGTCGGCCCGCGGCGGCGCGGGGAAACTGCTTGGTCAGGGGAACGGTCCGTCTACGCTGCCCGCATCATGTTTACCCGGGTGTTTGCTTGGCGGTTGGCGCTGGCGGGACTTTGCGCGCTGCGGATGGTGGCCCAGGCCAACACCCCGGCGGCGCCGGATGACCAGCAACCCGCCGTGCTCGCCCCGGGGCATTCCGCCCACGGCCAGGCGTTCAACGAAGGACCGCGCCAGCCGGCCTACCTGATGGCCGGGATGCCGAAGATCGATTTCCCCGTCACGACGACCAACGCGCTCGCCCAGAAGTTCTTCAACCAGGGCGTCGGTCAGTGGCATGGCTTCTGGTTCCTGGAAGCGGAACGGTCCTTCCGCCAGGCGGCCGTGCACGACCCGAACTGCGCGATGGCCTACTGGGGCATGGCGATGGCGAATTTCCCCGCGACGAACCGCGCCCCGGAGTTCATCGCCGAGGCGGTGAAGCTCAAGGAGAAGCTGGGGCGCCGCGAACAGCTCCGGATCGAGGCCCTGGCCGAATTCTTCAAGGACCCCAAGCGGGACGAAAAGGAACGCCGCCGCGACTACGTGCGGGCGTTGGAAAACCTCGTGTTCGAGTTTCCCGATGACGTCGAGGCCAAGGCATTCCTGGTTTTTCACATCTGGGACAACGGCTCCAAAGGCCATCCTATTTCGAGCGCGCAATCGGTCGAATCGCTGCTGAAGGAGATTCTCGCCGCGCAGCCGATGCACCCGGCGCACCACTATCGCGTGCATCTCTGGGACGGCGAGAAGGACCCCGTCGCGGTCCGTGCGCTGCCCTCGGCGGCGCTCTGCGGCCAGAGCGGACCCGGCATCGCGCACCTGTGGCACATGCCGGGACACACGTTCAACAAGCTGAAGCGCTACGAGGACATGGCTTGGCAGCAGGAGGCCAGCGTCCGCGTGGACAACGCCCAGCTCATGCGCGACCGCATCCTGCCCGACCAGATCCACAACTACTCGCACAACAGCGAATGGCTGGCCCAGACCCTGAACTATGTTGGGCGGGTGCGGGACGCGCTCGCGCTCACGCGGAACATGATCGAGATGCCGCGGCACCCGAAGTTCAACACCCTGGACCTCCAGACCAACGGCGTGCCCTACGAACATGCCGGCGGCACCGCGGCCGACGGAAGGCAACGCCTGGTCGAGACGCTCCTGCGCTACGAACTCTGGGACGAAGCCCTCCGGCTGGCTGACACGCCGTATCTGCCTCCGACCGAACTGGGCGACGAACAGGCCCGGCGAGCCCGGTTGCTGGCGGTCGCCAACTTCTCGCTCGGCAAGGTCAGCGAAGGCCGGGCCCAGCTGGCCATCCTGGAACACGCGGCGAGGCAGTTGCGGATCGAGCGTGCCGCGTCGGTGGATGCCGCCGAAGCCAAGGCGAAGGCGGACAAGAAATCCGCGGATGAAGCCGGCAAGGCGATGACCGACGCGCTCGGCTCGTTTCGCGATCCGCTGAGCCGGCTGGATGACTTCCTGACCGAACTCAAGCTGCTCGACGACCTGGCGAGCCCCACCTCAGCCGACCTGACGAACCGCTTGGAGTCGCTCAAGAGCGTGTCGAAAGAACGGCTCTCCCTGCTCTGGTTGCAGGCGGGCGAAACCAACCGGGCCGTGAAACTCGCCCAGGAAGCGGTCGAGGCCGGAACCAACCAGGTCCAGTTGCTGGCCAACCAGACCGACGTCCTGTGGCGCGTCGGCAAGACGAACGAAGCGAAAGAGTCCTTCGAAAAGCTGCGCGTCCGTTCCGCGTTTCTGGACCTGGAAATGCCGGTCTTCCAGCGGCTCAAACCGTTGGTGGCGGAGCTCGGACTGCCAGCGGACTGGCGGGTGAAGGCGGAGACGCGGGCGGACTCCGGGACCCGCCCGGACCTCGCTTCGTTGGGACCGTTTCTGTGGAAGCCATCCCCGGCCCCGGAGTTTTCCCTGCCGACCGCGGACGGCAAGCCGGTGTCGTTGAGCGATTACCGGGGCAAGCCGGTGATCCTGCTCTTTTACCTGGGACATGGGTGCGTCCACTGCCTCGAACAGCTCGCGGCCTTCGCCCCTGCGGCGCCGGATTTTCAGGCGGCCGGCGTCGGTCTGCTGGCCGTCAGCGCCGACTCGACGGCCGCCCTCGGCAAAACCGTCGAGAAGGCGAAGGTGAGCGGTGGCTTTCACTTTCCGCTGGTCGCCGACGGGGCCCGGGAAACGTTCCGCGCCTATCGCGCCTACGACGGTTTCGAGGAGGTGCCATTGCACGGGGTCTTCCTGGTGGACGGTGAGGGCCAAATCCGCTGGCAGGACATCGGGCACGAGCCGTTTACGGACGTGAAATTTCTGCTCGCCGAGGCGAAGCGCCAGTTGCAGTGGCACGTCGCAACGGCCGGGAACGCCCCGGGTTCCGGTGGCCAACCTTGAAGCGCCCGCCGGGGCCGACGAGGCAAAGCCCCGCCCCCCCGCCTGAAAATGAAAAGCCGCCGCGGGTCCGCGGCGGCCTGAGGAACGGTCCCTGGGAGCTTACTTTGAATCGAGGTTCGCCTTCAGCTCATCGGCGTTGAACGACGAGGCGATGCCGCTGGCCGGCACGTCGCCCTTGGCGATCCACACAATGGCGTTGAGCGTCGCCTTGCGGAAATTGTCGTCGGCCCAGTTCTTGTGGAAGTGGCCGCCGGTGAAGCCAAATCCCCGGCCCCCGTTGTCGCGCTCGAAGGCCCACATCAGGTGCTGCGGTTCGCCCTTGGCCACCGAGGCGCGGACCCAGGGATTGCCGGAGTGCGGACCATCTGGCCGGTTCAACGTCTCCTTCGGCGCCACCGCGCTGAGGATGGGTGTCACGCCCTTCAGGTCGGGCGTGAAGCGCATGTGGTAATACCATTCGTCGTTGATCGCGAACGGTTTCACGCCGCGCGAAACGGCGTGGGTGGGGAAACTCTTGAACTCGGCGGTCCAATGCGGGTTCACGCTCCAAAACGTCTCAAAATACCCGCCGGTCCAGCGCAGCATCGCCAGCCCAGGATCGCCCTTGGGCACCTCGACGCCGTAGTGCGCCGTGCCGATGCCGACGCCCTTCGCCGCGAGCTCGTCGAGCAGCTTGAGCCGCTCCGGTTTGATGGCGGGATGGCCGTCGCCGCCGTCGGCGTAGAGCAGGATCGCGTCGGCCGACTTGAGCACCGCGACATCGGCCGGCCAGCCGTTGCTGACGACCGTGGCCTTGTAGCCCGGCAGCCGGTTGAGCGCCTCGGCCAGCAGCAGGCACCCCGCGCGAAACTCATGTTCGCCCCGGCCGTGACTGCGCGAGCCGGCGCAGAGGACGATGGATTTGTCGGCGTGGGCTGAGCCGGCCGCCACGAGGGCGAGCGCGAGAAGGACAAGACGTTTCATGGAATGGAGAAAAGCTAGGCCGCCATCGGACCGAAGGGGAAGGCGGATTCTTCAACCGCCTTTCGGGGCACCGGCTCCGCGCCGGGCCACCAATTCGACTTCCCGGAGCGGTCGCAAGGTGACCAAGGCCCGCCGCAGCAGACGGAAGCCCGTTTCGCCCAGACGAAGTTTGGCGGCCCAGTTCGCCGCGAAGCGGTCGTAGCCGTAGTGGCGCACCCCGATCCGTTCGATTTGCCAACCCAGCACGGTGACCAGGTTGCCAAGGTTCTGGGCGTTCCAGTGGTAGAGATGATGGTTCGGCTCCGCCGGATCGAAGTGTCGGTAGCGCCGTTCCACCTCCCAGGGCACATGCAGGACGAGCCTGCCGCCGGGCTTCAGCACGCGCGCGAGTTCGCGCAGCGCGGCCGCCGGTTCCAGCAGATGTTCCAGCGTCTGATGACAGATCGCCACGTCGGCCACCCCGGCGGGAAGGGCGGCAAGTTCCCGGACAAACTCAATGCCCAGCGGAGCGAGTTCGGGCGCGAGGAATTCCGCGGCATCGCAGCCGATCTTCCGCGCACAGGGCAGCCGCGCGAGATTCCAGCCCGCACCCACACCCAGCTCAACCACGGTGTCGCCCGGGCGCACCCACGGCTGGAACTTTTCCGCCCGCAGGCGCCACACCCACTCGCGCACTTCGGGGCGCAACGCGCGCTTGCCTTCGTGATAGGCCAGTCCGGATTCGCCCCGGTAGAGCGAGGCCGCGGCGTCGGAAGTGGAAGGCGGAAGCGAATCGGACATGGCGTGAAGCGGCGGCATCGTGCGAAGCGTGGCGGCGCGCGCAACGGTGTTTTGTCGTTCAGGGCTGCTTCATCTGATGATGAAAAGCCCCATGGTGGTTGGGCTGGGACGTGTTTTGGCTGGTAAATCTTCGCGTCCCGTGTCCAGGCTGGCGGGT
>JAYUSF010000224.1:0-84293 GCA_043755815.1 Verrucomicrobiota bacterium
CCCGGCGGGAGCCACCGGGCCGGGATGCCAGTTGCCCCAAGGCAGCCGGAATTCATCCCGTTTCAACCACCACCTCAGCCAGGAGGACTTATGCTCAGCCCGAATTCCCACTCCGATGATCAACCCCACTTTGAAATCACCAGCAAGCGCCGCCGGGGCTTCCCTTCTGAAACCCAGGTCGGCCGCGGCCATCGGCTCCTACCAGAGTCCGGTCCGTTTCCAACGGCCGCTTTGGCGCGACCGAACCACGGGCTGAGGCGGCCGGCCATTCGTCGTTCGCCATTCGGACGCCGCCTGCTACGCTTGGGTCGTCGTTGCACCTGTGAGACCGTTCCGCGTCATCCTTGCCACCCTATGGCTGCCCCTGCTCCTCGCCGGCACCCCCGCCTCGGCCCAGACGAACCACCTGGACTGGAACACCCGTTCGAACGTCGTCGAGGCGCGCATCCAAGGCGTTCCTCTGAACAAGGTGCTGGCCCGGGTCGCCCGCGTCACCGGTTGGGAAATCCTCGTCGAGCCGGGCACCCAGCGGACAGTCACCGCCGGTTTTGCGGGCCTGACCCAGCGCGAGGCACTGGGACGGATTCTCGGCGAATTGAGCTATGCCCTACTGCCCCGAACCAACGCGCAGTCCCGGCTGCTGGTTTTCCGTTCTTCCCGCGACAGCGCGACGGAGGTGGTTGCGGCGGAAGCCGAGGTGACCCAGGAGGGCGCGATCCGCGAGGAGTTCATCCTGCGCGTGAAAGCAGGCGTGAAGCTCAAGGCCGGTGAGGTCGAGCGGATCGCCAAACTGTTCGGCGGCGAACTGGTGGCAGGCATTGATTCGCTGGGCGCCTACCGGCTGCGGTTTGCCACCGCCGACGCGGCGGACAAAGCCCGCGAGGCCATCCTGAAGGCGAACGAAAGCCTGACTGCGGAGGACAATTACCGGATCGCCCCGCCGGAAATCCCCCCGCAACCCGCCACCGCCTCCGCGAATCCCACGCGCGTGCCCCCGTTGAACGACAAGAACGGGCTGACGGTGGCGCTGATCGACACCGCGGTGCAGGCGCTGCCCAAGGAGATGGATGCACTGCTGGTCTCGCGCACCCAGGTCGCGCCCGGCAGCGTGGCCGGCAATGACCTCCTGCACGGCACCTCGATGATGCAGGCGATGGTGGAGGGCATGCGGGAATCGGGACAGTCGGTCCGGGTCCGTTCCTACGACGTTTACGGCGGCAACGTAACGACTTCGACGTTTGACGTCGCCCGTGCGCTGATCACGGCGGCCCAGGACGGCGCCTCGGTCTTCAATCTCAGCCTCGGCAGCGGAACGCCGTCCCCGATTCTCAGCGAAGTGATCGGCCAGGTCGCGGCGCGCGGCGGGCTCGTGCTCGCCGCGGCCGGCAACGTGCCCGGAACCCAGCCGGTATTTCCCGCGGCGGACCGTTTTACCCTGGCGGTTACGGCCCTGGACGGAGCCGGGCAGACGGCGGCGTATGCCAATACCGGCAGCTTTGTGGACCTCGCGGCGCCGGGCACCGCCATCGTTCAATTCGGTGATCAGACGTATCAGGTGACCGGCACCTCAGCCGCCACTGCCTGGACGAGCGGTTATGCCGCCGGTCTGGCCGCCAAGAACAACGCCGCACCCCAGACGGTGGTGGGCGCGCTGAAAGGCCAGCTCGGCTTCGGTGCCAGGAAACCCTGAGCCCGGGCCGCCCGCCGCGCTTTACCTCAACTTCACCGGATCGCCGCCGGAGCGTCACCTGATCCGTCCATTTTCGGGCACGCGCCCGAGACAAATTCCATGATACCAAGCCGGCGTTCGGACGTCTGGACCTGAACTGCACTGTTGTCGGAAGATGGCCCGGTGCCTCTAATTCGTGACCGTTAGCTCACAATGAATGATCGGCGACAATTCCTGAAGGCGCTCATGGCGGCGCCGGCCGCGGCCGCCGGCTGTGCCACGGTCGGCTCCCGTTCGGCCGCCTCCAGCCGGCCCCGGCCGCTGGCCCCGGGCCTGCCCCGGCACATCATCCACATGGTCGCCGACGGCATGAGTTCCGGCATCCTCGCCAGCGCCAGTCAATATTCGGAATACAGCCGCGGCCGGCGGATGACCTGGCTCGACCTCGTGGACCGCTCCACGACGCACCAGGCCATGATGAACGTGCGGTCCCAAAACTCGATCGTCACCGATTCCTCCGCCTCCGCTTCCGCCTGGGGCAGCGGCGTGCGCATCCCGAACGGCAAAGTCAACCAGACGAGCACCGGCGGGAAGCTCGTGACCCTCTACGAACTGCTCGGTGAGGCCGGCTGGAAACGCGGGTTGGTGACCACGACCGAAATCACCCACGCGACCCCTTCGGGTTTCATCGCCTGCGTGAACAGCCGCGGCAGCGGCGAGGACATTGCCACGCAGCTTTACGAGCGCCGGGTGGAGGTGGCGCTCGGCGGCGCGCGCAACCACTTCCGCGCCGACAGGCGCAAGGACAAGCGGGACCTCCTCGCTGACTTCAGCCGGATCGGTTACGCCGTGCTGCAGCAGCCCGCAGACCTTGAATCCGCGCCGCTCGACCGGCCGTGGCTGGGCGTGTTTGCCGACGGCCACCTTCCCTACGTGGTGGACCAGCTCGGCGGCCTGACCAAGCCGGCGCCCACGCCTCCGCTGGCGGCCATGACAAGGGCCGCCCTGAAGCGCTTGGGCCACGAAGAACGCTTCGTGCTCCAGGTCGAGGGCGGGCGCGTGGATCACGGCTGCCACAGCAACGACGCCGCCGCCGCGATCCATGAGCTGATCGCGTTCGACGAGGCGATCGACGTCTGCCTGGCGTTCCAGCAGGAGCACCCGGACACGTTCATCCTCATCACCACCGACCACGCGACCGCCAATCCCGGGCTCAACGGCATGGGCGACGGTTACACGAAGAGCAACGCGTCGCTGCGGAACGTGAAGAAGATCCGGCAGTCCGCCGGCGAAATCATCAACCGGCTCAAGGCCGCCGGGAACCGCGATCAGGCCATCGCCAAGCTGAAGGAATCCACCGGCTACACGGCTTCCACCCGGCGCATGGACGTGCTGGACACCTTCGTGAAGAAAAAGGGCTACGCCCTGTTCGACGGCTACAATTCCGAGACCGGCGCGCTCGGGCAGGTCTTGGCGAACCACACCGGCATCGGTTTCACCAGCGGCAATCACACCTCGGACTATGTGCCGGTATTGGCCGTGGGACCGGGTTCGGATCGCTTCACCGGCTTCCTCCAGAACACGGAGGTCTTCGGCCACTATCTGGACTTCGCCGGCGTCCGTTTCCGCAATGCGCAGGAGCCGCTGATCGCCGAGTCGTTTCACGTCGCGGACACCGAGGACGTCGAAAGTTACTGGCAGGTCTAACGCGGCAGGAAGGAGGGCGCCCGGGTCCCCGGAGATTTCCTTGGCGGGTCCCGCTGGGTCCACCAACGTATCCCCCGCACAATGGCCGATCTAAAACCTCCAGAACCGCCGGACGAAGACCCGGAAGACGGAGCGAGGCGTCGCCCTTGGGTGATGTCGGAGATGGAGGTTCAGGCCCGCCTCAGCAACTGGCCGTTTCTGCGCCTGCTCTGGCACGATCCGCTTTTCCGCTGGGCGTTTCTGGCCTGTTCGACCGTGGGTTTTCTCGGTGTGCTGGCGGTCCTGCCGATCTGGGTAATCACTCCGCCCGGCATGATCCCTAAGATTCGGATCAAGGCACTCGATTTCCTCGAAGCCCGCATTCATGGCCAAATCGCCGAGAGGAAGGATGCCGCCCGAGACTTTGAAGGCGCCCAGTATCACTGGCGCGTCGCGGTGCAGAACAATCCGGCGAAGGCCGAATTGATCCATGGATCGCTGTCCAACCTCATGGCCCAACCGCCCCGCAGCCCCGCACGGTCGCGGACCGCCCTGGAGCAATCCTTCTGGCTGCTGCGGCTGCGGGGCACCAACCAGGCCGACCTGGGGCTGATCCTCCGCGCGATGGAGCATTTCCGGTTCGACGAGCTCGCGCTGATCTGGGCCACCAACGCCCCCCCGCCGCTGCCGCCGGAGAACCGCGCCGTTGCGCTCCGTTCCCTGCTCCGAGTGGGCCAGGGTGACCGGTATGCAACGCTCCGGGCCAGCTTCACGGATCGGTTTGCGGACTCCGAACGGATCACCCTGTTCGACGCGGCCCATCGCCTCGGCTGGGGCGGCGCGCCGGAGGACGCCGCCGCCCGCGGGCTGCTGTTGGCCGCCGAGAAGGATCCAAGCTCCGCGGTCACCGCCCTCGAACTCCAACTGCTGCTCGCCATGCGGCAAAACTCGGTCGCGGCTTACGGCCACGCGCTGGACCGCCTGCGGGACCTTCACGTCGACACGCCGTCGCAGCACTCGGCCTACTGGAACCTGCTCCGGGGCAACCAGCGGGCCGACGAGGCGCGAAAGCTGGCCCTTGATTTCGCCGACCCGCCGATCAGCTCGATCGAGATCGTGCGCGTATCCACGGCCTTCATCGGTCTTGGGCTGACGAATCACGCCGCCCAGTTCCTGGAGCATTTTGTTCCCGAACTCGGGGCCACGCCCGAGTCCTGGACGATTTTTGGCGACGTGCTGCTCTCGCAGCGCCGCTGGTCCGACCTGCGCAGCCTGGCGGTTGAGATCCGGAAGAATCCGCTCGCGAACGGTTCCCTCGCCGGCTTCAGCCATTTCCTCGATGGCGCCGCGGCGATGGGTGAGCTGGCCGACCTTGATGCCAAGGAGGCCTTCGCCCGGGTTCCGCGGAACCCGATTCAGGACGATAGTGTCGCCTACAACATCGCCCAGGCCCTGATCTTCTACCGGGCCTATGAGCCGGCCCGCGACCTCCTGCTCAGCCGCACCAACCGGTTCGGCGGCTCGGTCGATTTCTGGCAAACCCTCGTGCGGGTCGCCTACGAAGTCCGCGACAGTGAACTCCTCCTGCGCGCCGCCCGCTCGGCCCGGGACCTGGCTCCGGACCGGATGGACACCCTCACCGACTTGGCGGCGGCGCTCCTCGTGGAACGGGTGAACCCCGACGAAACCCTGTCAGTGACCCGGCGACTCGTGCAGGCCAGGGCGCAATCGGTCTCCGCCCGGATGAATTACGCGCTGGCCCTGCTGCAAAACGGGCAGGCCGCGGCGGCCCGCGCCATCCTGCTCACGTTTGAACCCGACCGGCTCGGCGCGCGGGAACGCAGCGTCTGGAATTTCGCCCGCGCCCAGATGCTGGATCTCGATGGCGACTCCGCCGGCACGCTGGCCGCACTGAAGGCGGTGGACGAAAAGGCGCTGTTCCCCAAACAGATCATCCTCCTCGGGGAACTTCGCAGCCGGGCCGAAACCCGGCTGGGCACGATCCCGCCGGCGCTCGCCCCCACGGCCCGACCGTCCGGCAAATGACAGGTCCCGAATCCCGTTCTATCTTCCCAACATGCCGAGTGGCTTCCTGCAATTCCTCCAGCGCTGGGTGATCACCACGCTCGCCGTGCTCGTCGCGAGCTGGGTCGTGCGGGGCATCTCCTACGACTCGGCCTCGGCGATCTTCGTGGCGTCGCTGCTGCTGGGGTTCCTCAACGCCTTCATCCGCCCGATCCTTCTCGTGCTGTCCGCCACGCTGCTCGTGGCCGCCGTGCGTTCGCTGCTCACGGTGGTGCTCGGGATCATCCTGGTGCCCGTGATCAACGCGCTGCTGCTTCTGTTTGTCGGCAACATGGTGAAGGGCTTTCACGTCGCCGGCTTCTGGGCCGCGTTCTGGGGCGGGCTCGTCATCGGCGTGGTGTCGTTGTTCGCCAGCTTCTTCCTCGGCCGCGGCCCCAAGGTTGAGGTGCGCCGCGGACGGCGGTCGAAGGGTTCCTCCAACGGACCGGACCAGAGCGGCGGCGGACCGGTCATCGACGTCTGAATCCGCCGTGGCCCGCCGCAAACTCAGCCGCCCGGCAAAGGGATCCCGCTCCGGCGGCAGCCGACCAGTCTGGCCTTGGGTTCTGCTGGCGTTCGCGCTGGGCGGTGTGGGCGCTTGGTGGTGGCGTTCGGTCAACCCGATCCCGCCGGCTCCCCAGCCTCCCAAGTTCGAGGTCATCGAGGACATTTTCACGCCGCCCGGCACCGTCGCCACCAATACAAATGCGGTGATCATCGTTCCGCCCGCCCGCACCAACCCGGTGCCCGTCAGCCCTGGTCGCAAAACCAACCCGCCCGTCATGATTCGCCCGGTGGTGACGAATCCACCGCCGGTCACACCCGAACCACTCCGGGCCGCGTCGTCCCGATCGGTGACCAACATCCTCGAAGCCCAGATCGCGCTGACGTGGCACGGCATTTCCAGCGGGTCCATCGACGGCGTGGGCGGCGGCCAGACCGCACTCGCGCTGAAGGCGTTTCAACGCCAGCACAGCCTCGAAGAATCCGGCCGGCTGGACCGCGACACGCTGGCGGAACTCGTCCTCGACCATGCGCCCTACACCCGCCGCACCGTGACCGACGCCGACCTCGCCCGGCTGCTGCCCCTTCCCGCGACCTGGCTGGGCAAGTCCGAGGCGCTGCGCCTCGACCATGAGAACCTGCTCGAACTCGTCGCGGAACAGGCCCACGCGCATCCCGGCTTCATCCGCCGGCTCAATCCCGGCGTGAATTGGGACGCCGTGCCCGCGGGCACCGAGTTGACCGTCCCCAACGCCGTCTATCCCCCCGCCCGCCGCGCCAACCTGGTTCGGGTCAGTCTCGCCGAGAAATGGATCCGCGCCTTCGATGGAAACGGGAAACTGCTCTGCCACTTCCCGTGCAGCATCGGCAAGATCGCCGAGAAGCGGCCGGTCGGGGAACTGCACGTCGCCGTCGCCGTGAAGGACCCGAACTACACCTTCAATCCCGAGGTCTTTCCTGAATCCGAGGAAGGCCGGCGCCTGGGCCGCAAGCTGGTGGTGCCGCCCGGGCCGAACAATCCCGTGGGCGTGGCGTGGATCGGCCTGAGCCGGCCCGGCTACGGCATCCACGGCACGCCGGGTCCCGAGCAGGTCGGCCGCACCGAAAGCCACGGCTGCTTCCGCCTGGCCAACTGGAATGCCGAATACCTCCGTCAGATGGTCCGCGTCGGCACGCCCGTGTGGATCGAGTGAGCCGGTGGCGAGGCTGCGCGGTTGCGCTCTCGAAGGGATGAATCTGGAAAGCAGGAAGGCAGGAACGGATTCGGACGGCTGCGCGCGTTCCGGCTTTCCTGCCTTCCTGATTCTCTTTCCGGCGCCTTCCACATAGCAGGCGCCGCGTCCGTCGGTGTCGCCGGTATCATTGGCCGCCAAGGAGCCTGCTTGGCTGAAGCGTTAGCTAATCCTCGCAGCGGAGCGCCGGAGGCGCGGCAGAAAGTTGCCCCGGACGTAAGGCCGGGGTTGGTTGCTGGTCGTCGTGAGCCCCGGACGGGGCGGCAGAGGCTCTTTCGCCCCATCCGGGGCTCGTCAGCTTGGGCCTCAAACCCACGGCTGACGCCGTGGGCTACTTTCTGACGGCCCTCCGGGCCTGTGCGGCCTTGGTTTCCCGTCACCCATTTCAGCAACGATGACGGTCGCGTCAGGGCCGGCGGAGACGGAAGAAGCGGCTCGTTTCCGGCATCACCAACAGCGCTTCGGTGCCCGACACGTCGGGCACCGGCTCCCACTTCGCGCCCGTGACGATCCGGTCGGTTGCTTCCAGCACCCAGCCTGTCAGCTCGGCCGACCAAGCCAAGTGGAGCTGGCCTTCCGGGGTGACGGTGGGCACGACGGGAATGATCGGCGGCTGGCCCGCACTGATGGGTTCGCCGGGGAGCGGGTTCCAGTCGTAGGCCGCCAGTGTGAAAGCATTGGTGAACCGCGCCTCCGGCCGCGTGAACTGAAACCACCCGTAGTGCGTGCCCGTGGCCGCCGCGAACCGAAACCCGATCAGCAGGTCCGTCTTGTTGGTGAAGAAAGTCAGGGTCGCGGGTAATCCCACGGTTTTATCATAGAACCGCCAGAAGGCGCCGGGAAATGCCTGGGCCTCGTCATAGCCCAACAGCGGCAGCCAGTTGTCGGAAACTCCGCCCCCGTTCCCGTTGGAATACACAACCGCTCCGTTGCCCACCGGTTCGGACTGTTGGAACGGAACCCGGTTCTGTGCCGGTTGCAGCAGTCTCATCCCACTGGAGGCGTGGACTTCAAAGACGACCCGGTTGTAAATCGCATCGTCTGTAGGCAATGCCGCCACGCCGCCAAGGTATTTGATGTCCTCGATTCCATCTCCATCCGTGTCCCAAGTGAATAGCGTCTGGCTTTCCAACATCGGGGCATCCAAGGGACCGGCAAACACCCCTAAAACGGCAAAGATCAGTCCTAGCGTCAGGTTAGCGAGCCAACCTAGCCCGAACGCAACCCTTGCAGCGGTTCTGACGTTCGTCCCGTTTGTGGTTTTCCCGACACGGAGGGCGGTGCAACGGGACGCTGCGGCATCGACAGCCGCGGATGCTTCGGTTTTGCGAACGTTCGGTGTGCGCATGGGACACGCGTGGTTAGGGGAGGCGCCGGCAGAAGTCCACCCTGAACACGAGCCCGCCTTGAGTCCTTCTTTCCGGCTTCGCGTTCACTCTCCGCTTTCCCGCCGTCCGCGGGCAGGTTAGCCACAGCGCGTGCGTTTTCCTTGGTTGTTTGCCGCCTGGGTCAGCCTTGCCATGACGAGTCCTTCCGCTTCGCCCGCCAACTCCGCTCCCACCGCCGGCGCGGAACGGCCGCGCCTTTACCAGCTTTTCCTCCGCCAGTTCAGCAACGTGAACGAAACGCGGAAGCCCAACGGCACTTTGGCCGAGAACGGCGTGGGCAAGTTCGCCGACCTGGACGATCGCGCGCTGCGGTCGCTCCGTGAACTGGGCGTCACGCATCTCTGGCTCATGGGCGCGCTGCGCCAGGCCACCGCCACGGATTATTCCGCCATCGGTCTGCCGGCGGACGACTCGGACCTGCTCAAGGGGCTCGCGGGTTCGCCCTACGCCGTGCGCGACTGCTTCGACGTGTGTCCGGACTACGCGACCGAGCCGACGAACCGGCTGGCCGAGTTCCGCGCGCTGGTGAACCGGATTCACCGGAACCGCCTCAAGGTCGTCATTGATCTGGTGCCCAACCACGTGGCCCGCAGCCATCAGTCGGTGGTGAAGCCGGAGTTGAACTTCGGCGCGCACGACGACCGCACGCGCTTCTTCTCGCCCTCGAACAACTTCTTCTATCTGCCCGGCCCGCTGCGCCTGCCCACGCTGAAGGACGGCCAGCCCGTGAGTCCGACGTGTCAGGTCACGGGCGGCTGCGACGGGGCGTTCGCCGGGGAAACGGATCACGCCAAAGTCACGGGGAACAACGTGACCACCAATGCGCCGAACGCCGGTGACTGGTATGAAACGGTGAAGCTGAACTACGGCTTCGACTTCACGCAGGGCCGGCATGGGCCGAAGGAATTTCCCACCGTGGAGGCGCCGGGCAAACCCATTCCCGACACCTGGCACAAGCTGGACGCCGTGCTCGCCCATTGGCAGGCGCGCGGGGTGGACGGCTTCCGCTGCGACATGGCTCACTGGGTGCCGCAGGAGTTCTGGCGCTGGGCGATCAGCCGGGCGCGCGAACGGCGGCCCGGCGCGCTCTTCGTTGCCGAGGCCTACGACAACGATCCGAACAAGCTGACTGACGGCAATGTGCTGAAGGCGCTGGTCGAATCGGGCTTCGATGCCGTTTACGACGATCAGAGCTACGACCTCCTGAAGGATCTTTACGACGGTCCGAAATGGGCCAACGACCTCGACGCTGTCCTGGGCGCCATCGCGCCTTTGCACCAGTCGCTGCGCTACGCCGAAAACCACGACGAGGTTCGACTGGCGAATCCGAAGCACTGGGGTGGTCTGGGCGCGAAGGTCGGGCGACCGGTCAGCGCGCTGCTCTTCGCGTTCGGGCGCGGCCCGCTGCTGGTTTACAACGGCCAGGAAGTCGGCGAACCGGCCCTGGGCGCGGAGGGCTTCGGCGGCGACGACGGACGGACGAGCATTTTCGACTATTGGTCCATGCCCGAACTGGCGAAGTGGGTGAATGGCCACCGCTACGACGGCGCGGCGCTGTCCGCCGACCAGCGCGAGCTGCGGGCGTGGTATGCCCGGCTGCTCAAGGTCACGCAGGGCCCGGGCTTCACGCACGGCGAATTCCTGCCGCTGAACGGCGCCAATCGCGACAACCCGCATTTCGGCCGGCTGCCTGGCGAAACCGCCAGCGGCCACTGGCTCTACGCCTTTCTGCGGCACGACGCCAGCAGCGGGCAGAGTTTCCTCGTGGTCGCCAACCTGCACGGCCGGGAATCGCTGCGTGACCTGCGGATCCGCTTTTCGCCCGAAACTCTGGCGGCCCTGGGCGCCGCGCACGCCGACGCACCCATCGAATTTCGCGACCAACTGGCCCCCAAACTCGCCGTGCGCGTCCGCACGCGCACGGCGGCTCTCCGCAGTGAAGGCCTCCGGCTGGCGGAACTGCCCCCCCTGACGGCGTGGTATTTGGAGGTCCGCAAATGAGGCCCGGCCAGTTCGCCAACAAGACAACCAAAGCAGCCGCTTGACCGGGCTTGCCGGGAAAACCTAGTTTCCCGCTCCTTTGCCAGCCGCCTCCGGGGCGAACGGCAGGGTCAACAAGCATTCCGAAAGACAAGTTACTGTGAACGTTTCCGCCGAAAGTCTGGGTCCGTGCAAGAAGCTCCTCCGGGTCGAGGTGCCTGTCGAGAAGGTCACCGCCGCCTTCGAGGAAGTGGCCAGCGTCTATCAAAGACAGGTGTCCCTCCCCGGCTTCCGGCCCGGCAAAGTGCCGCGGCATCTGGTCGTGAAGTCGTTCGACGGCCGGATCCAGGAGGAGACCCGCAAGCGCCTGTTTGACCAATCCTACCGCGAGGCCACGCAGGAACAGAAGCTGCGCGTGATCGTGACCGTCAACGTCGAGGAGTTGTCCTTCGGCCGCGGCAAGCCCTTCAGCTACACCGTGACACTGGAGCACGCGCCCGAGTTTCCGCTGCCGACCTACAAGGGCCTCAAGGCGCGCCGCGAGCTGGCCAGCGCGAGCGACGCCGACGTGGACCGCGCGCTGAACATCCTCCGCACCCAGCATTCGAGCTTCAACGACGTGACGCGCGAAGCCGCGACGGGAGACGCCGTGGTGGTGAACTACACCGGGACCTGCGAGGGCAAGCCGATCACCGACTTCAACCCGACGGCAATCGGCCTCACGTCCAAGAAGGACACCTGGATGCTCATCGGCGAAGGCCAGTTCATCGCCGGCTTCACGGAACAGCTCCTCGGGACCAAGGCCGGTGACAAACGCACGGTGACCGTGACCTTCCCGGCCGACTTCGTGATCGGCGAGGTCGCCGGCAAGCAGGGGGTGTTCGAGGTCGAGATCACCGGCGTGAAGGAGCGGATCCTGCCCGCCGTGACCGACGAGTTCGCCAAGGGTTTCGGGGCCGAAAGCTCCGCCCAACTGCTCGAAGGCATCCGCCGCGACCTGCAGAACGAGCTGGATTTCCGGGCGAAACGCGCGGTGCGCGACCAGTTGCTGAAGCAGTTGCTCGAGCAGGTGAGCTTTGAGCTGCCCGAGAGCGTGGTCGCCAGCGAAACGCGCAACCTCGTTTACAACATCGTGAACGAAAACCAGCGCCGCGGCGTCGCCAAGGAGATCATCGAGGGCAAGAAGGACGAGATCTTCCAGAACGCCAGCACGAGCGCCAAGGACCGCGTCAAGGCGGCCTTCATCCTCAACCAGATCGCCGTCGCCGAGAAGATCTCGGTGGACCAGCAGGAACTGACCCAGCGGGTGCTCCAGCTCGCCCAGCAGAACAACGTGAAGCCCGAGCAGATGGTGAAGACCCTGCAGGAGCGGAACTCGTTCCCCGAACTGCAGCAGGACATCCTCACCGGCAAGGTGCTCGACTGGCTTGAACTCAACGGCCAGATTGACGACGTGGTCGCGGGCATTCCGATTCCGGCCAGCCCGGCGGCCTGAACCCGGTCCCGGTAGAATTGAAACGGCGGCCTGCGGGCCGCCGTTTTGCTTGCTCCGGCGCAACAACCAGTTCACCCGTCGTCCGGTCTGTGGTTTCCTTCCGGGGCACCGATGAACATCCCGTTCCTCAATCCAGGCGCGCAGTTCCACACCTTGCGCGCGGAAATCATGGCAGCCGTCGAGGGTGTCCTGGCCAAGGGCCACTACATCCTCGGCCCCAACGTCGCCGCCTTCGAACAGGAGGTCGCGGCCCATTGCGGCGCGCGTTTCGGGGTTGGCGTCAATTCCGGTTCCGACGCGCTGACGCTCGCCTTGAAGGCGCTCGGTGTCGGTCCGGGCGATGAGGTCATCACCACACCCTTCACCTACATCGCACCGGCGGAGAGCATCCATCAGCTCGGCGCCAAGATCGTGTTTGCGGACATCCACCCCCGGCGCTTTACGGTGGACCCGGCCGAAGTGGCGAAACGGATCACGGCCCGCACCAAGGCGCTGCTGCCGGTGCACCTCTTCGGGCAGGCCGCACCGCTGCGCGAGCTCGAACGCTTCGGCCTGCCGATCGTCGAAGACTGCGCCCAAGCCATCGGGGTGACCTACGACGGCCGCCCGGTCGCCGGCCAGGGTGCGCTGGGCTGCCTCAGCTTTTATCCAACGAAGAACCTCGGCGCGTGCGGCGACGGCGGCATGGTCGTCACTCAGGACGAGGCCTTGGCGAAGACGCTCCGCATGATGCGGGTCCATGGAATCGAAAAGCGCTACCATCACGACTTGCACGGCTATAACTCGCGCCTTGATGAGCTTCAGGCCGCCATCCTGCGCGTTAAGCTGCCGCACTTGGACGCCGGCAACGCACGGAGGATCGCGCTGGCGGCCCGCTACAGCGCCGGGCTGGCGGGTTTGCCCGTTGAGCTGCCGGACATCCAGCCTGGCAGTTCGCACATCTACCACGTTTACGCGCTGCTCACCGACCGGCGCGACGCCCTGCAAGCCCACCTCGCGGCCAACGGCGTGCCCACGCTCATCTACTACCCGCTGCCGCTGCACCTGCAGAAGTGCTACGCCGATCAGGGCTGGAGAGCCGGCGACTTCCCGGTCGCCGAAGCCGTGTCGGCCCGCATCCTGCCGTTGCCGATGTATCCGGAACTCACCGAGGAACAGGTGGACTACGTGATTGCCCAGGTGCGGGGATTCTTCGCCGCGTGAGCGCGGTCCGGCGTCACTCGGCGTCGCTCTTGCCGGTGAAGGCGGCGAGCAGTTCGATGATTCGGTCCGTTTCGCCCGCGGCCGTCGCCCCGTTCCGGACCGGCACATAGCCGTTCACCAGGATGCTGAAGGCCACCGTCTCGCCCCCCAGTGTGTCCACGTAACCCGAAAGGCCGGCTACGTGCCGCAACGAACCGGTCTTGGCGCGGACCCGTCCCTTCAGCTCGGGCGCCGTAAAACGGCGCTGCAGGGTGCCGTCGACCCCGCCGACCGGGAGCGCATCCAGCCACGCGGCGTGGGCCGGATGACGGTGCATGTGGAGGAGCAACTGCACGACGGCACCGGGCGTCGCCAGGTTCTTGCGTGACAAGCCGGAGCCTTCCTCAAAGACCACTTCGTGCGCGGCAATGCCAACCTTGGCGAGCAAGGTTCGGAGCGCGCGAAGGCCGGCAGCTTCTGTCGTTTCGGCCAGCGGCAGACCGATCTCCTTGCCGACCGGCGACCGTTCGGTCTCGACGCCCGCCAGTTGCCAGAGCGACTGGGCGTAAAAATTCTGCGACGGCTTCATCATGGCGCGAACGACCTCCGCCAGCTTTGGCGACGGCACGGCGGCGAGCTGCTGCCACTCGCCCGAAACTCGCGGGTGTTCGGCGCGTTCCCGCCAGTCCACTTCCCGGACGCCGCCGGTCACCGTCACCCCGGCATGCTGGAGCGCGAGGCGGAGCAGTTCTCCAAAATACCGGGCTGGTGCGGGGACCGTGACCTCCTCGGTTTGCACGCCGCCGCCCAGCGGCACGAGGCCGCGCACCGTCACCCGCGACTCACCGGGCAGGCGCTCGACCTTCAGGTCGGCCGGGGCGTTGCCCGGTCCGGTGCTGATCTGCCCGGCCAATTCCACCAGCCGGTTCAGCGGTTCCAGCCTCAACGTCGCCGCCGCTCCCACCGTGGCGCCCGGCGTCACGCGCAGGTGCAAGACGTTGTCATTGGCGGAAAGGGCCGGGGAGGCCGCTCCGTAGTAGTAGCCAAGGTCGTCCCAATTCCAACCGCTGCCGTAGGGCGGACCGCGAAACAGGCTGGTGTCGCAAACCAGATCGCCACCGATGCGGCGGATGCCAGCATTGGTCACGGCGGCGACAAACGGCGCAAAGGCCGCCTCCCAAATGCCGTTGTTCAGCCGGTCCGAGATCGTCGGATCGCCCCCGCCCACGACCAGAAGGTCACCCATGACGGCCTCGCCCTTCGTTCCGGCCGGCACCCAGAGACCCGTGATCAGCCGCCGATTCGGGTCCAATCGGTCCAAGGCGAGGGCGGCGGTGAACAGCTTGGCGGTCGATGCCGGCACGAACAGACCTGCGGCGTTCGTCTCAAAAAGGGTGCGGCCGGTCTGCACCGAAACCGCCTTCACGCCCCACCGGGCACCGGGCGCGGCGGTGGTGGCGAGCACCCGCCGGAGCTGTAGCTGCAAGTCTGCCCGCGAAGCCGGCCTGGTCTTTTCAGCCAACCCCTGGCGTGATAGAACCGAGCTCAGCCAGACGAGCAGGAGAAGAAAACTCCGAAGCCATCGCATGGGGAAACATTTTGCCAAATGCGCCGGAGTGGCTACATCGTTTTGGTGTGGAGGGGCTGCATTTTCCTGACCGGCACATTGTGCTGGCGGCGGATGGCTGGGTGGATCTGGGCGACGCGGTGGAAGCCGCCCGCGAACTGAGCCACCTCAGCCTCGCCGGCCGGAGGCATCCCGATGCGCTGGAAGTTCACTGGCGGGTGTTGGCCAAGCTGACCGACTGGCCGGGCGCCCTGAAGGTCGCCATGGAGATGGTCACCGCCGCCCCGGAACGGGCCACCGCCTGGATTCACCGGAGCTACACGTTGCACGAACTCAAGCGCACGGCCGATGCCCTCGATGCCTTGTTGCCCGCCGTCGACCGGTTTCCCGACGAACCGATCATTCCCTACAACCTCGCCTGCTACGCCTGCCAGCTTGGCAACGTGCCGATGGCCAAGGTCTGGCTCCGCAAGGCCGCCAGCCTCCGCGGTCGCGAAGCCATCCGCAAGATGGCCAAGGAAGACACGGACCTGTCGCCCCTGTTGGAATTCCTCGCCGCCCTCTGAGCCACCGCTACCGTCGCCGACGTGACTGCGGACAAATTCACCGTCGAACGGCTGGCCGCCATGAAGGGCCGACGGCGCATCCCGGCCTTGACGGCATATGACTTCCCGATGGCCCGGCTGCTGGATGAAGCCGGCATCCCCCTGCTCTTGGTCGGGGATTCCCTCGGCATGGTCGTGCTGGGCTACCCGGATACCACGCACGTCACGATGGCCGAGATGGAGCATCACCTCCGCGCCGTGGCCCGGGCCAAGCCTCGCGCGCTGATCGGCGGCGATCTGCCGTATCGCAGCTACGACACCCCGGAACAGGCGCTCGACAACGCCCACCGGCTGGTCGCGGCCGGCGCCGACTACGTGAAAGCCGAGGGTGGACAGGAAATCCTGCCGCAGGCGCAGGCGATCATCCGGGCGGGCATTCCCTTCTGCGCCCATCTTGGCATGTTGCCCCAGCATGTATTGGAGGAAGGCGGCAAATACCGCATCAAGGGCCGGGATGAGGCCGGTCGCCAGAAGCTGCTCGACGACGCCCTCGCGCTCGAGACGGCGGGCGCCTTTGCCTGCGTGCTGGAACTCGTGACGCCGCCGGTCGCGAAAGAAGTCACCCAGCTTTGCTCCAGGATGCTGACCATTGGCATCGGCAGCGGGCCGGACTGCGATGGGCAGATTCTCGTGACGCCGGACCTGACGGGCGCCTTCCCGTGGTTCACGCCGAAATTCGTGACCCCGCGGGCTAAGACCGGTGAAGAATCCCGCCGTGCCGTGACGGAGTGGATGGCCTCGCTGGGCTGAAGGCAGGACCGCGCCTGCTACCAACTTCCGTTGAATTGAGGCAGAACCCGGCTTCGAACTGTGGGCGGCTTGCCCTGCAAGCCAGGCGGGTTGCGGGGCAACCCGCCCACAGTTTTGCAAAAATCACACCTGCTTGGTATCAATCCTTCAGCCAGGTGACGAACCGGAACGGGTCCGCGTGCCAGAGCGCGAGCACGAGAATCCAGCCGGCCGCAAAGAGGGCGAGGTGGACGACGTGAAACCGCCAGCCGCCCCGGGTCGCGCGGAAGCAGAGCAGGCCAAGCCCGATGACCGGCGCCACAAAGGTGCTGGTCGCAAACAGCCAGAGCGCGACGAGTTGGTGAGCCTTCAGCGCCACCGTCGAATAGTCCTCCAACATCGGCTTGGGCCAGTGACCGAATCCCAGGCGGACGTGCAACATCAAGGTCACGAAGGCGAGCAACAGCGACGGTGACGTCGCGGCGCAGAGCCACGAGGGCCAGGCGATCCGGGGACGCTGGGCAATGGGATTCATTGGCGACGGGAGCCAAGAGATTTTCTCGCCATGATCCAGACGGCAAAGGCACCAACCCCAAACAGCGCCCACGTTTCCGGTTCAGGAACGATCGATGGCGTTGTCAGCGGGTCTACTGGCGTAAGGCCGGCCTGCGAGAACTGTGCCTTCGTTTCGAGCACCACGGCACCGCTAACCGGGGTTACGAGCTGCCACCGGCCGGCCAATTCCACCGCTTCGGCAACCTTTCGCTCGCGTCGGAGCCGCTCGATTTGGTCCAGCGCCCAGAGGCGGACGAGGTGCCGTGATGCCTTGGGTGCGGAGCCGGGATCATTCCCAGTGCGCTCACGCTGCCACGCGAGGCGGGGAGCCGTGCCGTTGCGTTCACGCAGCAGCCGGACCAGATCGTCCGTCAGCGAACCGAGCCGAGGCACGGTGGCGTAACCGGCCACGGTGGCGAATTCCTTGGCCGCGCGGTTCGCTCCGCGGGTGGCCTGAAAATCCAGCAACTGCGTGCCGTTGCCGCCGGTCCTTTCCAGACGCTGGGTGATGGCGTGGAAATCGCCCAGCAGCACGGGCTGTGGTCCATGAACCCACAGCACCGTGCCGCCGGGACGTTCGGCGGCCCAGTTCCACGCCGCCTCCAAGGCCGGCACCGGATCGTGCCCACCGGCGAACGAAGGCGCACGCCGCGCCAATCGATCCGCGACGTCGACGAAGGAGCCGTCTTCAATTTTGGCCCCCTCAATCACGCCGTCGTGGGCGATCCAGATTCCTACGTCGCCCTGACCGCCGGCTTGCTTGAACGCCCCACGAACCGCGTCGAACCAAGCGCGTCCACCGCGGCCGCCGTCCAGCACGAGCGCGAGGCGGCCCGGAGTCTTTTCAGTGGTGGCGCCGAGCTGTTGGCGAACCCAGGCAGGCGTCGGCGCTCGCTCATCGCGCACCCACGCGCTGGCCGCGGCCGCACTCCGGCGCAGGTGAATCACCGGAAAGGCGTCCGCCACCTCGCGCTCGTTGACCGCGGCGTGCAGGGCGTTGGACCGGCTGGCGTCGAGGCTCCAGCCTGTGGGAGTGCTTACCGCCGGCTGTGGCGTTTCCAACCACGCATGATGCCGTAATTCCTCGCGGATGGCGAAGTTGCGTTCCGCGAAACGCAGCCAGACGAAGGCAACTTCATTCATCGCCAACGGCGCGAGCGGCGCGGTGATGCCAAGGCGGACCTTCATCGTGCCGCCCTGCGCCGGAACCGGGAAACACTGCATCAACACGCGGTCGGGGCCGGACGTGGTGACCAGAATCGGGTCACGCCGCTGCACGACGGCGACCTGTTGATACGCGGCCCGCACCTCGCCGCGTCCGGCAAAGGCGGCTTCGCGTTCTTCGCCATCCACCCAGAGCGTGACGCGCGACACCGCACCGCCGGGCGGCAACTGAATCTCGGCCCGGGCTTCGCGCGGTTGACGTTCGTGATCGTTACGGAACTCGAGTGTCCATTCGGTATAGCTCCAGCCGTCGTCGGCATTGCCCATTGCGTCTAGCCGCGACGACAGCAGGGAGAGGCCCGAGACATGCCCGGCCACGGATTCACCGCCGACGGCGCTGTCCCACTCAAAGTCCCGGAGCACTTCGCGGCCGGCGCCCCGCAGCGGGCTGAGCGGCGGGCGCACGGCGTTGAAGGGCTGCCCGGTCACCCGGAAGTAGACTTCCTGCACCTGGGCCGCGGACAGCCATGGGCGGGAAAAGAATTCGTCCCAGACCTGGCGCGACTGCCCATAACAAGCCCGGAGCAACGCTTGGTCGTTGCCATAAGCCCGCAGCCGCTGGATGGCCTGGGTCTTCCCAGCGTCCGAGCCGCTAACAGCCGTGTGGAGCCACTCCCGGGTCAGCGCATCCGGCAATGCAAGGGCAACCAGCAACAGCAGGCTCCCGGCCCAACCCCACCAGCGCAACCGGGGCGGCGCTGTCCCGGTAGCGGTCGCGCGTTTCCGCAGCGTCGCCCCGAGGATCAGACCACAGATCCAGGCTGACAGCGGAGCCAGCGGCAGAAGTCCGATCCCGAAATAGACGATTCCCACAAACGCGAAGGGCGTGAAGGGCAGAAACAGCAAGGCGTAGGCGCCGGCCACGCCCAAAGCGGCGGATTGCAGCCACCAAAGCCAGCTCGGGGCGGCGCGAGGTGTGCGCCCCAGCCAGAGCAGTCCCACCGCATGCACCGCCGGCACCAAGGCGATCAGCAGGGCATGAACCGGAGTCGGCACGGGATCCATCAGGCCGGCGGCACACGCTTTGGACATCAGTTCGAAGATCAGCGTGCCCACGGGTAGCAACACCCCGAAGAACCAGAGCAGAACCCGCCCCGCCGAGGAGAAGGCGGTCGGACGAGCAGTCGGCAGTTCCGGGATTGGTCGGACCGATTCGCCGGGCTGCCCTTCGGACGCCGGTTCCGCCAGGAGGTCCGGGTCCACCTTCGCGAGGATGCGGCGCACGTCCGCTTCGGTCACCACGGGGAGCCCCTGTGCCGCCGCCTCATTCTCCAGGTGCTGCCGCAGGTCGCCGATGACTTCGTCAGCCTCGGCGCCGGCGGCGGCAAAACGGGCCCGGTGGCGGTTGAGGTGCCCTTCGAGGACGGCACGGGCGCTGGGTGTCCATTCGTTCATGGTTTGCCTCCGACCTGTGCGGTGCTGCGGTTCAGGGTTTCGAGAAACGTGTTCATCGTCTTCAAGGTCCGGCGCCCCTCGGGCGTCAGGCTGTAGTATTTGCGGGCGGGACCGGTGGCGGACTCTTCAAGGCGGGTGTTGACCAGGCCGGAAAGGCGCAGGCGCGACAGCAGCGGGTAGAGCGTTCCTTCGGTGAGCCCCATGCCAGGGACTTCCGACAGCTCCTTGACCAGCTCATAGCCGTAACGCTCCCGGGTTGCGAGCGTGCGCAGGATGCACAGTTCGATGACCCCCTTGCGGACCTGCACGACCCAGTTGTCGAAGAAATCTGACACAGGCTTGGGCGTGGTTGCTAGGCGGCCTCCGGCCGGGCGCGGATGGCCCGGCCGCCGACATTTGGAAACAGGACTGACTTCATGAATGGGCCTGGCTGACGGAACGTTTGGCCCCGGCGGAGGGCGAACGAACGAAAGGAACCGCCGCGGATTCACCCGCTTCGAACTGACTACTATGTGACACAAGGTAGCTTGTCGTGCAAGCGATCAGTTGGCCAGACTGCCGTCAGGGCGGCGGGTTCAAATTAACCGCGGTCAAAGTGGGCGATCCAACCCGGCGAGCCGGGGTTGGACTTCGGGGGGCGGGCGGCCATACTCCGCGGCCAGTGCACTATCCGGTCACCGAGCTGACGCAGGCCCTCTTGGCGTCGTTTCGCCGTCACGGGGGGATCAACCACCTCGACGGCGCGAATCTGCCCGCCAAGGCGGCGGTGGCCGAGATCACCCAGGATTTGCTCCGGTTGATCTTCCCCGGCTTTTTCGACGACCGCATCGTCCATTCGTCCGAACTGCAGGCGGAAACCGCCCTGCGGCTCGACTCGATTGCCGGCCGGCTGGAAGACGAAATCTACAAGAGCCTGCGCTGCGCCGGAGGATGTTCGGACGGCGAACGCGATCCGCGCCGGATCGCCCACACGGTGACTACCGAGTTCCTGCGCCAGTTGCCGGCCGTGAGGGAGCTGTTGCAGACCGATGTCGAAGCGGCGTTTCAGGGCGACCCGGCGGCCTTGAGCCGGGACGAGGTGATCGTGGCCTATCCGTTCATCGAGGCGATCTCGGTGCACCGGCTCGCGCACGAACTCTTTCTTCGAAAGATCCCGCTGCTCCCGCGCATCATGAGCGAGTGGGCCCACGCGCGCACGGGCATGGACATCCATCCGGGAGCCCGGATCGGCACCCATTTCTTCGTGGACCACTGCACGGGCACGGTGATCGGCGAGACGGTCATCATCGGGAACCATGTGAAGCTTTACCAAGGCGTCGGCCTGGTGGCGCGCTCGCTGGCCGCCGGCCAGGCGTTACGGGGACAGAAGCGGCATCCCACCCTGGAGGACGGAGTCACGATCTACGCCAACGCGACGATCGTGGGCGGGGACACCGTGATCGGGGCCGGCAGCACAATCGGCGCGAGCGTGTTCCTCATGCACGGCGTGCCGCCGCACAGCCTCGTGCTGATGGATGACGTGAAGCTCAAGGTCGTGCCCAAGGCCGACCGGAACCAGGTCATCGACTTCCAAATCTGATGCTGCTGCGCGACGCCAAGCCGGGCGATGCCGAGATCATCGCCGAGTTCAACGCCCGCCTCGCGCAGGAAACGGAGGGACGCAGTCTGGACCGCACCGTCCTCGTTGCCGGCGTCCGGGCCCTGCTGGCCGACCCGGCCAAGGGCCGCTACTTCGTGGCCGAGCAGGCCGGCCTCGTCATCGGACAGGTGATGGTCACCTACGAATGGAGTGACTGGCGCAACGGGATGTTCTGGTGGCTGCAAAGCGTCTACGTCGTCGACGACGCCCGCGGCCAGGGGATTTTCCGCGCCCTGTTTGAGCACGTGGAACGGCTGGCCGGTCAGGAATCCGGCGTGTGCGGAATCCGGCTTTACGTGGAGCGGGAGAACGAACGGGCGAAGGGCGCCTACCTGCGGCTGGGCATGATGAACGCCGGCTACGAGGTGTTCGAGTCCGTGTTCGCCGCGCCGGCACCCGGCGCGATGCCGGACGACGAACGGGAGATTCCTTACCGAAGCGCTGCAATCGGATCATGAACAACCTGCGACAATTCATGGGCAGTCTGCCTCACAAGGGCTGGCTGGGAGTCCTGCTGGTGAGCTGGGTGGCGCTGTTCCATCTGCTCGGCAATTCGAGCTTTGGTTACGTGAACACCGAATCCGCCTTCGTCTGGCTTTACCGTTGGTATCAGTTGCCGACGATCGGGGAGTCCGGCGACGAGCTCTGCCCGCTGGTGCCAGCCGTGGTGGGCGTGTTGCTCTACCTCCGCCGGGCACAGATCCAGGCGGCGGTGAAGCAGCCGTGGTTTCCAGGAGTGTTCCTGCTGACGCTGGGACTGGCCTTGCATGTGTTTGGCTACCTCGCCCAGCAGGTCCGGCTCTCCCTGGTGGGTTTCATCATCGGCAGCGGCGGACTGATCGCCGGGCTCTGGGGGCGGGAGCTGCTGAAAGTGGTCGCCGGCCCGATCCTCTTCCTGATCTTTGCCATCCCGATGGCGGCCTACACGGACGGGCTCACCTTTCACCTGCGGCTGATCGTCACCAAGCTGGCGGTCGGGGTTTGCCAGACCTTGCTGGCCATGCCCATCGAGCAGGCGGGCACGACGGTCAGCCGGCTGCCGACCGCCCTCTCGGCCGGGTTCAAATTTGACGTCGCACCGGCTTGCAGCGGGATCCGCAGCATGCTGGCCGTGCTGTTCGTCACCACGGTGTTTGTGCATCTCAACCGGCGGCGGTGGTGGCACAGCCTGCTCCTGCTGGCGGCCGCCACTCCGCTCGCGCTGGTCGGCAACACGATCCGGTTGGTGTTCGTCTTTTTGATGGGAGACGCGTTGGGCGAGGAGGTGGGCAAGGCGGTGGAGACCAAGTTCGGCTTCATCACCTACGCCGCGGCCCTGATCGGGATTCTCGTGATTGACCGGCTCATCCTGCGACGGAGACCACCCGCCACCGCCGCCGAAGGAACGCCCGCCACCGCATGAACCGAAACGCCTTACGGGTCGCTGTCCTTTCGTTGGCCCTGATCGGGGCCGGTTTTGCGCTGTTGAACCGGCTTCGCAGCCATCAGGCCCTGGGCCGGCCGGCGGTGGTTGTGGTGCCAGGAGTGCTGGCGCCAACGACCAACAATGCCGTGCGAACCAACGCAGTGGTGATGCCCGAACGCCTGGCCGGATTCGACAGCGTGCCGGGTGAAATCACCGCGATGGAACTGGACTTCCTGCCTCCCGACACCTCGTTCGGGCGTCGCATCTACCAGGCCGCCGAAGGCAATCTCTATGTGCAGGCCAACGTGGTCCTGATGGGCAGCGACCGCACCAGCATCCACCAGCCGGACTTCTGCCTCACTGGCGTCGGTTGGAACATCCAGCGAAAACGCGCCGCTGAAATCACCCTGGAAACAACTCTCCGGCGCAACCTGACGGTGAGCCGCTACGACGCCAGCAAGCTGGTGCGGCTCCCGGACGGGCGCGTGGTCCAGGCCGCCGGCATCTATGTCTTCTGGTTCGTCGCCGACGGAGTGGAAACCGCCAACGTCTGGCACCGGACGCTGGCCACGATGCAAAGCGTGCTGCTCAAGAACACGCTCCCGCGGTGGGGATATCTCTCCTTCTTCGCCCAGTGCCCGCCCGGGCAGGAGGACGTGACCTTCGACCGGATGGCCCGGCTGATCGCCGCCTATGCGCCGCAGGTGATGCGCCAGCCCGATCCCGCTTCCACCGCGGCCGTCCAGACCCGATAGGATGAACTCCCGCTTCCCCAATTGGCCGGTGCTCGCGGCCCTGCTGACCGCTTGGACCGCCCTGTTTCATTTCCAGGGAAATTCCTCCTTCGGATACATCGACACGCGGTCGCTGTTCGTCTGGCTGAACGCCCTCTATGGCGCCAACTCCGACGACGCCCTGGGCTGGGTGGTCGTGCCCCTGATCGCTCTCCTCATCTGGACGCGGCGTGATGAATTCGCGCGCGTGCCCAAGCAGCCGTCACTGCTCCCGCTGGGCCTGTTCACGCTGGCCGCCATCTTCCATCTCGCCGGCTCCCTGCTGCAACAGGCCCGGCTGTCGGTGGTCGGTTTCGGCCTGGGACTCTATGCCCTGACGGGCCTCGTTTGGGGCACCGCCTGGTTGCGTGCCGCCGCCTTTCCGTTTTCCCTGCTGGCATTCTGCATCCCGCTGACCGCCTACACGGACGGACTGACGCTGCCCCTGCGGCTGATCGCCACCCGGCTCTCCACGGACTTCTGCAATGGCATCCTGGGGCTCCACCTGATCCGGGAGGGCACACTGGTCTTTGATACGCTGCCCTCCGGCCAGAAGGGATTCGAGTTCGACGTGGCTCCCGCCTGTTCCGGCATCCGCAGCCTGACCGTGGTGCTCCTGCTCACGTTGACCTTCGGCTACCTGCAGTTGGACCGCTGGTGGCGCCGGGGCGTCTTGCTGCTTTCCGCCATCCCGCTCGCCGTGCTCGGCAACGTGGCGCGTCTGGTCACGGTCTTCGCGGTCGGTTCCCGTTATGGTCAGGAGGCCGGCGCCCGGATCGAGACGAATCTGGGCTTTGTGACCCTGCTGGTGGCGCTCGGGGGAGTGATGCTGATCTCCCGGTGGCTGAGCGATCCCATCACGGAGGCGGCGCCACCGGCGCCCGAACCCCTTCGGGTAAAGCCGGCATCCTTGGGCGTCTGTCTCGCTGCGGTGGCGCTCGTTTTCGGGTTGATTGCCTGGGGCGGCAGCGCGCTCGCCGCCCGGCAACGGTTGGGCGCTCCCGGGGTGCGGCTGAGCCGGATGCCCCTCTTCGGGGAAGACGGAGGCATCGCCCGGACCAATTCGGTTTACCTGCCGACGATGGTGCCCGGATACACTTTCGAGAGCGGCAAGATCAGTCCGACCGAACTGCATTCGTTGCCGGCCGACACCACGTTTGGCCGGGCCATCTACACCGGCAGCGATGGGTTCACGGCCCAGGCCACCGCCGTGCTGATGGGGGGCGATCGCACCAGCATCCATCGTCCCGAATACTGCCTGACCGGTCAGGGCTGGCGCATCCGTTCCAAGCAGGAGGTTACGCTGGCCAACCCGGACGGTTCCAGCTCTGGCCGCACCGTTCAGCGTTTCGATGGCGGCATGGTCAGTTCACTGGAAGGTCGGCGCCAGGAGTTGGCGGGCGTTTACGTCTTTTGGTTTGTTGCCGACGGCCAGCGCTCAGCCAGCCACTGGGAGCGCCAGTGGTGGATGATCCGGGACCTCGTCACCAAAGGGGTGCTCCAGCGTTGGGCTTACATTTCTTTCTTTGCTCCGTGCCCGCCGGGACGGGAAGACGAAGCCTTCCGCCGGGTCGCCCAACTGATCGGCGAAATCGCTCCGGCCATTGAGGTCTCCAAGGGTGCCCTTGCCGGCGGTCAGACCTTCCGGCCCTAACCGCAGTCCTAAACTGAATGTCCATCCAAGCCCGCAAACCCCACCGACCCAACCGAGCGGGGCGACGCGGAAACTTCAGCCCTTGCAGATGAACTGCACATTCTCGAATTCGGTTCAGGCCGACCGGCCGAGTCTTCACAGCCGGGCTGCGGTTTTCTCGCTTAACAGCTCCCGGCCAGCCGCCTAAGACTTCCAACACACGATGCTCAGCCGCCAGCGGCAACTCCTGACGAAACTGCACAAGCTGCTCGACGCAGCCTTGTTCGCCGCGGCGTTCTGGCTGGCCCACGCCATCCGTTCTATCGACTTCCTGGACCCCAACCACCTGATCCGGGAATTCGATGCCTATGCCTGGCTGCTGATCGTCATTGTCGTGCTCACGCCGCCGGTGCTGGAGCTGAACCGCTTTTACAACCGCTCGGTCTTCTCGTCGCGCCGCGACACGCTGTTCCAGCTGATCCGCTCCGGCATCTGGATCTCGCTCATCGTCATCACGGTTCTGTTCTTCCGCAAAGACGAGAGCGCGCGCGGCGTCATGGTGCTTTTCACCCCGCTCGCCGCGACGCTGTGCTTCGCCAAGGAGGAACTGGTCCGCCGCTGGACCGTGGCCCGCTTCGGCAACAAGGCTTCCCGCCGCCGGGTGATCCTGCTCGGCGCCGGGGGGAACGGCAAACCGGGTGACGACACCGTCAAGCTTGAGAAGTCCGTTGCCGCCGGCTCCCACGGGGAAGTCGAGATCATCGCCCGGCTCGACATCAACGAACTGTCACCCAACCAACTGGCGGAAACGCTTCACGAAACTTCGGCCAATGCCGTCATCATCTCGCCGCGACAGGCGTTGTTCGGCACGATTGAGCAGGCCATCCAGATCTGCGAACTTGAGGGTGTTGACGTCTGGCTGCTCGCGGATTTTTTTCAGACCCGCCTCTCCCGGGCGAGCGCCGACGAACTCAACGGCCTCCCGGTGCTCGTCTTTCGGACCGGCCCCGACGCCTCCTGGCAGGCCCTGGCCAAGTCAGGCATCGACTTCTTCGGGGCTGCGACCCTGCTCCTGGGCGTCGTGCTCCTGGTCCCGATCATTCCCATCGCCGCCCTGCTGATCCGGCTGAGCTCGCCCGGCCCCGTGTTCTTCCGGCAACAGCGCGCCGGCCTCAACGGCCAGCCGTTCACCATGCTGAAGTTCCGGACGATGGTGACCAACGCCGAACAGTTGAAGCAGGAGCTCGCCGCCCTCAACGAGATGTCGGGCCCCGTCTTCAAGGTCACCAACGATCCGCGCATCACCCCGCTCGGTCGCTTCCTCCGCAAATGGAGCATCGACGAGCTGCCCCAGCTCTTCAACGTGCTCCGCGGCGAGATGAGCCTCGTCGGCCCCCGCCCGCTGCCCGTGGACGAGGTCCGCCGCTTCGACGACCCCGCGCACCGGCGCCGGCTCAGCGTGAAGCCCGGCCTTACGTGCCTCTGGCAGGTGAGCGGCCGCAACAACGTCAAGGATTTCAAGGAATGGGTCCGCCTCGACCTCGAATACATCGACAACTGGTCGCTCTGGCTCGACGTAAAGATTTTGGTCCGGACCGTCCCCGCCGTCTTCGCCGGAACCGGCGCCAAGTGACGTCCGGATCAATCCGGTGCCGATCGGCACTCCAGTTTTCGCGCCCTCAACCACCTTCCTTATGCCCACGAAACCCACCCGTCGCCCCCCCGCCAAACCCATCGTTCAACCCGTCTCCGTCGTCACCGGCGGCGCTGGTTTTCTTGGCTCGCACCTCACGGACCTGCTCCTGTCGAAAGGGCACAAGGTGGTCATCATCGACAACCTGATCACCGGCTCGACCGACAACCTCGCGCACCTCGCCGGCCACGCGGACCTGAAGTTCATCAAGCAGGACGTCACGGAGTTTCTCTACCTTGCCGGGCCGGTGGACTACGTCTGGCACTTCGCCTCGCCGGCCAGCCCGATTGACTACCTCGAACTCCCGATCCAGACGCTGAAGGTCGGTTCCTTGGGCACGCACAAGGCGCTCGGACTCGCCAAGGCCAAGGGCGCCCGCTTCCTGATCACCTCAACTTCCGAGATTTACGGCGACCCGCTCGTGCATCCGCAGCGCGAAGACTACTGGGGCAATGTGAACACCATCGGGCCGCGCGGCTGTTACGATGAGTCCAAGCGGTTCGCCGAAGCGCTCGTGATGGCTTACCACCGCGAGCATGCCATCCCCACGCGCATGGTCCGCATCTTCAATACCTACGGCCCCCGCATGCGCCTCCATGACGGTCGCGTGGTCCCTGCCTTCATCAGCCAGGCACTGACAAACAAGCCGATCACGATCTTCGGCGACGGCAAACAGACGCGTTCCTTCTGCTACGTCAGCGACCTGATCGCCGGCATCTATCGCCTGATGATGAGCGAAGGAAAGGATGCCCACCTGCCGACCAACATCGGCAACCCGCACGAACTGACCATGCTTCAGTTCGCCCAGGAGATCATCAAGGCCACCGGCTCGAAGTCGAAGATCGTCCACAAGCCCCTGCCCCAGGACGACCCCAAGCAACGCCAACCCGACATCACCCGCGCCCGCAAGACGCTCGGCTGGGAGCCCAAGGTGCAATTGGCTGAGGGCCTGACCGGGACCATCGATTATTTCCGCGGGCGGTTGGGCCGGTGAACCGTCCCGTTGGGTAAATCCGTCATGAAGCCAATGGCCAAGCTGTGGGATTTCGCTTTGGGAGTCCTCCTAATCGGCTCATTGCCCATGGTCATGTTCGTATTGGTGATGGGTTTGGGGACGTTGATTAAGCCGGATCCCAACGGAACTCCCGACCTGATTGGGACTGCGATGGTGTTCGCCGCCGCCTTCACCCTGCCATTGGCCACCCTGGTTTTCGTATGCCGCTGGCGAAAAACGCATCGGCGGCTCCCAGTCTCGTTTCTATGGATTGAAGTCCTGCTGGGTTTGGTTACAGGAGCCGCTTATTTCGTCTACCTCGTCGCCATGTGGGGCTTTGCTAGCATCAATTGACCGACCGGAAGGCCACTCCGTGACGGACGACACCTTCAGCGGTCCAAAACCACCGTGACAGGCTTCCCGCACGCTGCTTGGTTCCTCCCGACTCCATGGTCCCCTTGGCCCTCATCGGCGAAAGCATCCTGATCGCCATCGGCATCCTCGGGCTGGCGTTCTTCTTCCTGTGGCGCATGGCCAAGGGCGGCGGCAATGACGGCGGACTGCTTTCCCTGCCGGCCAAACTCCTCCTGACCGCCGTGCTGCTCGCGACGCTCGGCTACATGTTCCACCAGGGACGCGGCGGCAACCGGGGCGGGGCGGCGATCGCCCTGTTCACGGTCCTGCTGGTCGCCTTTCCGCTCGTGGTCATGTGGCTGCCCCAAGTCATCGAAACCGTGCTCAGCCCGTTCTTCGGTTCACTGACCGGCGGCAACGAACAGGTCGAAGCTAGGCCGATGTATTTCCGCGCCGTCGGCCTGCGTAAGCGGGGCGAATACTCCGCCGCCATCGAGGCCGCCGAGGCCGAACTCGCGCGCTTCCCCGACGATCTCGATGGGCTGCTCCTGATGGCCGACATTCGCAGCGTTGACCTGCGGGATCCGGCCGGGGCGTTGGGCCTGCTGGAACTTGCCGTGCTTGAGCCCAAACGCGCGCCGGCCAGCGTGGCGCTCCTGCTCAGCCACATCGCCGACCTGCAGGTGAACAAGCTCAACAACCCCGATGCCGCACGGGGCTCCCTGCGCCGGATTGTAACCGAGTTTCCCGGCACCGATGCCGCCGTGTTGGCGCAGCAGCGCCTGGCGCACCTTCCTGGCGAGCAGCAACTGCTCGAACGCTTCGACCGCCCCAAGCTCATCGTCCACCACCACCCGGGTAACCTCGGCCTCGACTCCACGGCCATTCCCGCGAACTCCGACTCGGAAACCGCCCTGCAACGCGCCGGCGAACTGGTCCGCCATCTCACCGAATTCCCCGACGACTGGGAACGGCGCGAGGAATTGGCCCGACTCTACGTCGATCCTCTGGGCCGATCCGAGATGGCGACGGCGGAGATGGAACATCTCATCCAGCATCCCGACGCGCAGTCCCGCCACATCGCCCGCTGGCTCAACGAAATGGCCGACCTCCAGCTCAAGGCTCCGGACGGAGTCGATGCGGCCAAACTCACCTTGGAACGCCTCACGACCCGGTTCCCCAACACCCCGTGGGCGGAGCAGGCCGCCGCCCGCATCCGCCTGCTCGGCCTCGACCGTCGCGGCAAGGAGGCGACCCGCACCCTCCGGTTGGGCACCTACGAGCAGAACATCGGGCTGAAGCGCGGTGACCCGACCATCCCCGATCCGGCCAAGGGAACGAACCCCGAGTAGATGCAGACACAGCCTTCTCCGTCGTTCGAATCGTAGCGGCCGGCTTGCCGTTAAAACACGCCACGTAGAGTGAAGGTTTGTTGCCGGCACTGGCCGTAACCACATCGGCAGGCGACCCGCCACTGGCAACGCAGAGCCCCCGTCCCTCTTCGCCTGAAGTTCCGGGGCAGGCTCAGTTTGGGAATTTTTCCTGACCGACCCTTCGGAGATGGGCAGCGCGCAACAATTCGATCGCACGAACGACGAGCTTTGAATCCATCTCGTGAACTTCCACTCCGATTCCAAGGTCGCGGAGCAGGGTGATCGTCAACTCGCCTCCCAGATGTTCACGGAATTCTTCGAGTCCGGCCGTGATGATGAGCTGTCCCGCCGCATCTACCCGGACAAGTTCCTCGGCGAACAGGTCGAAACCAAACCGCTCCAACAGCCGGAGCACCCGCCCGGCCGGGACCGGGGGCAACAATCGGGAGAGTTGCGCGACGTTCACATCGAGGGCTATGCCAATGGCGACTGCCTCTCCGTGGCTGATTCGATAAGCGGAGAGCTGCTCGATCTTGTGTGCCGCCCAATGTCCGAAATCAAGCGGGCGAGCGCTCCCCATCTCAAAGGGATCACCACCGAATGCGATGTGATCAAGGTGCAGTTCGGCACTCCGGAAGATCAGATGTTTCGTCGGCTCCGTCGCGAAGGCCGCCAAGGCTTCCGCATTCAGCTCAATCCAGTCAAAGAAGGCGCGGTCACGAATGCAGGACACCTTGATGGCCTCCACAAATCCCGCCCGCTTGTCCCGCGGAGAAAGCGTGTCGAGCAGGGAGAAGTCGTTGATGACGGCAAACGGCGGGGCGAAGGTGCCGACGAAGTTCTTTTTCCCGAAGGCGTTGATGCCGTTTTTTACGCCCACTCCGGAATCCCCCTGTGCCAGCGTGGTCGTGGGAATCCGGATGAGGCGAACCCCCCGGTGAGCCGTCGCCGCCGCCAGCCCGGTCATGTCGAGCAGCGCGCCCCCGCCCACCGCAACCAGATAACTGTGTCGGTCAATGCGGTATCGGTTGATCAGCGCATGAACCGCAGTGACCTGGGCAAGGTCATTCTTAACCGCTTCACCGCCCATGACGAGCACGGGCGGACAGGCCAGTTCCAGGTGGATCGAATGCGCGGAAAAATAGTCGCGGATGGAATCCACCAAGGAGCCATGCGCCTTTGCGAGCGCCTCATCAACGATCACCAGCACCTTGGCGCGACGGCCCGTCACCGCTCCACCGGATGCGGTTAGCACGTCACGGAGGACACAATTGTCCGAACCGAAGACGCGGTCAGTGAAGTGGACCTGCTGCCGCCAATGCACACTAATGGTGCGCTCGATCGTCGCCATCGGTGTTATGTTAATGTTGGAACTGCGACCGCCAAACCGGAACCTGCCGAGGTGAGGGGCGATGCTTCCAGATGCCCAATGGATTTCGAAGCGAAACCTCTGAGTTTTTCGCCCAAAATGCGGACCCGGAAAGTCGGCTTCGCGAGTAACGTGGTCGGAAGCGAGTCGCAGTTCGGTGGCACTCCTGCCGGCGGCGGCCCGGCCGCCTTCGTCGGTTGAACGTAACCGACCGTTAGCGGACTCCCGGCATTCAGGCCCGCCGCCGGTGAGTTCACCCCGCTCTAACCCAGAAATTTCACCAACTCCGCGTAGAGGCTAGCGCGGTCGGCCAGCGCCGTCAGCGTTCCGTCGCGAAGCAGCAGTCCAAAGCCGCTTCCGTAGGCGGCGCCGTTGACGACACACCCGTCTGTGGCCGCTTCCCTCAGTTGGCGGCGTCCGGCTTCAACGGCCGCCTCGCGGTCGCCGTCCAATTCGTATTTCCAACCGACGATCCGTCCGTTGGGAAACCAAAGGGGAGTCTGAAGAAGGATTTTGGGAACGGGTCGCAATTCTACCCACAGGGAACCGGACCGGGTGGAAATCTTTTTGGCGCCAACGGGATGCAACTCGCCGCCGGCATCTCGGACAAAAATGCCGCCTCCGGTAAAATCGGAAACCGCCGCGGCGTGAAAAACTGCGACGGGATCCGGAGTCGCCAACTGCTCCAACGCCTTGGCCAACGAGCCGGTAGTGGAAAATCGGCGCACTTCGACCGCGGCCAGCGGACGCTGCCAAACCGCCGTCTCGCTGAGCAACAAAACCACCTCGTGGCCTGCGCCCGCGAAGACATTGGCCAAGTCCCCGCCGAGCGAACCGGTGGAGAAGTTGGTCAACCGCCGGGCACCATCGAGTGGCTCCCAAGTTGGCCCAGCGGTCACGATGCAGCGCATCGGGAAACGGTAAAGATAACCGCTTCATCCGCCAATCGCTCGTTACCGGCACCGCCAACGAGAAAACGGCGGAGTCCGAAGACTCCGCCGTTTTTGGAGACAAATCCGGGGCGGACTACTTGCCCGTAAATTCGCGCTCTTGAACCGCCATCGCGCCCTTGCCGAGACGCTTGCGGAGGTAGGTCAGCTTGGCCCGGCGAACTTTGCCGTGGCGTTCAATTTCGACCCTGTCGACCCGCGGCGAATGGAAGGGGAAAATGCGCTCCACCCCTTCGCCGTAGCTGATCCGGCGAACGGTGAAGGTCTTGTTCAAGGCATGCCCGCGCATGCCGATCACCAAGCCCGCAAAGACCTGAACCCGTTCCTTGTCCCCTTCGACGACCTTGGTGTGGACCTTCACCGAGTCACCGACGTTGAACTTGAGCGGCTCCTTCCGGAATTGCTCGCCCTCAATCTTGTCAAACAGTGCACCTTTGTTCAGCTTCATATTAATTCCTCAGTAAATTGTCACTTTTTCGACCGTTAAATGTTCCGCTTCCACCGCTTGTCCTCCCACAGGTCCGGACGTTTCTCCGCCGTTCGCCTTACCGCCTGCGCCTGTCTCCATTCCCGGATCGCCGCATGGTTGCCGGAGGTCAGGATCTCCGGAACCCTCCAGCCCCGGAATTCGACCGGCCGGGTGTAATGCGGATACTCCAGCATCCCCTGGCCGAACGATTCATCGACACTGCTGGCGTCATCTCCAAGTGTCCCGGGTAACAGCCGGGCCACAACATCAATGATGACCATGGCCGGCAGGTTACCGTTGGTCAGCACAAAATCCCCGATGCTCAAATCGTCATCCACAAGGTGCTCACGCACCCGCTCGTCGTAACCTTCGTAGCTACCGCACAGGAACAGCAGTGACTCTTCCTTTACCAGCTCGCGGGCAATCGCCTGGTCAAAACGACGGCCGCTGGGCGAAGTCAGGATCACCTTCATGCGATCACTGCGTTCGGCCTTGAGGGCTTCGACGGCTTCAAAGAGCGGTTCCGGCTTCAGGACCATTCCGGGCCCGCCGCCGTAGGGACTGTCATCAACCGTCCGGTGACGGTCATGGGTCCAGTCCCGCAAATCATGGATCCTAAGGTCAAGGATTCCCGCCTTTCGCGCCCGCTTGATGATGCTTTCATCCAACGGCCCCGTAAACATCGCGGGAAACAGGGTCAATACGTCAATTTTCATCGGCAAAACACGCGGTCCTGTTCACCCGCGCGGGCCGTCCGTTCAGTCGTCGATCAGGTCCACCACGCAGCGAACGCCTTTTTTCTGGGCACCCAACTGCACCAGCGACCGGAGCGCCTGAATCGTGCTGCCCCGACGACCGATGATCTTTCCCGCATCTGCCGGCGCCACATGGAGCTCATAGGCGGTCAGCCCACTTTTCTCCACGGCCTTGACCTGCACGGCGTCAGGCTGATCCACCAACCCTTTCACCACGTATTCGAGGAACGCTTGCATGGTCTGTTGGCGCGATGCGCTGAAATCAAGCAGCCGGAGCGGCAGTCGCGGCGGCCTTGCGGGCCTTTTTGATCATGCTGGCCACGGTTTCGGACGGCTGTGCACCGACCTTCAGCCAGTATTCCGCCCGTTCCAGCTTGAGGGTGAAATTAATTTCACCGGCCTGAAGCGGATGATAGGTTCCCAGCTCTTCCAGGAACTTGCCATCCCGCGGACTCCGCTGATCAGCGGCGACCACACGGAAAACCGGTTTGTTTTTTGCGCCAACGCGCTTCAAACGGAGTCTAACCATACAAATTCTATCGTTCTGCCGGGGTGTATCCCGGCGTTTGCCTTCAAAGGAGGGCGGAAAGTGACGAGCCAGAGCCCGGTGTGCAAGCCATGTTTTCAGTTCACTTGAAGACGGTGAGCCCCAACACAATCACGAACACCCCCCAAATCAGCCCGCTGGCCGCTGCCAATCTAAGCCTTCCCTCGGAGGCCGTCACCCACGCCAGCCAATCCCGCAGCCGCCACGGCGACACCGACAGCCACAGGCCGACAAGCACCCAGACGTAGGCCCAGCCGCTGATGGCCCAACGGAAATTGCTGTCGTGCCAGCGTGCCTTTTCGCACATCAGCCAGGCCAGCATCAGCAGAAAAACCGTCAATCCGCGGACTGAAAGAAAATCCCGGACAAAGACACAGCAGCCCACTCCGACCGCGCCGAAGCCGATCAGCATGAGGTTCTTGTAGGCCGCGATGTCCTGGAGCTGCTCCTGATACAGGTTCCATTCAAACCAAGCCGTGCCGACCAGCATCAGCAACACGCCCACGGCATGCCGGCGGTGGAACCCGCGCAGCCACGAGGTGGCCGGTTTCACCTGCAGCAACGTCCATCCGTGCGTCAGGATCATGCCGGCCCCAAGGGCGAGGCAGAGCTGGGAAAGGGTAACCTTCATTCGTGGTTCAGGCAGAAAGTGGATTCAAAGACTTCGCGGCCATTTCAGGATCGCCCGCTTCGTCCCCCAGGCCGATCACCGCGGGATCGCCATAGAGCGTGAACGAGCCGGTCCGTTCGATGCGCAGGTTCATGAGCTGGCCGCGATGCCGCTCGCTGCCCGGGAAAACCACGATCTTGTTGGAACGGGTCCGGCCCTCGTAGCGGGCGGGATTCCGACGGCTCGGACCTTCGACGAGGATCTCCACGGTCTCGCCGATCAGGGCGTCGTAGTTCCGGGCCGCGAGCTCGTTCGTCAGCGTCATCAGCCGCTGATGCCGTTCCTCGATGACCGCCTCGGGCAGCTGGTCCGGCATCGCCGCGGCCGGCGTGTCCTTGCGCGGCGAATACTTGAACACGTAGGCGAGGTCGAACCCGATCTCCCGGCACAGCGACAGCGTCTCCTCGAAGTCCGCCTCGGTCTCGCCGGGGAAACCCACGATGATGTCCGTGCTGACGCCGATTCCCGGCTTCACCCGGCGCAGCTTCCCGATGATTTCGGCAAACCGTTCCCGCGTGTAGCCGCGGTGCATGAGCTTGAGCAGCCGGTCGGAACCGCTCTGCAACGGCAGGTGCGCCGACTCCACCAGCTTCGGCAGCCGGCCAAACGCCTCGATCAGGTCGTCACCGTAGCCCTTGGGATGCGGCGAGGTGAACCGGATGCGTTCCAGCCCTTCGATTTCATGCACCGCCTCGATGAGCTGCACGAAGGCCGACTTGCCCTCCTTCAGCGGGTAATCGCGCTTGCCGTAGCTCGTAACGATCTGCCCGAGCAAGGTGACTTCCCGGACACCGCGCGCGACCAGTTCGCGGCATTCGCCCACGATGTCGGGAATCGTCCGGCTGCGCTCCTCGCCGCGCGTGAAGGGCACGATGCAGAACGTGCAGTGTTGGTTGCAGCCCTGCATGATGCTGACAAACGCCGTCACCGACTTCTTGTCCGCCGCACCGGTCAGGAGATGCTCGCGAATCGTCGCCTGCGAACCGCTTTCCTCCGCCGTGTCCACGATCTTGTCGCGGCGACCGGACAGCAAATCGTCCAGATACTCCGCCGCCCGGTGAAACTTCTGCGTGCCGAGCACCAGATCGACGTCCGGCAGCGACTCCACGAGCTGTTTCCCCCGGCTCTGCGCCATGCAGCCCATGAAGCCCAAGATCGGCTGGCGGCCCTCCTTCCGGGCGATGCCGGCGAGGTTCTCCATCTTCCAGATCGCCTTCTGTTCGGCGAGATCCCGCACGGAACAGGTGTTGAGCAAGACGACGTCCGCCACGCTCTCGTGCGGCGCGAGGGCATAGCCCTTGGCGACGAGCTGCGCGGCGACGGCCTCGCTGTCGCGCTCGTTCATCTGGCAACCGTAGGTCTTGATGAAAACACTGGGCATCCCTGCGAAAGTGCCGCGGACCGTAGGGAAACACCCCCGGCCGCGCCACCGGGTTTTTTCCGGAGTGCAAGGAAGAGTCGTCAGGGAAGCCCAAACCAAGGAAGTCCGCACACCGCTCGGTCCCTCACTGGACTTTCAAACGGAAGAACTGACGAGCCGGAGAAATTACCGGGGTCAGCAATTCAAATGAACCGCTTGATGCGGTGGTGACCGACACCAGATCCCACGTGGCCATATCCATGGACTGTTCCAACCGATAAGTGCGGCCCGCATCGCCGGTAACCTGCAAGCGCAGTTGTTCACCCTGGCGGACAACGCCCGCAATCAGTGCTGTCTCAGGATCCCGCACGCGCACGATGATTGACTGGGAGGCGGTTTGACGGCCGTCAACGTCCACGGCAAGCGCGGTCAATTCATGGGAGCCGATCTCCGCCAACCTGACCGAAAACCGCCCCTCAGGTGAGTTCGTTAGCGCGATGGTCTGCAGCCGATTCTCGCGGAGCTCAATCCGTCGGATCACGCTATCAGAGTCCATGGCACGCGCCACAAGCGTGACGAGTTCACCGGGAGCGAATTCCGTTTTGTCGCTTATCAGCTGCAAGTCCACTGCCGTCGGTTTCGGCCCTGGCAGCGCGATGCGCAACACCTTCCTCGCTGGCGAAAGCCCGTTGAACTGCCCTCCCACCAGCAGATCTCCTCCCGGCCGCCAGGCCAGCGCGGAAACCTGGGGGAAGTCCGTGGGGAGAACTGGGCTGAAGTGCGGATCCAGCCGCCCATTGGGCAGGAACCGAGCAAGCAACCAAAACCCGTCATCATCGCGTCGCACGTAACCGCCACCCACATAGATCATACCGTCCGGAGCTACCGCGACATGGTAGATCTGGGATCCGTCGACGGCCCGGGAATCAAACCCGGAATCCACGGTTCCGTCTGGCCAGAGTCGGGCCAAAGAAGGACAGGCGACTCCGTTCACCTTCGAAAACTGTCCGGCAACGATCACCCTGCCGTCCGACTGCACCGCCATGGCGCTGACCCATTGCCCGGCTCCAATGACGCCAACGGTGGCAAGCGGCGGCACTTCCAGAGCGCCGTATTCCCTCAACCGCCAAACTCCCGCGATGCTGGTCCCGTCCCTTCCTTGGGTGCCGGAAACCAAAATTCGCCCGTCGGGAGCTTTCGCCCAGCAGTAGGATTGCAGGAGCGGGCATCGGAAGTCTGCGTCCGCCGACCCGTCACGCTCAAGGCGGGTAATCAATTGCCCCGCAACCAACAGGCGCCCGTCTGCGAGCGCCAACACCCTCAGATCAGCTCCATCCTGGATTCCTGCGCAACGAAACGTCGGATCAATCCGGCCATCCGGAAACAGCCGGACCAAGTTGGTGGTTCCTCCGCCGGGAAGGGGAATCACGAATTTACCTTGCGCGCCGGCGATGAGTTTTCCATCGGGTAAGGCAGCCAACACCTGGACATCCGCGTGGCCTGCGGAGAAGGCGAACTCAAGATCGACGTCCCCGTCAGACTTGATCCGGATCAACTGCCCGGCATTGGTTCCCCGGGTTACAAATGAGCCATCTGGCAGCGTGACCAGACTGGCGCGGGGTAGGCCCGTCACCGCGGGTTGGTCCAATGCCAATACTCCGACCGCTTCATCCTCGATCAAGATTTGCGACTGGGACAGTTCACCTAACACCGCAGCCGGGTTTTCCGTGGAAAGTTGAAGTCCAAGGGCACGTATCCCGGTGTGGGCGGGATTGCCTAACATCGGGACACGCACCACCTGATCGCGCCAACCTGAGTCCGGGAACTCCAACACCTGATCAATCGGCACATAGTCAGTCCCCGGTTGGGCGGAGCCGCCTTGTGTCCTGACGCGCACCCGCATGGTCCCCGAGCCGCCACCAACGCGCCGAATCTTCACCAAAGCCTCCGCATCCCCTTCCCGAGCAAAGGCGGTCGACTCGGCAAACTCGATCCGCCCAGGGTCCTCGCTGCCTCGCAGTCGAACCAGGCCGGAGAGGCGGAGGCCATCGACCAAGTCGAATTGTCCGCCGACCAACAGGCCTCCATGAGGCAGCAACCCCAGTGCCCGAACCGAACCGATGATCCCTTCCCCGAGGTCCCAACTCGTGTCCAGGCTCAGGTCGGCGTTGAGCCGGGCCAGTCCGGGACGTTTCACGCCGTGGACCTCGGAAAAGCTTCCCCCAATCCAATACTTCCCATCGGGAGCCGGCAGTAGGGCATGAACGTGCCCATCGGTCGGAACACTTCCGCCCTCCCACCAATTTCCGCTGAGGGTGATCCACGCCACGCCAAACCGGCCTTGGCCGGTGGGCAGAGCGTCAAGCCAACCACCCACCAGCATGCTGCCGTCGGAATGACGGGCGAAACACCGCACCTCGCCGAACACATGTGGTTGGAAACTTTTGTCGAGGTTCCCGCCCGGGCGCAGCCGGAAAATTGGCCAGAGCCCATCCCAAGCGTTGAAACTCGGAATGTATGCGCCGCCATAGAGCATCCCGTCTCCTTGCAGGGACAGGGCATCGGTGACTGGCGGTAGCCAGTAAGGATAACCAGAAAACGGGTCAGGGAAACTGTCATCGGGCGATCCACTGGCCAAGCGGCGTGCCAATCGGGTGGAACCACTGCCCGCAACATAAAACCGCCCATTGGGCAGAACCGCCATCGATCTGACAGATCCATTGAAATTATCCAGAAATCGCCCGCGGAATGATTGGTCAACCTGACCATCTGCCAGGAGGCGAATGACCGGGAAGGTCGTGTTATGGTTCCAAACGCTCAGCCCACCCACCAAGGTCTTCCCTCCGGGCAGGGCCGCCAAGGCTCCGACCTGGTTGGTGGGGTAGTATGGATCAGGCCGTTCCACCCGCCACTCCCGGTCCAGTGAGCCATCAGGAAATAGTCGCAGGACTTCCCACGGCATCGATTTTGTCCGGCCCACCGCCAACCAGCTTCCGTCCTCCCGCGGCACGAGTTGCCGCACTTCGTAGAATTCATTGGGTGCCCAGTTCGGCGTCGGCTCCAGCGTGGCGGCCCCTTCGCCGTAGATCTGCAGCACCGCGCGCTGTTTTCCCCCGGAGTCGATAGCGTCGGGATCGGAAAGCTCGACGCTGGCGGTCCGTTTGCCGAAATACGGCGGCGTCATGGCCAGCGGGATGGTGACCGTGGCCGTGGTTTCGCCCGCCGCGAAGGACACTTCCAAGTCACCCGCCGGGAAATCAACTCCCGACCGGGCTGTGCCATCCAAAATCCGAAGCCGAACCGTGGTCGCCTTGGCGGGATTTGCCCGACGAATCAATGGAACTACCAGCCGTCCCGACAATTTGGCCGCCGCCAACACTTGCCGTTCGAACTCAATTCCCGGGCTTCGCGGCCTGAAGCGCGCGAGGTTGTAAAGCGGCACTCCGTTCACCGATGAAAACGGTCCCGTCATCGCCACATCACCATCGGGCAGTGCAAACAACTTCTCCACCGTCCGGTCGGCGCCAGGCCAAACCGAGAAATTGGGATCTAACTGACCGTCGGACCGCAGCACGGCATAGTTCCCGCATGCTTGCCCGTTGAAGTTCGTGAACGTGCCGGCGACCAAAATGCGTTCCCCAGGCAAAGCCACCCACGCTTGGATCTTGTCTTGGTTCGTCTGAAATTGACCGTATTCGCCCACAACTTGGAACGGCCGAGGCTGGACAAACCCACTCGGTGCGAAATCCGTATCAAGCGTCCCGTTCGAGAGCAACCGGGCTAATCCCCGCCGTGGCTGTCCATCAAACCGCTCAAAGGCGCCGGCAAGGAGAATCTTCCCGTCGGCTTGGACCTTTACCATGGAAACCTCTCCATCCGGACCACCTCCAACTGCAAACGAAGAATCGAGCGTGCCGTCCGGAAGAAAGCGAGCCACCGAGGCTGCGGGCAGTGTTCCGACTCTGGCAAAAGATCCCGCGATCACGATCTTCCCGTCGGCCTGCTGTTGCACAGCCCCTGACGTTCCACGAAGAGTCCGGGTTCTGACTGAACTGGTTGGTTCCAAATTCTTGTTGAACGAGCTAAGGAGATAGCCAAACGCCCAAATCCGCAAACCGCCTTCCGCCCCCAGGAAGGCGGTGCCCCAGGCTCCCCCTTGGTGTTTCGTTTCTTCGGACCTCAAATAGTCGGAGACAGTGAACGTTACGCGTGAACCATCGAACCGCCACGAACTCCAACCATTGTCCTGCAACACATACGCTCCACCATCCGGTCGCATGACAATTTGCTTGGCCGCGCCACCCGTCAGTGACCACCGCCAGTCCCGTTCTCCGTCGGGCAAAAAGCGCAACCCATTCCCGTAGAGGTTTCCCGCGGCATCTACGCCGTCCAGTCGGAAGCTTTCAAAGCTGTTGGTCGCCTGAGTCGGCATCAACTGGGTCACCAACCCAGGACCGTCGTCATCGCATGCTTGAAGATGAAACTCCGACGTCACCCCGGGTCGCAACGGACCCAAGGTTTCCAGGGCCAGAACCAGATCCCGAGGCACATTGGCAACCCGGTCATTGCGAAGGGCAAGATCAACCGTGAACGTCTGCCCCAGTTCCAAAGCGATTTCCATCGGCAAAAGCGAGGGCTCAGCGAGCACCGATGCATCCCCCCCCGCTATTTTGAGTCTGCCCCTGAGGGTATTGGTGCCCGGCCCGAAACGCCGCACCTCCACCCGGACGCTCCCATTTCCCTCGTTTACAGTTTGAGTTCGACTCGTCCCGTTTGTTGCCCAATTGGCCCCGGCAAAAACCAGCCCAGTCTCATCATCTGCCAAGCTGAACCTCAATCTTTGCGACCCATCAAACGCTGGCCCTCCAACCGGATAAAAAAGTTCGACGGTCAGAGTTTTTGACGGGTCAAACAGCGCGTCATCCCGCAGTTGAATTTGAAACCCTGCCTCCCGCTGACCGATATCGAAATGGAGCTCCCCAACCGCTGGCGCATAATCCTGTCCCGGCACCGCAGTTCCACTGAATCTGTAGCGGACGGACGCTTCGCTGTTGGTCACCCCGGTTCGAACCACCGATAGGGATATGGTGGCATTGGTTTCGGACAATGGATCATAGGATTGGAACCGAGAACTCTGCGCGAACTGAAACATCCCGAAAGGCTTGTCATCGTTGATCCGAACCGTGACCTCGGATGGGAAAGCCAGGACGCCGCCCTGGGCCGGCAATAGCCTGAGGCCAAAGTGATTGTTTAGCTCCTGCCGTTGGTTACGCACCGCAATCGACGTCTCGGCATAACTTTGACCGTTGGTAAAATGCAAGGTCCCCGATTTCGGCACGGTCAAACTCGAATCCACCAGGGGGAACGTCTCGAACTCGACCGTCGCTTCACCCAGCAGGCTGTTGCGACGGACCACCCCAAATCTGAACAGTCCATTCGTTGCCATGGTTATCCACCTGCTTGGGGCGGCCGGCCCAAAGATTTTGCCCAGCCCGAACGAACTTCCCACCTTATCCGGTTTGAGCAACACCGGCACAATGCCCGGACTCAGGATTCCGTTTACGCTAACTCCTTCGCCGGCGCCGATCCACGCGTGCTCACCGTTTGCCGCGAACATTCCTTCCTCCAGCGCCCGAGACGAATAGTCCAGTTGGGCCACGGAAAACGAAGGGTCGGGCAGGCCATCGGCATTCAAGCGACGAAAAACCACCGGGCCATCGGCTGTGAAAGGGGCTGCAATTTTGTGGCTCAGCAATACCCCTCCGTCAAAAAGTCTAAAGGCCGAAACAATCCGGGACGATCCGGGCCATGCATTGGTTACGGCAAGCGTTCCAGGCCGGATGCGTAGATCCAAATCCAGCTTGGTGATGGTCATGGTGAGGTTGGTCGGGCGCGCTTCACTCCACCAACTGTTGAGCATCAGAAAGCCGACTTCGCCATCAGCCAAAAGTCGCGGATTATTAAGAGTATCCGGCAGATGGAACCCCGGCTGATAATGACCATCAGGACCAAGAAGGATCGCCTGCAAGTTGGTTTTCACTCCGTTCACAAAACGCCCTAAGAGAAGCAGCGACCCGTTGGGGAGGGGTTGTAGGCGATCGATTTCTGATGAACGGAAGAATTGGTGCAAATCCGGCATGAACGTGCGGTCAAGGCGACCATCTTCCTGCCAGCGGCTTACCCATCGTGGAATTGAGTTGGTTTGAGGAACTGAGCCGCCAACAATTCGATAGATCCTATGCCGTCGATCCACCCGCTGCTCGCTATTGAGACCATCCTGCGTGAAAATGTAGGGGTTCCCGGTCCAAATGCTTTCAAATTCGAATCCTGGGTCTACTTGACCGTCCGCAAGCATACGCACAGCGAGAGTTCGTTTCCCACGCGCAGGCAGATTCGGCTCAAAAATCAGCATCCTGCCGTCGGGAAGCGGCACTAGTTGTCTTGCTCCTTTGGCAATTTCGTTGGGTGCGACAAAACTGGCATCCACGGTTCCATCCTGATTCAGCCGGACCAGACCGTGCCGTTCAAACCCATTCCATAGGTCGAAGTAGCCGGCGATTAGCAACTTTCCCTCAAGCGTGCCAACAGCCGCCGTCGGGTGTTGGTAGAAGGAATCGCTCAACAACTTTGGGAAGATGCCCTCCCTCAGATCAACTGCGCCCTGTTGGGCGGAAACCCGCAGCACGCTGGCGATCAAAACGCCGAGCAGTAGCCGGATCATCCAGCAATGCCCCGGATGATTCATGGGGCGTGAACGGTTTGGGTCCATAATCGTTGGATGGGTTGTAGCTGACGACTCGACCAAGCCGAGATTGCAGTTGGGCAAACGGGGAACTGGACGAGTTGACAATTGTTCCCTCAGACGAGTCAAGGCGCTTGCCGCTTCGCCCTTCCCCGATCCCACCCGCTCCCCTACGGTCCGCGCCGCTTTTCGTATGGCCACCATCAAACCGTTTGCCGCCCTCCGTCCGCAGCCCCAGCTCGCCGCGCAGATCTGTGAGCTACCTTACGACGTAATGTCGTCCGAAGAGGCCCGCGAGATCGCCCGGGGCAATCCGCTCAGCTTCCTGCACGTCAGCAAGCCGGAGATCGACCTGCCGCCCGGCACCGACCTCTATTCGGCGCCCGTTTACGCCAAGGGTGCCGAGAACTTCGCCGCGCTCATCGCCCAAGGCGCCCTGAAGCAGGATGCCCAGCCCGCCATTTATCTCTACCGCCAGATCATGGGCGGCCATGCCCAGACCGGCCTCGTCGCGGCGGCGAGCTGCCAGGAATATCTCGACGGCAGCATCAAAAAGCATGAATTCACCCGGCCCGACAAGGAGGACGACCGCGTCCGCCACATCGAGACGCTGAATTCGCAGACCGGACCGGTGTTCCTCACCTACCGGGCCGAGGCCGCGCTCGACACCTTCGTCGCCCAACGCACCGCGCAGGCGCCCGCCGTGGATTTCACCGCGAAGGATGGCGTCCGCCACACTGCCTGGGTGGTGGCCGACGCCGAAGGACTGGCCTTCATCGAGGGCGCCTTCGCGAAGATTTCCTGCCTCTACATCGCCGATGGGCATCATCGCAGCGCGGCGGCAGGACGCGTCTTTCAGTCGCGGAAGGGCGCCGGCCACAGCGCGCGGTTTCTCACGGTCATCTTTCCGCACAACCAGATGCAGATCCTGCCCTACAACCGCGTGTTGAAGGATCTGAACGGCCATTCGCCCGAACAGTTGCGGCAGAAGCTCGCCGAAGTCTTCGAGATCGTGGTGCCGGGTTCCGCCAAGCCCGCCAGCAAACATGAACTCGGGTTCTACTTCGGCGGCCAGTGGAGCACGCTGCGGTTCAAGGCGGCGTTGACCGGCGTGAGCGACCCCATCGAACGCCTCGACGTGACGTTGCTCCAAAAGCACGTCCTCGCCCCGCTCTTCGGCATCGACGATCCGCGCACGAGCAAGCGCATCAACTTTGTCGGCGGCATTCGCGGCACCGCGGAGCTGGAGAAGCTCGTGGACGGCGGCGAATACGCCTGCGCGTTCTCGATGTTTCCGACGAGCATCGTGGACCTGATGACCATCGCCGACGCCGGGGGCATCATGCCGCCCAAGAGCACCTGGTTTGAGCCCAAGCTCCGCGACGCAATGTTCTGCCACCAGATTTGAGGCGGCCACGAATTCGCGGCCGGCCATGAAACTGTGGGCGGGTTGCCCCGCAACCCGCAGCGGTCTCCGGGGGAAACCGCCCACAGCTTCAGACCAGGCGGCGCGTCCGCGAGCACTGCCGGTTAGGGAACAACCACGGCGTTCCGTAGCCGGCCGATCGTTTCGCCGGGAAGGCGCGCGTCGAGCGAACCGGCTTCCGCCCGCTCCGGTCCGACGTGGCCATCGGCGAACCACACCTGCGCCGCCTGCCGATGACGAAAGTGAACCGTCGCGCCGAGCGGGTTGGTGTCGAAGAAGTAGAACTCCTCCAACATCGGCTGCTCGGGCGAGGCGGGCGGCTGGAAGTCGTTCACCTGACCGCCATCCGTGAAGCCAGCGAGTTCGCTGGGCCGGCGAAAGGCGGCGGGAGCGAGCCCGGCTTGGCCGCGCGGCCCCAGCAGCAGGTTGTAGGCATAACCATAGGCCGCGCCCCGGGCCTTCGCCTTGAACCGGGCGGAGCAGCGATTGAGCGACGGGCAGGTTTCCACGCCCTTCCCCTGCAGATACGGCCAGAGAGCGCCCTGCGTCAGGTCGAACTCACGCTGACCTTCCGCGCCGTCGGCGAGCCAACCGAACCAGTAGCGCCAACCGCCGTTCGTGCGGCCCGTCCGTTCGCTGAAGGCGCGTCCGTGATCGTCCCAATACATCTGCGTGGCGAGGCCGAGTTGCCGCAGGTTGGAAACGCAGCGGGAGGAGTGGGCCGACTCGCGCGCCCGGGCGAGGGCGGGCAGGAGCAGGCCGGCAAGCAGCGCAAGGATGGCCACGACCACGAGCAGTTCGACGAGCGTGAAACCGCGGCAAAGTGCCCCCAAGGGCAACGCCGTTTTCCACGCCGGGCCGCTGTTCGCGCTCGCTTTCATTCGCGCCCGGCCTTCACCCGGTAGAATTGCTGGCGGAACAAGGCCTCGCGCAGATCGGGCAACACCAGCACCCCGCCGGTCCCGAGTTCGCTCGCGATCGCCGACCATCCTTGCAGGTCGCCGCTGGCTTCGAGCGTGTAACGCCAGCCCTTGAGGCTCGCACACCTCACCTCACCCTGGCCCGCCAGCGTCACCCGGCCAATCGGCGTGGGCGGCAGTTCCAATACGACTTTGTCCAGGGAACCGCGCGCCAGGAGCGAGTCGCTCAGCGACGTGGCCTCGTTCCACACCATCACCGCAAAGGCGTCCAGTTCGAAGCTGCCAAACGTGTCCGGCAGGCGAAGCGGATACAGCGCCACCGCTTCCCCGCCCGTCGATAGCGTCGGCGTGACCGTGCGGGTGGAGGCACGGTATTCGAGGCGGATCCGGAACGTGGTGTTGGTGGCCGGTTCCACCGGAAAGGTGAAGCTGGCCGCCACCTTGCCGGCGGAATCCCAAGTGATCACCGAGATCGTCGGGTCCACGACTCCGAAGCCGGGAATTTCGCCGGTCGGAAACCAGGTGAACTCCAACGTGTCCTTCGCGCGACCGGCGCCACGGAGGTAGCTGTTGGTAAGCGCCCGTTGCAGGTTCAGGAAACCGAGCGACAACGGCATCGCGCCCGGACGGTTCGCCCGGACGCCGCCGAGCACTTCGGCCATCGTGAGGTCAAACGAGACCGCGAAATCGTCGGCCGCGGTAAGGCTGGCGGGCAGCGGCAGCGCGAAGAAGCTGTGGGGATTGGCGGTGTCCCACGTCACGTCGAGGCGTTGGCTGGTCGCATCCCAGCGGAAGAGATTGGTGTTCCCGTGGGCCTCCCAACCGCGCTGCGCGGGATCGGTGGCGAAGTCCTCGGTCAGCGTCTCAGCGGCACCGGGCTGGGCGAACCAGAGCAGGAAAAGCAAAAGGCTCAATTGGCCGAGAAGCGCGCCAGAATTTACCAGCCTGGAACCGGCGCCATTTGGCTCCGCAGATACGATCACCGACGGCTGCGGGGCATCCGCCACCGTTTTTGAGTTTCCCGTTTTGATTTCCGGCTTAGCCCACGGGCAATGCCGGCAGCCGGAGTCGCAGCAATACCCGCGACGGCGATGATAGGCCTCGGTAAAGACCACGAAGCCGGTGGCGGCGTCGAAATAGAAATCGCCCGCGCCGGGTTTGGGCGGCCGACGACGGCGGAGGGCGGCTTCCACGCAACTGCGGCAGATGCAGGCGCGGTTGCGCGCCCCTTCCGGCACCTGCGCCAGGAGCTCATCCGGAAAGGTCATGGCTTCGCACCAGCAGGGCCCCTTGTAGGCCGCGCTGGTGCAAAGCTGGCAGTCATTCGGGGCGCCGCACAGCTGACAGCACGAAGCCGGGCACGCGCCACCACAACCCAAGGGAGCCGGGGCGGAAATCGAGGGAACCGGGTTCATGGAGTCACGCGCGCGGGCGGTTCAACGAGGCTGGCCCTTGGATCGGCGGGGGCCGGCGCCGAGCAACACGCCAAGGCCGGCGCTGAACAGGGCCCAGGTGGCCGGTTCCGGCACGGCGGTCACGGCCGAGAAGCCATCCATCTCCGCCTTACCAGACAGCACGTCGATTCGGACGTAGCTGATCTCCGGAAGCGTGACGCCCAGTCCACCGCCATCCCGGGCCCAGGCGAGGTCGTAGCCGATGCCACCGCCACTGCCCGCATAGAGGGCGCGGATTTCGGTCAGCGATTTGCCCGCAAAGCTGGGTCCGGTCAGCGCCGGATTGACCGGCAGGCCGAAGCTGCCCTGGCCATCGACGGGATAAAGCCCCTCCACCTTGGGCGCGAGCCCGGGGTCGAGGGTGAAGTAGGTAAGGCCGTCCGCACTCACGGAAACGCGCGTGGCGCCCGTCTGGGCGCCGAACAGCGAGCCATCCGTGGCGGGGGTCCCGATGAAATTGAAGTTCGCGTCAAAGTCGTTCGTGACGATGAAACCGGCGCCGCCAAAGATCTGGAAATCGAGCCCGAACGGATTCGCCGCCTCGTTCCGGATCGGCGTGGAAAAGCTGACCGTCAGCGAGCCGCCGGTGCCGAGGGAGAGCAACTGGTCACGGGTGTAAGGCGGCGCCAACGGGTCCACCGGGCCGCCGAACTGGCCGGGGGTGACGCGGCTGGGTTCGCCGAGCACGGCGGCCGTCTGGTTGTAAGGCAGGCCGCTGCCGAACTCGGTCGCAAAGCCGGTGCCTGGCGTGTAGCTGACAACCCCGGTGGCGTATTGGGCGTGCGCCGCAAGGGCGGACGCAAGCAGCGCGACGCCCAAGACAAGGCGGCGCAAGGATGACTGATTCATGACTGATCTGTGGTTCCGAACCACGCGCGTTCCACACGCGTGGCGGTTGGGTGTCCAGGAGACCAGTGCAGGGGGATGGAGTTTGCAGGCGGCGGACGCGACGCCTCGGCCGAAAAGCAAAACGCCTTCCTCCCCGCGAAACTGAGAATGAAGGCGTGTGACAATCACATTTCCGGCGCGCAGACAGGCGCACCGGCTGGCCTCATCCTTCGCTTGGCGGCGAAGCAGAAGCGGACAAGCCGGCCAACCGGCCGATGCCCACTTCCTGACGAGCACTGCCGGCGCGATGTCCGGACTCCGGGCTTAAACCTCGCTCCCGCCTTCCCAGTCTTGCGACCAGTGGCTGTCTTCACCGACCAGGGAGTCTGTAACCCGATACCGTGGCGCAACCGTCCCCGAATCTCACGGGGTTCCCGCACCTCCGACAGTGTTTGAAACATTGCCAGCCTCTCGCGAAGCCGGCGCTTCAAGGAACGGCGGTGATATGAGGGTGCGCGGGTGGGATTTCAAATTCCAAATTGGGAATCTTAAATCTCCACCTGCATCCCGAGTTCCACCACGCGGTTGGGCGGCAGCCGGAAGAACGCGGTGGCCGAGTGGGCGTTGCGGGACATGAGCGCAAACAGCCGTTCCCGCCAGATCGCCATGCCGCTCTTCTTGGACGGAATGATCGTCTCGCGGCTCACAAAAAATGAGGTCTCGTGCTCGCGACACTTGAGGCCAAGTTCGCCGCAGCGACGCAGGATGTCGGGAATGTCCGGCTCCTCCATGAAACCATAGCGGGCCCGCACCCGCCAAAAGGCTTCCCCGAGGTCCTCGACGGACATCCGGGTCTCGTCCTCCACATGGGGCGATTCGTCGACCGAAACCGTCATGAAGACGACACGTTCATGGAGCACCTTGTTGTGTTTCAGGTTGTGCAGCAGCGCGATGGGCACGCCATCAGGGTTCCCGGCGAGGTAGATGCCGGTGCCCTTCACGCGCGGAATCTCGCGGCGACCGAGGCTGGACAGGAATTGGTCCACGGGCAGGGCCGACTGGCGCATGCGTTCCCACAGCAGCGTCCGCCCCTTGCGCCAGGTGGTCATGAGCGTGAACAGGATCGCCCCCACCACCAGCGGGAACCAGCCGCCGTGGGCGATTTTCAGCGAGTTGGCGCTGAAGAAGGAGACCTCGACGACGAGGAAGACCAGGGTCAATCCGCCGGCGGCCGCGAACGACCAGTTCCACAGGCGGCGGGCGGCAAAATAGAACAGGACCGTGTCGATGATCATCGTGAGCGTGACCCCCACACCGTAGGCGGCGGTCAGGTTGGACGAAGAGCGGAAGGCCAGCACCAAGGCGAGACACGACACCATGAGCGCCCAATTGACGTGGGGAATGTAGATCTGCCCGCGCTCCCTTTCGCTCGTGTGTTCGATGGCGAGGCGAGGCAGGAAGCCAAGCTGGATGGCCTGCATCGTCAGCGAATAGACCCCGCTGATGAGCGCCTGTGACGCAATGACCGCCGCCGCCGTCGCGAGCCCAACCAGGGGCAGGAGTGCCCATTTGGGGGCCAGATTGTAAAAGGGATTTACGGCGGTCTCAGGATGCTCAATGAGCAGCGCGCCCTGACCAAAGTAGTTCAAAAGGAGTGCGGGCAGGACCAGGCCGAACCAAGCCCGGCGGATCGGGCGGGCGCCGAAATGTCCCATGTCCGCATAGAGCGCCTCGCCGCCCGTCGCCACGAGGAACACCGCGCCCAAGACCACGAACCCCTCCCCGCGGTTTTCCAGGAAAAACTGCACCGCATGATGCGGACTGACCGCCCCCAGCACGGTGGGATGCTGGATGATCCCCTTGATCCCGAGCAGCCCAATGGTCACAAACCACACGATCATCACCGGACCGAACACGTTGCCGATGGCGCCGGTGCCGGCCCGCTGCACGCTGAACAGGCCGATCAGGACCGCGAGCGCGAGCGGAACCACGAACGGCTTCAGCTTCAAGGTCACCACCTCCAACCCTTCGACGGCGCCGAGCACCGTGACCGGCGGCGTAATCATGCCATCGCCGTAAAGCAGCGCGGCGCCGAAAACTCCCAGCAGGGTCATCACCATCGCCCGGCGCCCCCGCCCGGCCGCGGTCTTCCGGTCAGGAAAAGCCAACGCCAGCAACGATAGGATTCCGCCTTCGCCCTTGTTGTCCGCCCGAAGCACGAAGACCAGGTATTTGACCGAAACCACCAGGATCAGGGACCAGATGATCAGGGACAGCACCCCGTAAACGTTGTCCGGAGTCGGGGCGACCCCATGGACCCCGTTGAAGCATTCGCGCATCGCGTAAAGCGGGCTGGTGCCGATATCGCCGTAAACCACGCCCAACGCGGCCAGCGTCAGGGCCGCCGTCCGGCTCGGTTTGGAAGATTCCGTGTGCATGGAAAAAACGGTCAGGTGGCCACCAAACCCAGTTTCAGGGCGGCAATGAGGTTCTGCGGTTCGTCCGTGCCCACGGCCAGCTTCTTGCCGTCCTTCAGCGTGAACGCCACGGCCTCAAAGCCGGCGACGTTGTAGAGCCAGCCAAACTTCGTGTAGTGAATGCCCCAGCCTTCCAGCCAGGTGGTGCGGACGGGGCGGGCTTCGGCAATGTGAGCCACGGGAATGCTTCGGCGGATCAGGCCGGGACCAAAGCGCCAGTGCAGTTGCCGGTCGGCGACCTCAACTGAAATCGAGCCGAACAGCCAAGCCACCGCGACCAGCACCGGAATGCCGGAAAGTGCACCCCAGACGCGCGTCGAGGCGGCAAACCCCGCCAACAGGACTGCCATCACCGCGGGAAACAATAGCCAGCGGCCCGCCCGCTGTGTGTGCGAGTAAGTCTTCATCGCGAATACCGTCCCGGACGCACCAAGGTTGGGGCGTCGTCCTGCCGCGTCCGAATGGAGGCGGGACGGCCCTTCCAAATGCCTGCGGAGTTAGCTGACGGACTGGAGCCTGGAAGTGCCCCCGGACCACCGGTTACCCGGTGCCGCACGCCCCGGCCGTGGCATTTCCGCCCCGGCTGATGGGTCCCCCGCGCCCGGATCTTGGAATCGGCCGGGCTTCGGCTGCGGGCGCGAGTAGTGCAAAAACCGGCCGCCCTGTCAAACGACCGGTCCGCCGGCCGAGTTCCCGCAACCTTCACGGGGAGCCTCCTGAGGCACATCGACGCGCACACTGCAAATGCTGGCCGGAGTCGCCACTGCCCGGGAATTGACGGCCGTCACTTGGTCAGGAACCAGTGGATGAACCCGCAGCCGTTGCACACCAGGCAGTAGGCCTGCCGGTCCACCCAGTCGGGATTCATCGTGGTGGTCAGGGCCGTGTCCAAATGGGACCGGCGCTGGTGAAACGATTCGTGCTGGCACATCAGGCACTTGAGCCGGTGACCGGCGACTTCTACGGGGGCGGCTTCGGTCTTGATGCTGTTCAGGGGCATAGGTGGGCAGGGATTGGGGCAAGGGTGACGGGGAAGCTGAGACGCTGTCCGAAGTGATCGGAAGACAGACGAACCCAGCGGTGCGCGCTCGCTTTCATGGGGAACGACCCCATCCAGCCACGCCGGGCGGTGAAATGAAAAGCCTTTCGTCGCCGGCTTGCTGCCGTCCATGCGCTTTGCCACGGTAACCGCACCCGAAATGAAGCTCCGCAAAGCCGTCATCACCGCCGCCGGGAAGAACCAGCGCACGCTGCCGCTCCAGTCCCTCGTGGACCGGGACGGCGCCACCAAGACCGCCCTGGCGATCATCATCGAGGAGGCGCTGGCCGCCGGGGTGGAGGAAATCGGGGTCGTCATCTGTCCAGGCGACCAGGCGGCCTACACCTCGGCGGCGGGCCGGCACGCGCCCCGGCTTCGATTCATTGAGCAGGCGGAACCCCTCGGCTACGGCCACGCCGTGTGGTGCGCGCGGGAATTTGTCGGCGACGCCCCGTTCCTGCTGCTGGTGGGCGACCATCTTTATGTCAGCACGCAGGCGAATGGCTGCGCGAAACAACTGGTGGAGGTCGCCTGCGCGGCTGACTGCGCCGTATCGGCCGTGCAGGCCACGCACGAGAGCAAGCTGCCCTTTTATGGTGCGGTCGGCGGAAAGCTGGTCCCCGGCCAAACCGGCCTGCACGAGCTTAGCGACGTGCTGGAAAAGCCGACCCCTACGGAAGCGGAACAGCGGCTCGTCGTGCCGGGACTCCGGGCCGGGCACTACCTGTGTTTCTTCGGCATGCACGTGCTCACTCCGGCGGTGATGAACCTGCTGGGCTCCCTGGTGGCGGCCAACGCCGGCCGCGGCGGAGTCCACCTGTCGACAGCCCTGGCCCAACTGGCCCGCCGGGAGCGTTACCTCGCCTTTGAAGCCAACGGTCGCCGCTACGATCTGGGGGCAAAATACGGCCTGTTGACCGCCCAGCTGGCGTTGGCTTTGGAGGGTGGTGACCGGGACGAAGTGCTCGCCGGACTCGTCGAACTGCTGGCCCAACGGGCGCGCTAGCCGGAGCTACTTCCGCTTTCCAGTGTCGGCCTTGATCCGGGCCCGCTCGGCTTCGAGCGTTTGCCGACGGGATTGGAGCTCGCCGAGCGCGTCCTTGATCGCCGACTCCAGGCGGCGTTTCAGCCCCGCGGAGTAGAACGGGCTGGTTCGATTCGCCTCAAGCTCAGCCTGCCGGGCGGAGATTTCCGCCTGCACCAACCCGATCTCCCGCTCCACCTGTGCCGGCCGGGAAACCGGTTCGGCGCCAGACTTGGGTTCCTTGGTTTTTCCCTGAAGCAGCTCTTGGACTGTCCGCGGACGAAACTCCGCTTCGAGTTTCTTCAGAAAGTCGGCGGCTTCGCGATTGGCCTGCACGTAGCCCAGCAGTTCACGGAACCGGGCGCCGCCTTCCGGCCGCTTGGCCGCCCAATGGCCCAGCATCACGTCCACCCGCGCCCAAAAGGTGTTGCGATCCTCCTCGTCCCATTCTTTCAGGGTGACCTCGTCGCCCGGCTTCGGTTCCCGTGCATGCAACCGCCCGAAGAGCGCCATCTCTTCGGGAGTGCCCGCCCACAGTTGCTGCGGCAACTCCGCCGCCTTCCTGGCGATGAGCTCAGCTTCGCCCTTGGCTTCGCCTTCGGCCCACTTCACCCAAGTGTCCGCTTCACTCAGAGCTCCCAGCAGTTCGCCGTCATGGAGGGCGGCGCGCGCCCGGATCTGGTAGGCCAACGCGTGCACCCGCCGCTCCGCGGCAGGGACCTTTTCGGGCGTCGCTTCCGGTCCCACCACCGTCCACCGGCGCAGGATCACGGTGGACGCCAGTTCCCGAAGCTTGGTCCAGCCCCCATCGGGTGCCGTCGCGTTGCGTTGTTTCAACGCCTCTTCCAGGACGCGCGTTGTCTTTTCCAACTCCGGATCAGGCGCCGCCACCTTCAGCGGAATGGCCCGGGCATTGCCCAGGGCAGCGACCGGAATCCGGTTGGTGGCCTTCTGCGTCTGCGCGGCAGCCGGGGAAAGCAGACCGGCCACCAGACCGGTCAAGGCGAGACAGGAAATGCGCACGGCGTCGAATAGCAGGCGGGCAAGGCTGACGACGGGCTCAGCGCGCGTAGATTCCGCAGGGAGCAAACACCGCGGCCGGGCCACCGGAAATGCCCACGGGCGGCACCATGATCGACACCGGCGCGCCGTTGACGGTGAGTTCGGCGGTCGTGGCGACGGCTTCGATTCCCTGTTGGAAGAACGGCGGCATGGCCGAAGGGACGCGACTGATGAGTTCCGCCTCCCTGAGGCCGCTGAGCCGGGTCTTGAAGACGTGTCCGGCGACCGTGATGGTGGCGCTGACTTCGGCCGGCGCGCTCAGGCTGATCTCGATCTGCGCGGACAAAACCGGGGCGTTTTCAAACGGTGTGCCGGCAAAAATCTTGGGCCCGAAATACGCGCCCACCTTCGAGTCCGGCGAAACGAAACCCATGACGGACGGCGGTTGGGCGGGATCCGGCTGGAAGAAGATCATGCCGGCGGGGGCCGAGCCGACCGGGGTGTGGACCATCCGCGCGACGTGGACGATGACGTTGGGCATCGCCAAACCCGGCTGCGTGACAGCGACGAGATCGACTCCACCTTCCCAGGACATCCAGTTGTTAATGAGCGTAGCCATAAAATTGAACCGTGATTGTGGTTGCGCGGGCATTCTTCGTCGAACTCGCGCCGTCGACAATACGTGTTTCTACGTAAGCGCGGCTCCGGCGGGCGGAATCCCGATGCCCGGCGCTTTGACAAAGGACCGCACCGTGGCCCAGAAAACGCCGTGACCTACGCGGACGCGCTCGCCTACCTGCACTCGCTGCGGATGTTTGGTTTCCAGCCCGGCCTGGAAACCACCCGGCGGCTGGCCGAAGCGGCGGGCAATCCGCACGAGCGGCTGCGGTTCATCCACGTCGCCGGCACCAACGGTAAGGGCTCCGTCTGCGCCCTGCTCGAAAGCGTTTACCGGACGACTGGCTTTCGCACCGGCCTCTACACGTCGCCCCACCTCGTGCGGTTTGGCGAACGGATGCAGATCAACCGCGTGCCGATTCCCGACGCCGATCTCGCCCGACACGTCGCCGCCTTGAAGGCCGTGGCCGAGACCTTGCCCGGACTTGATCCCACGTTTTTCGAATTCACGACCGTGCTGGCGCTTCGCTATTTCGCCGAGGCGCACGTGGACGTGGTGCTCTGGGAAACCGGACTCGGCGGCCGGCTCGACGCCACGAACATCGTCACGCCCCTCGCCAGTGTGATCACGCAGATCGGCTGGGATCACCAGAAGGTGCTGGGGAATACCATTGCCGCCATCGCGGCGGAAAAGGCGGGCATCATCAAGCCGGGCGTGCCCGCGCTGACCGCCGCCACGGACCCGGAGGCCAGGGCCATCATCGAATGGAAGGCGCGGGAACTCGATTCCCTCCTGCTCATCATCGGGCCGGGCGAACTCGCCAACTTCCGCCTCGAAGTCGGCCTGCTCGGCGAACATCAGCGCAGCAATGGTGCGCTCGCCGCGGCCACTGTCCGGCTGCTGCGCGTGTTCCTGCCCGTCAGCGACGCGCAACTGGCCGAAGGATTCAGGAACGTGAACTGGCCGGGCCGACTTCAGGTCGTGAAACGTGGCGGCCAGACGCTGCTGCTCGACGGCGCGCACAACCGGGACGGCGTGGCCTCGCTCACGGCGGCGCTCCGGCAGAATTTCGCGGGAAAGCGACCGACGCTGATCCTCGGGATGCTCGCGGACAAAGACTGGTCCGACATGGTTCGGGCCTTGGTCCCGCTGGCTGCCCGCGTCATCACCGCACCGGTTGCCAGCGGGCGGACCGTCACTGCGGAGGACCTTCGCGCCGCCTGTGTGGCCACGGGCGCCGGACGACCGGTGAAGGCGGCGCAATCCGTCGCCGAAGCCTTGAAGCTGTCCGCCGTCGACCCCTTCGTGGTCATCACGGGTTCGCTCTATTTCATCGGGGAAGCCTTGGAACGGCTCGGCCTGAGCGCCGCCCCGATCGGCGAGGAGCGCGCCTTGAACGAGTGGTCGCCACCCGGACCGAACCTTTCCCCGGCCAAGCGCTAACGGCTCCGCTTCTTCGCCAGTTCGCGGCGCAGGTCGGCGAGTGGCAGCGTGTTGATGACGTCGCCTTTCGTCAGCCAGCCCTTGCGGGCGAGGCCGGTGCCAAGCCGCAACCAGTTGGCGTGTTCGAGTTTGTGGGCGTCACAGTTCAGCACGCATTTCACGCCCTTGGACTTGGCGTATTGCCAGAGCCGCCAGTCGAGGTCGAAGCGGTAGGGCGACGCATTGAGCTCGATCCAGGTGCCGGTGGCGGCGCAGGCGTCGATGACGGCCTGCTGGTTGAGCTTGTAGGCGTCACGTTCCAGCAGCAGGCGGCCGCTCAGGTGACCGAGCATGTGGACGAACGGATTCTCGGCGGCCCGGATGAACCGTTTGGTGTTCTCCGCTTCGTCGCTGGAAGGCACATGCAGGCTGGCGACGACCACATCGAGTTCCGCGAGCAGGTCGTCGTCGAAGTCGAGGCCGTCCTTGAGGATGTCCACTTCGGAACCGGTCAGCAGACGGAAGTCAGTGCCGGCATCGGCCAACGTCCGGTTGACCTCGGCGACCGCCTGCAACTGCTGACGGACCCGCTGGGGGGTGAGCCCGTTCGCCTGGAAGCTGGCCCGCGAATGGTCGGTGATCGCCCAGTAGGCAAGCCCGAGTTCGTTCATGTGCGCCGCGATGTCGGCGAGCGGATTGCGGCCGTCGGACCAGTCGGAATGGTTGTGGAGCGAGCCCTTCAGGTCGGTCCATTCGAGCAGGCGCGGCAGCGTGTGGTTTTCGCCGGCCTGAAATTCGCCGCGGTCTTCGCGGAGTTCGGGCGGCACGTAGTCGAGCCCGAGTTCGCGGAAAATGTCCGCCTCGTCGTTGCACGGCAACCGGAGGGCGGGATCTCGGGTTTCCTCGGAGCTGCGGTAGAGTCCGTATTCGTTCAGGCGCAGGCCCCGCGCGATGGCGCGCTGGCGCATGACGATGTTGTGTTCCTTCGAACCCGTGAAGTAGGCCAGCGCGTAGGGATACTCGGCATCGCTCACCACGCGCAGGTCAGCCTGAATGCCGTCGCCGAGGATGACGCTGGCCTTGGTGTCGCCCTGGGCGAGCACGCTCTTCACGCCGGGCTGCTGGACGAAGTAGGCGATGACTTCCGCGGGCTGCTTCGACGAAACCAGGAAATCAATGTCCCCGATCACTTCCTTCCAACGCCGCAGGCTGCCGGCGGTGGAACAGCGGATGACGTCGGGATGCTCGCGCAACGAATCCAGAATCGGCTCGGCGACGACCAGCGCCTCGACCAGCCGGTGCCGCGAGGCGAACTGCCGTCGGAAGGCGATGGCTTCAAGAATCTTGGCCTGTGACTTTTCACCGAAGCCGTCGAGGGCCGCGACCTGATCGGCCTTGCAGGCGGCTTCCAGCTTTTCAATCGAGTCCACGCCCAGCTCGTCGTAGAGCTTCTTCACCTTCTTGGGGCCAACACCCTGAAGCCCCAGCATCTCGACCAGTCCCGGCGGCAACGACGCCTTGAGTTCCTCGTAGTAAGGCAGCCGGCCGGTGGTGACGAGCGTGGTGACCTTGTCCTGGAGCGCCTCGCCGAAGCCTTTCAACTCTCCCAGGCGTTTCTCCGCAACGAGCGTGCCCAGCGGTTCGGTGAGCCCTTCGAGCACGCGCGCCGCGTTCGTGTAGGCGCGCGTCTTGAACGGGTTTTCGCCCTTCAGCTCGAGCAGTGTGCCGATCTCGGCGAGAATGGCGGCGACCTGATCCTTGTCCATGGGCGGCAGACTACGGAATCCGCGGGCCGACTCAAAACTTCTCGGGCACACCTTCCTCGAGCACGCGCAGGTGGCGGCCGAGGCGTTCGGCCTCGGTCAGTTCGCGGAGCCAGCGTTCGGGTTCGTCCATTTCCTCAAAGCTCAGCTTGAACGTGCCGTAGTGCATCGGCACCAGCCAGTCGGCACGGAGATCGCGGAACGCCTTCACCGCTTCGTCGGGGCCCATGTGGACGTTACGGAACGAGTCGGGAAAATAGGCGCCGATGGGCAGCAGCGCGATCTCGGGCCGAAGCCGCTCGCCGATCTCGGCGAAGCCTTCGAAGTAAGCCGAGTCGCCGGCGTGATAGATCCGGCGCCCCTGATGTTCGATCACGAAGCCGCCCCAGCCGCGGTGCGCGTCGCGAAGCGTGCGGGCGCCCCAGTGCTTGGCCGGAACCAGGGTCACCCGCCAGTCGCCCGCGCCGAAGCTTTCCCACCAGCGAAGTTCCACGACGCGTTCGAAGCCGAGCCGTTTCGCCAGCGAACCGCAGCCCCACGGGAGGACGGCGATCTTGGGCGACGGCGGCAGCTTGCGGAGCGACGGCTTGTGAAAGTGGTCAAAGTGCGCGTGCGTCAGCAGCACGACATCGATCGGCGGCAGGTCCTGCGGCCGGATTCCGGGACGCTTGAGGCGCTTGAGCAGGAAGAGCCAGTTCGCAAAGTTCGGATCAATGATCAGGTTGAGGTCCGAGAACTGCATCAGGAACGAGGCGTGCCCGATCCAAGTCAGGGCGAGCTCCCCCGGGTTCAGCTTCGGAAACGCCGGCACCTTCGTGGTGCCGCTTCGCCGCGTGACAAACGCCTTCCAGACCATCTCGCGGAAAAAGGTCCGGGGATTGAAATGGTTCGCGGGCGTGAGCTCCTTGAATGAGCGTGGCAATCCGCGGCGGCGTTGCCGGGCGTCCACCGGCTGCGGGCGATTGGCCTCGGCGCTCATTTCTCCGGGAATATGGCGGATGCCGGGCGGCGGGGAAAGGCGACTTTCCCGTCACCGGCCGGAGCGGTCTCAGCGAAGTTCAACAAAGAGTCCCTGACTGAGGTTGGTAAATGAACCGGAGCCGGTCACCTGAAGCCGGGCGGCGCGGATCTGGTAGAGGGCCTTTGAAGCTCCCGGCGTGTCCTCAAAGGAGGTCTGAGCCGTCGGAACGGGATTTACCGGCACCGCAAAGCCGGCGAGCCCGTTCGTGCTGCGATAGACGTAGTAGCCGCAATCCGGATCGGGCGACGGTTCCCACTCCAGCCGCACCCCCGCCCCCGTGCGGGTGACCCGCGGGCGGGTGGGCGGCGAAACGCGGTGAAGCCGCAGCGTGGGATCGCCGAGGATGCTTTCGAAGCGCGGCACCCATGGCTGTCCCTCCCAACCATGGGTCATGGTGGCGGCCAGCGGCGCTCCGCTGCCCAGCGGCGCAAAGTCCCACATGGGTCCGCCAAAGGTGGCGAGCCCGTAGTTGGGCCAACCCAGCGAGGCCCGGAGCCAGTTGTCGTTTTCCTGGCACCGATCCGAGGCGTCCAGGCAGGCCCAGTCGCAGCCGTAGGAAAACCAGACCTGCCGGAAGGTGACCGGCACCTCCCGGGCCGGATCGGCGAAGCTGGCGGCATGGTGCGGCTTGTCGGTCAGGCCATCGGCAACGCTCTGTCCCGATTTGCCACCCGAATACTGGAAGTGCACCCCCAGGTCGGCCGGGACCGCGTCGATCAGGTTGAAGCCGCTGAACACGGTGGCGGGTTCGACCCCGAAGGCGGCGCCGGCGAAACCCTGGGCGGCGTTGGCTCCATAGAATTCCGCCGGATTGCCCAGGTGGGCCGACACGCGGCCGGCCGTGCGAATGCCATTGGTTCGATACCGGAAGTCTTTCGCCAAGTAGCGCCGGATCAGGTCCACCTCGGATAGCGTGCCAAACGCCGGCAACCGAGCGAAGTCCACCCGGCCCACCGCAAAGTCCGGCACCCGCCCGACGGTGGTATCCTTCGCGCTCAGTTTCCCCACCAGGTAGTCTTGGTCGAACTTGCCGTCGCCCGGCAAATTGGCGCCGCTGCCCTGCGGCGAGCGAAACGTATCGGTATCGGTGAAGAGCGACCGGTTCGTGTAGCCGTAGTAGGCGTCACAGACCCAGGCCCCGCTGTGTTCGGCATGATGTCCGTCGGTCGCCTGCGTGCCGCTGTAGGGAATCGTCACGTGCCCGATCAGGAACACGACGTTGGTGGTGTCAGGCCGCGCGGCTTTGGCAATGTCGTCCGCCAGCCGGGGCAGGTTCCGACGATTGACGCTCCATTTGGAATCATCGTGGCGCGGGGCCGAGATCTGGCTCACCGACCAGCCGTCGCCGACGAGGTTGGTCCGCAGTTGGGCCAGCTCCTGGCTCAGCCTCGAAGCCAGCGTCGTGTCGACCGCCAGGATGACATGGCCGCGCCGGTGTTGCGGCGGCAGGGCGACCCCGGCAAAGAAATGGCGGAACACCGGGATCGGGACGCTGCCAATCGCCCCGGCGTAGTCGAGTTGCGCCTTGTATTCATAGACCGTGCCCGTCTCGGTTTCCGGGTCCGTCCAGAGTTCCTCAATGGACTGGCTGAGCACCGGCGCCCCCCAGTCCGGGCGGCCCGGGGACCGCCGCCACAGCGACAGCGGCCACGGCCGCGCGATGCCGGAACCCGTCGTAAGATCGGCCCCACCATAGGCCCGGGCGAACCGCAGCCGGGCGACGCCGGCGTTGGTGACGATTTGCACCGTGAGCTGCTGACGCGTGTAGAGTTCGGCCTGGCCCAGCGGGTAATTGAAGGTTTCGAGGCTGTCGATGGCACCCTGGAGCCGGCCGTATTTGCCGGTCGAATCCGAGCCCAGGACGAACCCTTCCTCCGTAAGCGTGCGGGCCGGCGGCAGATTCCCGAGGTCAATGCCGTAGCCGGAATACGCCATGCCCGTCCCCAGCCGGGACGAGTGGGTCGCGCCGTTGTGCTGCAGGGAGGTGAAGGCGGGATGATAGGCCAACGTGAGTTCATGCCAGTAGATGGACGACCATTCGTGAGCGCGCAGCGGAAGCCAGTAGCGGGCGGACACAAAGGCGCCGCTGTTTTGGGCCAGTTCCAGCCGCCACAGGTCGGCCGGATCGCCGTCGTGCTGGCGGAACAGCCAGGACCACCAGCCCGTTTCGGTGTTGCCGTAGTTACCGACCTCAAACAGCCGCGGCGACGTGTCGGGACGCCGATCCCAGGTCCAGTCGGGCCGCAACCAGAGGCGGATCGAGCCCTGGTCCAGCCGCACGTTGAGCCGGCCGTTTGCCTCCCGCACGGCGTAGCGAAGCGGACCGCTGGCCGGATCTGGAAAATGGATGGCTCCGCCCCGGACGCCGTTCGTCCGCGAACCGTTGGCCGAAAAACCGGTCAGCGGTCCCTGCCCCCGGTCGCCGAGTTTCCAGGTTTGATCCGGGCCGTCCCACCACCAGGCGGCCAGACGTGTCGGGATCCAGCTCCGCGCACTCAGCGGATCGGTGCCGGCGGCAATCTCCTCGCCGTCCAAGGCGCCATCCTGATCAGTGTCGGCGTTTCGCCAGTCAGTCTCGCCATCGTCACGGCGACCGTTCTGGTTGCGGTCTTCCACGACATCGGGCAGCCCGTCGCCATCGGTGTCGAGAAGGGGTGGCACCTCGGCCGACTGGATCCGGAGGGCAAAGAGCACCAGACCGGTGAACCAAGTAAGGCGGCGGAAGAGCGAGTCGATGGAGCGCATGAGAACCCGGCCGAACCGGCCGGCCGATTGAACCCAAGCGAAGCCGATTTGGCTTGGGCCAGCAAGCTGCCCGGAGCCCCCTGTTCGCCGGCAACTCATACCATTTCCCGAAAACATCCGGCCTAGACCGTGGGCGGGTTGCCCCGCAACCCGCAGCGGTTTCCGGGGGAAACCGCCCACAGTTGTTACCGACTGGCTCAGGGAAATGGTATCAGAACAGCTTGCCGATGACCGAGCCCAGCACCTGAAGCGGACCGGTGTCTTCCAGGCCCTCGGTCGCCTTGTCCACCTTCTGCAGCGTGAGCTTCACGTTCTTCAGGAACGTCGGATCGTTGACGAGCTGACCGATGGAACCCTGGCCGCCGTTGATCTTCTGCATGATTTCCTTGAGCTGGGTCATCGCGGTCGCGGTTTCGGTGTAAAGCTTCTCGTCCGTCATCAGCCGGCCGAGCGTGCCTTTGCCCTCGCTCATGCCGACGACCAGCTTCTTCGCCTCGGCCACGGCCGTGCGCGCATCGGTCGCCAGGGGTTCAAACTGCACGGCGGCCTTGTTGAGATTGGTCATCATGCTGACGCCCGACAGGTAGAGGGTGTCGTCTTTGAGCAGCTTGCCCATCGTGCCCTGGCCCTCGGCCATCATGGTGGTGACGTTCTGCAGGTTGCCGAGAATCGCGGTGAGCCGGGGCTGGTTCTGCTTGAGAAAATCGGTGAAAGGCCCGAGCAGCTTGCTGAACTCCTCGCCGCTGAAGCTCTTGGTCATGTTCTGCACGCCGTCGGCCACGCCATCCAGCTTCGCCATGATCTGCGACAGGTCCGGCTGGTCCTTGGATTCCAGCACCGTGTCCGCCGTGGCCAGCGGGGCCGTTTCGGTGCCGAAGGACAGCGAGACGAAGTTCTGCCCGAGGAGCCCCGCAAACTGGATCGTCGCCACGCTGTCGGTGCGGACTTCGGCCGCGGGTTCCAGGACCATGTCCACTTCAACGCGGCCGCCGCGGAGCCTGATCACCTTCACGCGGCCCACCTGCACGCCGGCCAGCTTCACGGGATCGCCCACCTTGAGGTCCTTGGCGTTGGCAAACTGGGCCTTCACCAGCTTGCCGCGGCTGAACACCGCGCCGCCGCCGATGAGTTCAAACAGCAGGAAGGCACCGATCACAATCAGGGCGAAGAACACACCAAGCCGGGTTTCGAGCGAGTTTTTCATGGGCAACTCAATTCAAGGGATACAAACGGTGACGGCACAAAGACGGGGGAAAGGAATCTGGAAAACAGGAAGCCAGGAAAGAAGCCTTTGAGAAGGGCCTGGTTTCCCGACCGGCCATTCCTGTTTTCCTGCTTTCCAAATTCATCGGCTTCCTCATCGGAACTCCGCCTTCAGGAACCGCTGCAGCAGCGGATGGGGGTGGATGCGGATTTCGTCAGGCGTGCCAAGCGCGATGATTTCGCCGTCCAGCAGGAAGCCGATGCGGTCGGCGATGCCGAAGGCCAGGTCCCGGTCGTGGGTCACCAGCACGGTCGTGGCGCCGATGCGCTGGTTGAGGTGCAGGATCTCGCGGCCGATCGTCAGCGCCACCAGCGGGTCAAGCTCGCTGGTGGGTTCGTCGAACAGGATGAGCTGCGGCTCAATCACGAGCGCCCGGGCGATGGCCACGCGCTTCTTCATGCCGCCGGAAAGTTCGGACGGATACTTCGCGGCATCCTCCCGCCCGAGTTCGACCAGGGCCAGCTTCTCCACCACGATCCGCTCAATCTCGGCGGCCGGCTTGAGCCGGTGTTCGCTGAGGTAGAGGCCGACGTTTTCGGCGACGGTCAGCGAGTTCAGCAGACCACCGCTCTGGAAGACCATCGCCATGCGGATGCGGTCCCCGACGCCTTCGGCGGAAACGGGCTCGTCACCCACGTGGATTTCGCCCTCGTCAGGCTTTTCCAGCCCGATGAGGTGACGCAGGAAGACGGACTTGCCGGAACCGCTTGGGCCCATCAGCGCAAAGATCTCGCCGGCCCGCACGTCGAGGTCGAGTCCCTTGAGCACGGGTTCGCCGCCGAAGGACTTGCGGAGCCCGCGGACGGTGACCGGTATGCCGGAATTGGAGACGGAGGCAGCCATGGGATCTTCAGATGGCCCAGCCGTTGTCGAACGGCAGCAGCAGGCGGGTGAGCACGTAGTCCATGATCAGAATCAGGATGAAGGAGTTCACCACCGCCTTGGTGACACTCCGGCCGATGCCGCGCGGACCGCCGGCCGTGGCCAGACCCTGCTGGCAGGAAACCACGCCGACCATGACGGCGAAGACAAAGGCCTTGATGAGGCCGTTGAGGATGTCGCCCACCTGCACCTCCTGCTGGAGGTTGGAGAAAAAGGCCGTCAGCGAAACGTCGATCCGGGCGTTATGCGCGGCGACCAGCGCCCCGCCAAGCCAGCCGACGAGGTTGGAAAAGATCACCAGGCAGGGCAGCGCGATGCTGATGGCCACGACCCGCGGCAGCACCAGATAGGTGATGGGGTTGATGTTCAAGGTGCGCAGCGCGTCGAGTTCCTGATAGACGCGCATGGAGCCCAGTTCCGCCGCCATGGCCGACCCGACCCGCCCTGCAATCAGCACCGCCATCATCACCGGCGCCAGTTCCTTGCACATCGAGAGCGCCACCAACCCGCCCAGGGCCGACCCGAGGCCGCGTTCGACCAGCACCGGCCCCGTCTGCAACGACAGCACGCCACCGATGAAGAGGGACAGCAGGCACGCCATGAAGAGGCTGGCGTTGCCAATGTCAAAGAGCTGCTCGGCCACCCTGTGCCGCTCCCGCCACACGCGCGGCAATGCCCGCACCGTGGCGGTGAAGAGCAGGACCAGTTCTCCGATGTTGCGAAACATGCTTCAGGGCGCGACCCGCGCGGACACGAGTGTCACTTAAAGCGGAGTTTGGACAAGTTCCAGAAACCAAACCCACCGATCAGGGCGCCGGAAAACCGGTTCAGCCACTTCATCTGCCGGGGGCCGAACCGCGAGCCCAGCCGGCGTGAACCGAGGCTGAGCACCAGCCACCAAGTGGCCGATCCGGCAAACACGCCGGCGACCAGTTGGGTCACCGTCGGCCACGAATTGCCGCCGCGCCCGAGCCCCATGCCGGCGAACAGGACGCCGAACTGCAGGATGGTCATCGGGTTGGTGAGTGTGAGCAGCAGGGTCGTGCCAAAGGCACCCGCGAGACTGGCCGCTTCATTCTTCGCCGCAGCCGTGGCGGGCTGACTCCGCCACGTCTTCACGCCGAGGTAGCAGAGGAACAGCCCGCCGAGCAGGGCGAACCAGACCTGTTGCTTCACCAGCAGATCCGACACGATGGTCAGGCCCGTCGCCCCAATCGCGCCGTAGATCGCGTCGGCCGTGGCGGCGCCAAGACCGCAGAGGAAGCCGACTAGCGCGCCTTCCGCGATGGAGCGGCGGATACACAGCACACCGATGGGACCAACCGGCACGGCAATGGAAAAGCCCAGCGCAACGCCCTGGAGAAAAGCGCTCATGCGGTCTTGGAGACGATTTTCAGCCCAACCACGCCGGCCACGATCAACGCAAGGCAACCGACGCGGGCCAGTTCACGGGGTTCGCCCAAGAATAGCATCCCAACGATGGCCGTGCCGGCCGCGCCGATGCCCGTCCAAACGGCGTAGGCCGTGCCGATGGGCAGTGTCTTCAGCGAGAGCGACAGCAGGGCAAAGCTGGCCACCATGCAGAGCGCGGTGCCGAGGCTGGGCCAAAGCCGCGAAAACCCGTCCGTGTATTTCAGCCCAACCGCCCAGCCGATTTCGAGCAAGCCCGCGAGCACCAACCAAAACCATGCCATGGCGGCATCCTAGCCGTCGTTCGCCCGGAAGGGAATCCGCGCCCTTCGGCTGCCGGAAGGATTTTTTATCGGACCGAGTCAATCGAGGTCCGAGACCCCCGCCAATGGTCCCGCGGGCGCGGGCCGTGGCTTTCGCTCCGGCAAGAAGTCACAGCGCTTGGGCCAAGCTACCGCCTCAGGATCGCCGCGGCCGAATTTGGCGGTCGGCGAAGCTTTTGCCGCCTCGTCCGGAAACCCCCGCCAGAAAAACCGCCATTGCCGACCGTCGGCATTTCGCCGCGTGCGGATCACCCCGAACAGGCTCGACGTCTTGGAGGCATTCGTCGAGACGTCGCGCCGCCACAGATTCCAGAGCAGGGACTGGCTGGCCATCCCGCGCACCGGGTTCTTCTCGCTGCGATACACCGACCACAGCGGGCTGTAGATCCGGTCGACCGACTCGTTGTTCTTGATCAGCGTTTCCAGCGGCGCAATGGCCTGAAACCGTTCGCGCCCCTCAAAGTCACGCTTCCAATAGAACAGCGGCCAAAGGTCACGCCGCTCGTTCCGGGCCCCGGACGGCCGGCTCACATCCCGCGAATGGTCATAGAGGAAAAAAAGGCTCCGCCAGCGGTCGCTCGCGAGCGCGGGTTTGTTGATTTCGCGATGATCGTAGAATGGCCACACGACGAAATTCCGGGCGCGCGTGGGCGTCCGCTCGGTGCCCCAGAGCGGCCAGAAGCGCCGGGCGGTTTTGCCCTCGCCGTTGGCCCAGCCGAGGAACGGCCACGGCGTGCCCCATTCTTCAAAACGATTCTTCCGATCCTGGGTGTGGTTGAAGAACGGCCAGAGGACCGTCGTGCTGTCGAGCGCGGGTGACCGCACGGCCGAGAACAGCGGGAGCACCGTCCGCTGCGTCACCGGGTTGGTGGTGCCCAGGGCGGTCTTTTCAAAAAAAGCCAGCGGCCAGGCGAAGAAGGATTTTTCATGGCCCGGAATGAGTTCCAACTCGTCGATGAGGTTGGTCTTCCAAGTCACCTCCCGGATCTCGTGGCCGGCCAGCGGCCAAAGTTGCCAGCCGCTCACGCCGGCGCCCCGGCGGACATGGAAGAACGGCGCCGGCACGTTGAAGGTTTCCACGCCCGCCTTTTTGGTGACGACCCAGAGTGGCAGGGCGACGAACCGGACTTCGTCGCGGAAGAAATGGTTTTCCATCCGCCCGTAGAACGGCACGACGGCAAGGTAGTCGTTGGTGCCCGAGGCGGACTTCTGCCAGAAGACGAAGGGGAAGAGGTTCCGCCGGGTCTTGGTGTCACTGTTGGTCGCGTCGGCGATCGTCTGGCTGCCCGCCACGTTCAGCCACTGCAGGAGCTGCCAGCGGTATTCCGTCTCGAACCGGTCGTAGGTCAGGAGCGGGTAGATGAGATCAAAATGAACCCGGCCCAGGGCGGGATCCCGGAAGCTTCGCAGCAGCGGAGAAAACGCCCACCAGTGCTGGGTGCCGGAGGTTTCCGCGGAGAAGAACGGCCCCGCCGCCTCGTGCCGTTCGCCGGGCTGCATCACCGCCGGAGCGGTGGCCGTGAGCGGACCCAGCTCCGCCGCCCCCGCGACACCGGTCGCGGCGACGGCCAGCAGGCGCAGCCAGCCGAACACTTTGCCCCAAGGAACCCTCATCAGACGGGCGGGAGAATTCGGGGATAACGGCGACGGGCGCAAGTTTCCGGGTGGCACAATCGGGTCTGGCGCGTCAGCCGAGGGTTAGGCCCCATCCGGGCCACGGCTTGGGTTGACGCATCCGGAGCGACCGTCCAGAAGTGTTCCGTTTGCTGGCCGTTCGAACGCCATTCCTCGGTTTGGTATTTGTCCGGAGCTGTGCAACCGTTCGTGAGCTGCGGGTTGGGACGGGCACTGTCGGCATGAAGATCAGCCATGAACCGGGTCAGACCACGTCGGGGCGTTCCAGCCTCTACGAGTGCCGCGTCATGCACCACCGGCTTTCGCCGAAGCGGCACAAGTTTGAATACGGCATCTTCATGGCCCTGCTCGACCTGGACGAACTGGATTCGCTCACGTCGAAACTGCGGCTCTTCGGCCGCAATCGGTCCCGGCCCTACAATTTCCGGGATGATGACCACCTGCAAAGTCGGAAACCGGAAGGCGGAGATCGGGCCGGAGTGGCGGACCTCAAATCAGGGATCCGCGTCTGGCTGGCGGACCAGGGCGTGGCCACGGCAGCGGATTGCCGGATCAGCCTGCTCACGTTGCCCCGGGTCTTCGGCTATGTGTTCAACCCGGTGAGCTTCTACTTCGTCGAGACCGCCACGGGTGAATCCATCTGCGCCATCGCCGAAGTGGGGAACACCTTCGGCGAACTGAAGCCATACCTGGTTCCCCTCGCTGAAACGGATCGGGGTGGCGGGGCGGAATCCGCGTTCCGCCTAGTGGCCCCCAAGCACTTCTACGTTTCCCCGTTCAGCGATCTCGAACTCAGTTTCGACTTCCGGCTGCACACTCCGGGCGAACAGCTCCAGATCAGCGTGAACGACGTGGCGGCCGACGGCCAGCCGGTGCTCCTCAGCACGCTCACCGGCCAACGCCGGCCGCTGACCGACCGCCAACTGCTCCGCCTCACTGTCCGCTACCCCTTGGTCACGCTGCACGTCATCGCCCTCATCCACTGGCACGCGCTCAAGCTCTGGTGGAAACGGCTTCCGCTGTATCGCAAGGCGGAGAAGACCGAACTCCAGCGCGGGGTGTTCCGGCCCCATTCGAGCCTTCAGCCGGCGGCTCCCGCTTTGCCGATACCCCCCACCTTGCCAGCAGCATGAAGTTCCCCCTGCCCTCCGCCTGCGCCTTCCTCCTCACCGTAACGGCGTTCGCCACCGACTGGCCCTCCTGGCGCGGCGTCGATCGCAATGGCATCACCCCGGAGACCGCCTGGTCGCACGACTGGCCGGCCGACGGTCCGAAGCGGCTTTGGAAAGCCAGCGTCGGCACCGGCTTCTCGTCGCTGGTCGTCGCCGACGGACGCCTCTTCACGCTGGGATGGGCCGCGGATCAGGACACGGTGATCAGCCTCGACGCGGCCACCGGGAAGACGAACTGGACGTTCACCTACCCCGAAAAGCTGGCGGACAAGATGTATGAGGGCGGACCCAACTCGACGCCGCTGGTGAATGGCCAGCGTGTCTTCACCGCCAGCAAGACGGGCAACCTCCACTGCCTCGAGGCCGCCACCGGCAAGCTGCTCTGGAACCGCAACCTCAAGCAGGACATCGACGCGAAAATCGCGGATTGGGGTGTTTCCGGCGCGCCCGTGCTCGCGGATGCCCAGACGCTGCTCATTAACTACGGCCCCCACGGCGTCGCGATCGATCCCGCGACCGGCCAGGTGCTCTGGAAATCCGGCACCAAGAAGGACATGAGCTTCACCGCGCCGGTGGTGACGCAGCTCGGCGCGGAACCCGCCGCCCTCTTCCACATGTCCGAGGCCCTGGTTGCCGTGAATCCGCGCACCGGCGCCACGCTGTGGGAATCCAAGTTTGGCCAGGGCTACCGCACGCACTGCTCCGACCCGGTCGTCAGCGGCGACCTCGTCTTCATCAGCTCCGGCGACGACGGCGGCGAACTCCTCCGCGTCACCGACAAGTCCGCGGAACGCGTCTGGAAGAACAAGAACCTGTCCACCTTCACCGGCACGGCGGTGCTGCTCGGCGGTAATCTCTACGGTCACGAAACCGGCGGCTACAAGGCGGCGAACCAGCAACTGCGCTGCGTGGACTTCGCGACCGGCGAGGTAAAGTGGGGCGAAGGCGGCTTCGGCCAGGGCTCCATCATCGCGGCCGGCGACCGGCTCATCGTGCTGAGCGAAAAGGGCGAGCTCAGCGTCGTGAAGGCGAACCCGGCGAAGTTTGAGCTGCTCGCCCGCACCCAGGCCATCGGCGGCAAATGCTGGACCGCGCCGGTCCTCGCCAACGGCCGGATCTACGTCCGCAACGCCAGGGGCGAACTCGCGTGCTTCGACGTCGGCGCGAAGCAGACGGCTTCCCTCGCCCAGTAAAGGCCATGCATCCGAACTGGAAGATTAGCGAAGATCGGTTGGTGGAACCCCTGTTCGAGCGGGAGCCGGACAATGTGCCGGGGCCTTTCTACGTCATCAAAGACCGTTGTATCATCTGTGCGCTGCCGGTCGAAACTGCCCCCGCCAACATCACTTGGAGAATGTGCGATGGTTGTCCCGACCGTTGCCGGGTTGAACGCCAACCCGAATCGGCTCCAGAACTGGAGGCGATGATCGAAGTGGTCCGCGGCTCCTGCGTGGACGCCTACCGCTACTGCGGCACTGATGATTACGTGCTCAACAGACTTACTGAACTGGGGCAGGCCCATTCTTGCGATGCGCTGGTCCATGCCAATCCCGTCTTACGCGATCAAATCAAGTGAACGAACTCGAATCCAATCCCCTCGCCTTCGCGACCTCCACCGTTCAGGAGACCGTGGAAACGTCCTCGCCACCCCAGGCTTCGCTGACCGACCGGGCTTGTCAGGCGTTGATCTTCCGCGCGTTCGCCCCGATGCGGCGCGGCCGGCTGACCTTGCGCTTGCCCGATGGCTCTCTACGTGAGTTCGGCACGGGCGAAGACGGTCCCGTGGCGGAAGTGCATGTGCGCTCGCCACGCTTCTTCCGGCGCTGCGTCTTGGATGGCGACATCGGCTTCGGCGAGTCGTATCAGGCCGGCGAGTGGGATTCGCCCGATCTCTGCGCGGTCATCGCCTGGTTCTGCGCCAACGTGGAGCAGGCGCCCACGCTCAGCGGCTCGCAGAACCGCGGCTGGTTTGCCGCGCTTGGTGGGCTCGCCAACCGCCTGCGCCACGCGTTGAACCGCAATTCGCTCGCCGGTTCCAAGGCGAACATCCACGCCCACTACGACCTCGGGAACGCCTTCTACTCCCTCTGGCTCGACCCGACGATGACCTACTCGGCCGCGCTGTTTGAGTTCCCGGACCAGAACCTCGCCGCCGCGCAGACAGCCAAATACGACCGCTTGTGCCGCGAGTTGCGGCTGCAACCGACCGACCATGTCCTCGAGGTCGGTTCCGGCTGGGGCGGTTTCACCGAACACGCCGTGCGGAACTACGGCTGCCGGGTCACCACGGTGACGATCAGCGAGGAGCAGCGGAAGTTCGCCGGCGAACGGTTCGCCCGCGCTGGCATCGCGGACCGCGCGGAGGTGAAGTTGCAGGACTACCGGCTGCTCACGGGGCAGTTCGACAAAATCGTCAGCATCGAAATGCTGGAGGCAGTGGGTGACCAATACCTGGAGACCTACTTCGGCAAGGTGCAGTCGCTGCTCGCGCCACACGGCCTGTTCGCCGCGCAGTTCATCACGTGTCCCGATGCGCGCTACGCGGAGTTCCGCCGTGGCGTGGACTGGATCCAAAAGCATGTCTTCCCCGGCTCGCTGCTGCTCTCGCTGAACCGGGTGAACGAGGCCATCCAGAAGACGGGCCGCCTGTCGCTCCATAACCTTCACGATCTCGGACTCGACTACGCCCAGACGCTCCGGCTCTGGCGCGGACGGTTCAATGCCCAGCTCGAAGCCGTGCGGGCGCTGGGCTTCGACGAGCGCTTCCTCCGCACTTGGAACTACTACCTCGCCTACTGCGAGGCGGCCTTTGCCTGGCGCAACATCAGCGTGATGCAGGCGACGTGGACCGGGCCGAACAACCGTTCGCTGATGTGAGCCGATGATCGTCTTCCTGCGCCTCGCGTTCTCGTTCGTCCTGGTGGCGATGCTGGTGGTAACCTCGTGGGCGAGTTCGGTCGTCGCGCTGTGGAACACTCCGCGCGAAGTGGCCACGCACCCGTGGTTCATCGCGACGTTGTTCGACACCTATTTCGCGTTCCTCACGTTCTGGCTGTGGCTCGCGTGGAAGGAACGCACCTGGCCGCGGCGAATCGGCTGGCTCGTGGCGATCCTGCTGCTCGGCAACATCGCCATGGCGATTTACCTGCTGATCCAGCTCTTCCGCCTGCCGAAGACCGCGTCCTTGGAGGAACTGCTGACCCGGAGGAACCCATGACCCATCCCCCCGCTCGAACGTTCCTTGGTGGCATCGAAGCGCGAAACGTCGTTCTGCGAGTGGCGTCGTTGCCTTCCCCCTCTCCTGGGGGAGAGGGCCGGGGTGAGGGCGGGCGGGCCTCCATCATCGTTCAATCGTTTTCGCAGAGTGAGTTAACGCCCGCCCTCACCCTAACCCTCTCCCCCAGGAGAGGGGATTTTCCGATTCGCCACCGGCATGTCACTCGCACACACCGATGCCGGTTCCAGTCTCCGGAGCTTCGCTCCGGTTGCATCCGAAACCGCTAGCCATGCCCTTCTCCCTTCTGCTCGTCCTGGCTGCGCTCGCCTTCGTCATCGTTGAGATGACCGCGACCTTCCTGGCCGCCCGGCGACTGCGAAACTTCGGGATCGTGGACGTCGTCTGGTCCTTTGGCTTCACGCCCCTCGTCTGGCTTTACGTCGGCCTGGCGGCGAGGCGGACCTATGACGCCAAGCTCGACGCGCATCCCGAGTGGAACTGGCCCGCCGCCCTGACCATCGCCGGGCTGGTAACCGCGTGGAGCCTGCGCCTCGGCGCGCATCTGCTCGTGCGCGTGAAGTCGCATCACCCGGTCGAGGACGTGCGTTATGCCAAACTGCGCCAGGAGTGGGGCGCACAAACTGACCGGAAGATGTTCGGCTTCTTCCTGGTCCAAGGCGCGCTTCAGGTCGTGCTCTCGCTGCCGTGGCTGCTCGTCATCCTCGATACCGAACCGGCGCGCCAGTTTACGCTGAGTCCGCTCGCTTGGTTGGGCACCGCAATCTGGCTGGCCGGACTGGTGGGCGAAGCGATCGCCGACCGGCAACTCGCGGCGTTCCGGGCGAACCCGGCGAACAAGGGCAAAGTGTGCCAGCTCGGCCTGTGGAACTATTCGCGGCATCCGAACTACTTCTTCGAATGGCTGGTCTGGGTTGGCTACGCGGTGTTCGCGCTCAGCGCGCCGTGGGGCTGGCTGGGCCTGCTTGCACCCGCGCTGATGTGGCACTTCCTGGTCAACGTGACCGGCATCCCGATGACCGAGGAGCTGTCCGTGAAATCCAAAGGCGACGCCTACCGCGACTACCAGCGCTCGACGAGTGCGTTTGTGCCGTGGTTTAAGCAACAGCTTTGAAACCGCGGATGGATATGGCCACACACGATTCGACAAACGCCGCCGTCTTCAGCGCTGAAAGCGCGACCGAGGACAGCCTGGGGTGGAGCGAACGGAGTGAGCGAAGCCCCAGGAGGAACACCCAATCGCCGCAAGGGCTGAAGGCCCGTGATATCGGCACTCCTTCCGCCCCCGTCTCGCGCTTACAGCGCTCCACCAATTTGCCACTACAACCTGGGGCTTCGCTCGCACGGCTCGCTTCACCCCAGGCTATCATCTTGCTGGCTTTCAGCCTTCAGCAGGTGCCGTTGATTGTCCCACGCCGGGGCCCGCGTCCGCCCGCGTCTATTCGCTACTAAACCGCTCTTGCAGATGCTCGACTCCCTTCTCACCCGCGACGTCTTCCCCGACTTCCTGCTCCGCATTGGCATCCGCCGGTTGCTGCGCCAGCGGCTGCGCGAGGAAGACCAGGGCGGACTCGAACCCAACCGCGCCCATCTGCTCGCGCTTGTCGAGGAGCTGCGCCGTTCGCCCATCGCCATCGAGACCGCGGCGGCCAACGAGCAGCACTACGAGGTGCCCACGCGCTTCTATCAGCTCTGCCTCGGGCCGCGCCTGAAATACTCGTCCGGCTATTACCCGACCGGCCGCGAGACGCTGGCCCAGGCCGAGGAGATCATGCTGGCACTCACCTGCGAACGCGCGCAGCTCGCCGACGGACAGGAAATCCTCGAGCTCGGCTGCGGCTGGGGTTCGCTCACGCTCTGGATGGCCGAGAAGTATCCGCACGCCCGCATCACCGGCGTCTCCAACTCCGCGACCCAGAAGCTGCACATCGACGCCGAATGCGCCCGGCGCGGGCTGAAGAACGTCACGATCATCACGTGCGACATGAACCGCTTTGAACCGCCAACTGCCGCTCGTAGCAGCCGAGGTGACGAGGCTCATTCTTTAGCCAGCAGCCAGCATCCGACATCCAGCAGTGGAAAGGATCAGAGCCTCCTCACGTCGGCTCCTACGAAGGAACTTTGCGTCGGACGCTTCGACCGCGTGGTCTCGGTCGAGATGTTCGAGCACATGAAGAACTACGAGCGGCTGCTCGGAAACATCGCCCGCTGGCTCAAGCCCGACGGCCGCCTCTTTGTCCACATCTTCACGCACAAGCACTTCGCCTATCACTTCGTCGCCCGCGACGAGACCGACTGGATGAGCCGCTATTTCTTCACCGGCGGCATCATGCCCAGCGACGACCTGCTGCTCTACTTCCAGCGCGATGTCGAGCTGGTGAACCATTGGAACGTCAGCGGCCGTCACTACGGCCAGACGGCCGAACACTGGCTCCAGAACATGGACACCCACGAGCCGGAGATCCGCGCCATCTTCCGCGACACCTACGGGGTGGGGAACGAAACGCAGTGGTGGGTTTACTGGCGCGTGTTTTACCTCGCCTGCGCCGAGCTGTGGAACTTCCGCGGCGGCGACGAGTGGCTGGTGAGCCACTATCTGTTCCGTCCACGACCGCAGGCAAACTGACGGGCGGGGGCGCCGCGGCAGGCTTCCCAAACTCGCTGCCCGTCGGCAGGCTTCACCCATGAACCGTTCCCGCCTGCTTCCTGCGTCCATCTTCGCCGTCGCCTGCCTCTCCTTCGCCACCCACGCCGAAGTGGGAAAACCCCAGGAGGTCGCCCCTGGCGTCTGGTTCCATGAGGGCGACATCGCGCGCCGCGGCCATTGCAACAACGGCTGGATCGTCTTCCGCGACCAGGTGCTCGTCGTGGACGCAAACTTTCCTTCGGGCGCGCAGGACGTGTTGCCCAAGCTCCGCGCGCTCACCGACAAGCCGGTCCGTTTCGTCTTCGACACCCATCACCACGGCGACCATGCCTATGGCAACCAGGTCTGGGCCGACGCCGGCGCCACCGTCGTCGCCCATGAGGGCGTGCTCGCCGAAATGAAGCGGTTCGAAACCGGCTACTTCGGCGGTGCGCCGGGTTCCTGGGAAGACCTCGCCAAGAACCGGGAAGACGTCGCGAAGTCCAAGCTCCATCCGCCCACCCTCCTGTTCCTGCGCCAGCTCGTGATCGACGACGGCAACCTGCGCGTCGAGCTCCATCACTTCGGGGTGGCACACACGCGCGGCGACGGTTTCGCCTGGCTGCCGAACGAACGCATCCTCTTCACCGGCGACGCCTGCGTAAACGGCCCCTACAACTACATGGGCAACGGCGACACCGGCGAATGGGTCAAGACCCTGGAAGCCGCCCGCGCGCTGCGGCCGAAGTTCATCTGCCCCGGCCACGGCCTGATGGGCGGGCCGGAGATCTTGGATAACCAGATCGCGTTCATCCGCACGCTGCGCGCGGAGGTGAAGAAACTCACCGATGCCGGCAAGACGTCCGTCGAAGCCAAAGCCGCAGTGGACACCGTCAAGGCGGTCATCCAGCGGGACGAACGGATTGCGAACTACGTCGGCGGCATGTTCACGTCGCAGGTGGAGAAGGTGTTCGTCGAGTTCGGGGGCAAACCCTTTGAGTCCGCCTTTCAAATCACCCCGGAGACCCGGGAGGCGCTCCGCGCCCGAAGCGCGGGCCGGCCGGACCGGTTTGCGGATTTTGTCCTGGGGCGCTGACCGTTCCGCAAGAGGAGATGGCCGGGCCCGCGCTTGAACGGTCGTTGCTGGTCTCCCCTCGAAAAGCTCATTCTGGCCTCTGCACACGCGCTTGGGCACCGTTCGGGGCACCAGAGCATTGAAGCGCCATGCAGCCTCCCGAAGAATTCTCCCCTGAACCCGGCCAGATCCAGCGGCGAGCACAACGCGGCCGGACGCTGCTGGCACCGCTCTTTGAGGCGCTGGGGCGCGGCCTCCTTTTTCTCCCGGTCATCGCCAGCGGAGTGCTGGTGATCTGGGTCAGCCGTCGCACCGAACTCGATCCCTTTGTGGCGCTCCGAAACACGGCGCTCGCGACCGGGCTGCATGCCGGCCTCGTGATGCTCTACTTCGTGCGCACCCGACACCTGCTGCGCTGGCTGGGGCTGGCGCAACTGTTGGTCGCCCTGGTCTTCGCCATCCTCGCGGCGTTGCGGTATGTGACCGGCGGCAAGATCGCGCTGTGAACCGCCGGCTCTTCCGCGTCACTGTCGCTGCGCATTCGGGAATCGTGCGCACATGAGCTCATCGTTTTTTGCCGGAGTCGTCGAAGGATTCTACGGCCGCCCCTGGACCGCCGCCCAGCGTCACCGGCTCTTTGGCTGGATGCGCCAATGGGGACTCACAACCTATTTCTACACCCCAAAGGACGACCTGAAGCACCGCACCCGGTGGCGGCTGCGTTATACCGCGGCGGAGGCTGCCGGATTGGGCGAACTCATCGGGGACGCCCGCCGGCACGGGGTGGATTTCGTCTACGGCATTGGTCCCGGGCTCGACGTGGAACACAGTTCGCCGCGCCATCTCCGCGTGCTGCGACGCAAGGCGGAGCAGCTCATTGAACTCGGCGGCCGGCACTTCGCGCTGCTGTTCGACGACATCGCGCCCAGGCTTTCGGCGGCCGACTCTGCCAAGTTCAAATCCGTGGCCGCCGCCCAGGCATGGTTCACGAACCAGTTCTTCGGCTGGCTGAAGCAACGGGTTCCGGACGCACGGCTGTTCTTCTGCCCGACGCCGTATTGCGCCCGCATGTGCGAGCCGTCGGTCTGCGAGTCGGGCTATCTCCGCGACCTGGGCGAACTGCTCGATCCGGCCATCGACGTGTTCTGGACCGGCCCCGAAATCGTCTCCCAGACCATCAGCGTCGCTTCGATCCGCGAACTCTCCGTCCTGCTGCGTCGCCCGCCGGTGATCTGGGACAACCTCCACGCCAATGACTACGACCTGCGCCGGATCTACCTCGGGCCCTACGCAGGCCGGCCGACGGCGTTGAAAGCGGTGACACGCGGCGTGGTGGCCAACCCCAACTGCGAATTTGAGCTGAATTTCGTCGCGCTGCACACGCTCGGGCAGTTCGCCGTCGCGAAGAACTATTCGCCGGCCGCCGCCTGGGCCAAGGCCATCACCGCTTGGACGCCCGAATTCGCCGCGCCCGCGCCCACGGTGATCCATGAAGCTGACGTGCAACTGCTGGGTGACAGTTTTCACCTGCCTTACGCGACCGGGCCGCTCTCGAAACGGTGGCAGACGGATTTCCAGAAGCTGCTCGCGACACCGCCCGAGCGTTGGGGCCCGACCGAAATGCGTTTCCGCGCGCATGGCCGGGCGTTGCAGCAACTCTTCGACCAGCTGACCGCCGTAACCAACCGCGACCTGCTCTACTCGCTCTACCGTCACGCCTGGGAGCTGAAGGAGGAGGTCATCCTGCTGCAACGCTATCTCGACTGGCTGAAGACCAACCCGGGCGGGGACAACGCATTCTTTTCCGGCGAACACCGCGCCGGAACCTATCGCGGCGGGCTGGTGGCCGAGCTGCAGCGGACGCTGCCCATGCGGGCCGATGGCGGTTTCGGGCGGCCACAGCTTCCCTGACGCGGATTCGGCAGCCGCTCAGCGCGCTATCCCGAACCAGCCCGAGACGACCGCGATCAGCACCAATCCGGAGAGGATGACCGGGAGCAAACCAAGGAAGGAGACGGTGCGTTTGACGCCCGAACGCGGGCGTTCGAAGCAGCCGATGAGACCAATCACGATCGCCACCCCGGGAAAGATCAAAGCGAAGGCCACTTCGTCGCCCGCGGGAGCCGCCCCGTCCGGGCGTTCATGCCCGAAGGCGATGAAGAGCGCCGTCAGGATGCCCAAGGCCGTGACCAGCCAGGCGATCACCGCGAGCGCCAGCTCGTTTCTCCGCTCCGGATTCATGGTGGCGGGTTTGCCAGACCACTACGCCAGCGGCGCGCGTTCACGGTGCCACGCCGTGCTTTGTTCATAGGCGTGGGCCACGCGAAACATGGTCTCCTCACCGAACGGTTTGCCAAGGATCTGCAGGCCGATGGGCAGCTTTGGCGACCGCGTGAAACCGCACGGCACGCTGATGCCGCAGATGCCCGCGAGGTTGCAGGAGATCGTGAAGATGTCGCTGAGATACATCTGCAACGGATCGCCGGATTTTTCCCCCACCTTGAAGGCCGGCGTCGGCGCTGTTGGGGACACAATGGCGTCTACCTGTTCAAACGCCTTCAGGAAGTCGTTGCGGATGAGCGTCCGGACCTTCTGTGCGCGCAGGTAATAGGCGTCGTAGTAGCCGGAACTCAGCACGTAGGTGCCGAGAATGATGCGGCGTTTCACCTCCGGACCAAAGCCGGCACCGCGCGTTTTGGCATTCAGCTCCTCCGGATCACGCCCGTCCACCCGCGCGCCGTAGCGGATGCCGTCAAAGCGCGCGAGGTTCGCCGAGGCTTCGGCCGGCGCGATGATGTAATAGGTCGCCGCCGCGTAGTCGCTGTGCGGCAGGGACACCTCGACAATCTCGGCGCCGAGCGCTTCCAACTGCTTCACCGCCGCCTTTACCGCGGAGTCCACTTCGGGATCAAGGCCGCCGAGGTTGAATTCCTTCACGATTCCGACCCGCAAACCCTTCAGATCGCCAGTCAAAGCCTTGGCATAATCCGGCACCGACTGCGGCACGCTCGTCGAGTCGCGCCGGTCATGGCCGGCGATAGCCTGGAGCACGGTCGCGGAATCGCGGACGTCCTTGGTGAACGGCCCGATCTGGTCGAGCGAACTGGCGAACGCCACCAGGCCGAACCTCGACACCAGGCCGTAGGTCGGTTTCATGCCGACGATGCCACAGAGAGAAGCCGGCTGTCGGATCGATCCGCCGGTGTCGGAGCCGATGCTGGCGAAACATTCGCTCGCCGCGACGCTGGCCGCGCAGCCGCCCGATGAACCGCCGGGGATGCGGCTGGTGTCCCACGGATTCAGCGTGGTCCAAAAGGCTGAGTTCTCGGTCGAGCTGCCCATGGCGAACTCGTCCATGTTCAGCCGGCCGAAGACGACGGCGCCGGCCGCCTTCAGCCGCTCCACCACGGTCGCGTCGTAGGGCGAGACGAACTTGCCGAGGATCTTCGAAGAGCAGTTCAGCGGCTGGCCGAGATGACAGAGCACGTCCTTGAGCGCAATCGGCACGCCCAACAGCGGTTTCGCGCCATGGGTCACGCCCGCGGCGAGGTCGTGGTCCGCAGCGTCCGCCTGCGCCTGGGCGTCGGCGACATCGTGGCTCAGGAAGGCCTTCACCTGCGGGTCAACCCGCGTGATGTGATCAAGGCAGGCTTGCAGGGCGTCGCGCGCGGAACACTCGCGGCGGGCGAGCCGCCCGGTGAGTTCGGAGATGGAAAGCTGGCGGAGCATCGGACGCCCGGAGTGGAACAGCAAAGGGGGGCCGGTGCGAAGATTTTTGAGCTCCGGACGGGCTGAGCCGGGGCTCCGTTCGCTTCTGCAATCGGCCGATGTGTTCGGAAACCCCGCTTGACTTCCCCGCGGACCTTTTTACCAACACCACAACGACACCCCCTCGGATTCAGATTTCCAATTCCAGCCCAACCCAGCCTATGACCAAGCGCGATTTGGTGGTGACGATTGCGGAGGAGACCAAGCTTACCCAGGAGCAGGTTCTCGACGTCGTCCAGCGAACCCTCGATCACATTTCCGATTCCCTCACCCAGGGCAAGACGATCGAACTGCGGAACTTCGGGGTCTTTGAGGTCAAGGTCCGCAAGGCCCGCATCGGCCGGAATCCGAACGCGCCGGACCAGGATGTCCCGATCCCGCCTCGCGCCGTGGTGAAATTCAAACCGGGCAAGGAGATGCGCGAGGCGGTCCTGCGGCTGACACCCCAAACGTGATCCGGTTGGAATGCCGGCTGGCGTTCCGGCGCCGCTTGACTACAAGCAGCGCATGGCTCCAACCCCCACCCGTCCGAGGCTCGCCGGATTCACCCTGATCGAGCTGCTCGTCGTCATCGCCATCATTGCGATCCTCGCGGGCATGCTCCTCCCGGCGCTGTCCCGCGCCAAGGCCAAGGCGCTGAGCATCAAATGCATCAGCAACGAGAAGCAGCTCGGCATCGCCTTCAAGCTCTACGCGGACGACAACCGGGATTTTTATCCGGTCCATTCGGGCTGGGGTGACTTCGGCGGCAAGTATTGGACGAACGCCAACGTGACCGGCAACGCCGGTTCCTACGGCGGCAAAACCCAGGAGACAAACCGCCCGCTCAACCGCTATGTCGGCGCCGTCGAGCTTTTCCGCTGCCCCGCCGACGCCGGCGATTCGCTGAACACCCAGGTGAAAACCTGTTTCGCCGGCTGGGGTAACAGCTACCTCATTGAGTGGGCCAACCCGGCGTTTCGGGTTCAGCAAGTCACCGGTGATTCCAACGGAAAGGGAACCCCACAGGGGAACTCCATCCGGGAATCCGAGATCGCGCGGAGCCCGGTCAACAAGATCATCCTGGGTGACTGGCCGTGGCACGCCAACCGCGACACCCGGGCCAAGCAGACCGTCTGGCACAACTACAAGGGCAAGCGCTACGAAAACATGCTCTTCGGCGATGCCCACGTGGAGAACTTCAAGTTTCCGCCGCAGATGGACCAGTGGCAAAGTTCGCCCGCACCCGATCCGAACTTCACCTGGTGGTGAAACCAACGGCCGACCAAGCGCAGCGCGAGCAGGGGCTCAATCTGGAAAGCACGAAAGCAGGAAGCTACAGACTTCTTCCTGTCGGCCGCATCTCAGCACCGCCCGTTTTCTTCCTCTCTTCCATCTGACGGAGGAGACGGCCAGGGAGATGAGTCGCTCAATTTGCCAGTTCAAGGCCTCTTCCTGTTTTCCTGTCTTCCAAATTCGCATCAGGGACTTTCCCCACTGCGCTCCGTCGGCGTAGTCTCCGCCGACCATGATGGAGCGCCTGCCCGGCTTTCGCGATTTCTACCCCGAGCCCGTCCCGGCCAACGAGCCGTGGAGCTGCGACCTCCGCCAGCACATCTTCCGCTGCTGGCGCGAGACCGCCCGCCGCTACGGCTTCCGCGAATACGACGGCCCGCCGCTCGAACCGCTCGAACTCTACACCAACAAGTCCGGCGCCGAGATCGTCGCGCAGCTCTTCAACTTCACGGACAAGGGCGAACGTGCCGTGTCGATGCGGCCCGAGATGACCCCGACCGTCGCCCGCATGGTCGCCACGGCGGAACGCGCCTACAAAAAGCCCATCAAGTGGTTCTCGCTGCCCCAGCTCTTCCGGTATGAGAAGCAGCAGAAGGGCCGCCTCCGCGAACATTTCCAGCTCAACTGCGACATTTTCGGCGAGGCCGACGTGAGCGCCGACGCCGAGATCGTGGCCCTGCTTATCGACGTGTTGCGTTCGCTTGGGCTGACCCATGAGGACTTTGTCATCCGCCTCAGCAGCCGGCAGGCGTGGCAACGTTTCTTCGCCGCCCGGGGCGGCGATGCGGCGCGCGCCTACGAGTTCTACCAGGTCGTGGACAAGATCGAGCGCGAGAAGCCCGAAGTCAGCGCCGAGAAACTCGCCGCGCTCGGCGTGAAGCTGGAGGACGTGACCCAGTTCATCGCCGCCAGCGTGCCCGAGCCGGAACTCCAGGCCGTGCTCGACAACCTCGCCGCGCGCGGGCTCAGCGACTTCGTGAAGGTGGACTACGGCGTCATCCGCGGCCTCGCCTACTACACCGGCATCGTGTTCGAGGCATTCGACCGCAAGGGCGAGTTCCGCGCGATCGCCGGCGGCGGCCGTTACGACCAGCTCGTGAAGCAGGTCAGCGAAGGCAAGGTGGACCTGCCCGCGCTCGGCTTCGGCATGGGCGACGTGGTGCTCGCCGAACTGCTCAAGGTGCGGAAGCTCGTCCCCTCCTTCGCCAGCACCGTGGATGTCGTGGTGCTCATCGAGGACGAGTCCTTGCGGACGGCCTCACTAAAGGTGGTCCAAGAACTTCGGGAGTCCGGCAAGGCCGTGGATTACAGCCTCACGCCCGCGAAGGGCGACAAGCAGTTCAAGCGCGCCCTCGAACTCGGCGCCACCCACACCATCCGCCTCGAACGGTGCGCGGAGGGCGCGGTGGTGGCCAAGGTGAAGAACCTGAAGACGCGGGAGGAGAAGATTCAATCCCTCGCAAGCGGTTCCAGCGACCGCCGCGCAAGCCGGGAGGAATTTCTTCGTGTGCTCGCCGCTGTGCCTGACGCGCCACCCTTGTTGGGCGATGAACTGCCGACGGCTGACGACGCGTCGTTTCGCGCGATTGGCTAAATGAAGTTTCTCGCGGCCCCCAAAGCCATTCATCGAACTCCCAGCCCCGAAGCGGGCGTTACATGGCAGCCCAGGGCAACGCCCTGGGTTGACCGTCAGCCAACCGCCCAGCCCTGAAAGGGCGATACAAACCAGGCTGGGTTTCTCGTCACGCCCATTCAGGGCTGGGCACGTATGGGGCGACTGATCCCAAGGCGTCGCCTTGGGCTATCCTGTCTCAGGCCGTTGGCCTGAAGCTGGCCACCTGCGGTGCCTACCCACCAAACGTCGCTGGTTGGAATCCGGCTGCCGGGGTCACGAGGGTGAAATTCTCGTCCGCCCCGGTCGCCAGATAAAGGCCAGCCTCCGCCACTTTCTCCTGGATGCCCTTGGGCAGATATACGGCGGCCAGGAGGCCGTGGACCTTCATGCCCTTGTATTTGGGCAGGTAGTCCGTGAATTCACCGAGCTGCCGCTGGAACTGCTCGATGTCCCGGTCCCGCAGATGGCTCTTCATCTCGACCACCACGGCTTCGTTCTTGGAGCCATTGGTCTCGCCGATCATGTCGAACTCCGCGTTGCGTCCATCGGCCCGCTCGACCTCGACCTCATGATGCACCGCTTCCAGGCCAAACTTCTCCCGAAGGATGCGTTTGCAGGACGTATAGGCCAGCCCCTCGGTGAACGAGCCGAACTTGTTGCTCAGGCCGCCAATCTCACGGCCCAGATTCTTGATCTGCTGATCCGTCTCCCGCTGGCTGACTGCCAGGCTGGCCACCAGCGCTTTCAGTTCCTCGTCTGTCATGGCGGACAATAGCCCTCACAGCGCGACTCTGGCAAGGCGGTGGTCGGAACGAAACCACCCGCCACTGGCCGGCGTGCGGAATTATTATCGGAAGGAACGGCGACCGCCACTGACTGCTGACGCGTAAAAGCAGCCGGGATGAAGCGGAACGTTGAGTTCAAGTCGCTGGCACCCGCGGTCAGCGAGAGCCGACGTGAGGGGGCTCTGAATTTCTCAGCAGTCCGCCGCGGTGAAAACCGAAGCTTGAGCCTCCTTGCGTCGGCTCCTACAGGAGTGGGCGTGCCGCGCACTGGCGACCACTACCTCCCGCGCTTGCCCCGTGAATACTATCTGGGCGATGCGGCGGTCCACTGGACGCTGGCCACCTACGACCGCAATGCCATCCGACTGGACGGTGAATTCCATCTGCGTTTCCGGGAACTCCTCCTCCACACGCAGGTCCGCGAAGGGCTGTTCTGCCCGACCTACTGCGTGATGACGGATCATGTGCATCTGATCTGGATGGGGCTGCGCTTCGATTCGGATCAACTCACCGGCATGGCCTTCCTGCGGACGCATCTCGAACCGTTGCTGGCTCCTATCCGCTTTCAACCGCAGGCGCATGATCATGTCTTTGGGCAGGACGAACGGCGGAGGAATGCCTTCGCCGAGACCCGTAGCTACGTATTGTTGAATCCGGTTCGAGCTGAGCTGGTGTCGCGCCAAGGCGATTGGGCGTATTGCGGCTGCGTGGTTCCCGGCTACCCAAAGCTTCATCCCATGGAAGACGGCTTCTGGCAGAAGTTCTGGCGGCTGTATCTACAGCAAAGGGAGCCCGGCGCCGGTGATCGGAAACTTCCACCGAGAAGTTAGCACCTCCTCACGTCGGCTTCGAACCGGCAATGCCACCCGCACTCCTGACCGTCCGGTTCCTCCGGTTCCGGGCGAGGTTCCCTGCGATTGCACTCGCGGTGTTCACCAAGAACACACCCAAAGCCACGGCATTGATGATTCCACCCCATTGACGGAGGGGAACGGATTCCAACAGGTCACCGCTCACCCGGAGCAGCAGCGAGGCGTGCAGCAGGCCGAGGTGAACGTAGAAACGGGGACGCCACACGGCGGTCAACCCCAGCACGGACGGGAAGATCACCGGCGCGTGGCCGAAGATCATTGAGAAGACAAAGCCGACGAAGAAGGCGTGGAGCGCTGCGTCGTAGGCGAAGCCCGCCGTCAGCGGCGCCAAACCCGCCAACAGGGCACCCGAGACGGCCAGCCAGCCGAAGCCGCCCAGAAGGCTGAGCGCCATGAACCGCGCCAACCCCGGTTGCCGGACCGTGCGCCGGGCCAGGTCGAACCGTGCCAGCCACAGCGCCAGGGCGACCATGCCCACACCGATCAGGCGCTGGCCGTGGAACTCGTTCACCCGCGTCAGAAGCATGCCCGTGAGAAAGATCTGCGCGGAGACATAAAACAGAGGCCGGGCCGCCGGCTCCGTTTTCTGGAAACGGCTCAGGTCAATCCGCTCACCGATGATCGTGAGCCCGAGGAAGCCGATCCACCACGGCACGATGCCGGGCAGCGGTTGGCCGGCCAGCCAAAGCACGTTGCCCACGAGCCAGGCCAGCGCCCCGACGCTCATGGTCACGGTAAACAGTTCGTAGCGCAGTTGGATGACCCGGAGCGTGACCGCGAAGAAGATCGCGCTGCCCACGACGATTTGCAGCACGCCGTAGAGCAGCGGTCCGCCGGTGACGATATGCGCCCCGCCGGCCCCGATCAGGAGCGGGGCAAGATACGGCCAGCGGTCGGGCAGGCCCACGGCGCGTTCCAGCGAGATGACGGTGCCCAGAAAGGCGCAGACCATCAGCGGCCCATGCAGGAGCACCCAGTCGGTGCGCACGAAGGGCAGTTCAACCGGCAGGCGGACCAGACCGCCCAGCACGGCGCACACAAGTGCGGCGAGGCCCAAGCCGAGCAGTGGCACCCGGGACCAGCGGATGCCGGGAGTCGGGATGGCACGGTGGGCGGCCTCCCCCGGAAGCCGCTCCAGCGGGTTGCGGGGCAACCGGCCCACGGTTGCGGGCGGCAGCGCAGTTTTCATGGGGCGGACTTGAACGCCTTTTCCAAGGCCTTCACCGAGTCCTCGGGGCCGGTGTTCAGGCCGACCTGCTGGCGGATGACTTCGCCGGTGGCGTTGAGGATCGTGATGACGTTGGAGTGAGCGAACTGCCCGCGGGCATCCTTCTGGTAGTTGATACCGAGGAGGGCGGCGAGTTCCCGGACGTCGTCGGGCTTGCCGGTGAGCAGCGACCAGTGCTCCGTGCCCAGCTTGTGCGTCTGCCGATAGGCCGCAAGGGCGGCGGGCGTGTCGCGTTCGGTGTCGAAACTCACCAGCAGGAAATCCACGCGGTCGCGCAGGGATTCCGGCAGCGCCGCCTGAATCTTCTGCATGTCGTGCACGATGATCGGGCAGGCGTATTCGCACTGCGTGAAGAACAGGCCAACGACCTGTGCCCGGCCCTGGAACACGCCCAGCTTGACCGGTCGGCCGACGTCGGAGGTCCACGTCGAGTCGAGCTGGAACAACGATTTGTCCGAGTAGGGGGCGTTGGTCAGCGCCTTGCGACAGCAGGGGGGGAGATTGGTGGAGTCGCCTGCGGCGATGAAGGCGCTCAGGAATAGCCAATGACCAACGACCAATGAGCAAAGCAAGGGGGCAAGACGCGGCGGCACAGGAACGGTTGGGTCATTGGTCATTGGAGCTTGGTCCTTCGTTTTCACAGCTTCGACGGGTTTTCGGCAAGGGTCCGCGCAGGCCCATCCTGTGCACAGCGGAAACCGAGATTGTGGAGGGTGTAAGCGGCCTTGAGCGAGCTGCGGAGGCCGAACCGCATGAACGCGGGGTAATTGCTGCGGTCGCTCGCGCCCTGCGAACCCGCCCCGCAGAAGAGCGAGCGCTCAATGCCGGTGTCGCCCCGGGCGTCACCGGTGATGAGGGCGGAGTTGAAGTCACTGGTCCACTCCCACACGAGGCCGTGCAGGTTGCGGAGGCCGAAGACATTGGTCGGACCCGATTGCGCGGCGGGCAGCACCAGCGGCGTGGGCGAGCCATACCAACGCGCGATGGCGCGGCGATATTCGGGATCGGCCGCTCCATCGGGACGCGAAAAGCCGGCGCCGGCGGCAAGCTCCCACTCGGCCGTGGCGGGCAGTCGTTTGCCGCGCCAGGCCGCATACGCCTTCGCGGCGAACCACGAGACGTTCACGACGGGCTGTTCGGCGAGCGGTTCGGTGTTCGGGCCGAGTTCCGTGTCGCCCTTCCACTGGGCAAGGTAAGCCGGATCGGCAAAGAGGCGCTTCACCTGGGAGCGCCGCCACTTCGGATTGGCGCGGACGAATTCGAGGAACTCGCCGTTGGTCACCGGCGCCGAGTCGAGAAGGAAGCCGCCGACCGGAACCTCCTTGAGGTCGTCCGGGCTGCGAAACAGGGGACGATAGATGCCCGCCGGCACGAGGACCATGCCGGC
>JAYUSF010000225.1:0-14868 GCA_043755815.1 Verrucomicrobiota bacterium
CTTCGCCGCCGTCATGGCCGCCGACCACGCCCGGCGCGTCCTCTTCACCGTCACTGCCCGCCGCCCCAACCTCCGCCCTCCTTCGTGAATACGCCCTGGGATTGGTGAAATCAATCGTTCAGGCACTTGTTGCTTGGTGGCTGCGCCGACATGCTTTTAGTCTGTCTGCAACTGGGATCGGCAGGGACCATCTATGATCAATCTGGAGGCCAACTCAACCGCACGGCGGCAGTCCGCGCAACGCTTCTACCGTCTCCTTGGCGTGTTTGGTCTGCTGGCGCTGCTCGTCGGCGTGGGCGCCCGCCCCGCCTATCGGTGGTTCCGGGCCCAGCGCACCTTGGGGATGGTAACCCAAGGCGAGGCGGCGGCGGCTCTGGGCAAATGGGAACAGGTGGGGCGCGTGGTTAAGACGACCCTGAGCCTGGCGCCCGCCGAACCCCGGGTCATCCGGCTCGCGGCGCGCTACTGTTCGGCGACCAACCTCGCGGCCGGATTGGGTTACTGGCAAACGACCCGGGCAACCCTTGGCCTGACCTTCGAAGACCGGCTGGACTACACCCGCCTGGCCCTCGTGCTGGGGCGAACGGATCTTTCGGCCCAACTGCTCCAGGAATTGGTCGCCACGAACCGGATGGATCCCCGGGTGCTCGGCCTCGCGGTGCGACATGCGCAGGCGGTTGGGCAACCCGCTTCGGCCATTGAGGCGGCGCGTGACTGGGTGAGTGCTACCCCGGGTGATGAAGAGGCGGAATTCACCTTGGGACGGTTGCTCTGCAGCCAGCCCAGCGAAGGTGATCGCCGTGAAGGGCGGGGTCTGCTGTGGGGGTTGGCGCTGCGCCCGGGGAAACTCCGGCCGCCCGCGGTCGAACTGCTGGTGGCCAGTCCGGAGTTGAACGAGGGCGAAAGCCGGGTGCTGCTCAAGCAGGTGGAAAACCAGCCGGAACACCTTGTCACCGGCTATGCCCTCCGCATCCGCCTGCAACCGCCAGACCGGTCACCCTTGATCGACGCAATGATCCAGGCCGCGCTCGCCGATGGCACGCCGCAGCAACTCCTGCGGGCGGCCGGCTGGTTGGCGGGGCATGGAGAAATCAAACGGGTGCTGGACGTTCTGCCCCGAAAGGTTGCGGAAAATGACCCTGCCCTCCTCTCGGCCCGACTTCAGGCGCTGCTTCAAGTGGGTGAATTGGCGGAAGCGGTGCGCTATCTGGAACTGAACTCCGCGAAAATAGAGCCGTTCGTCCTTCATTGCCTCCGGGCGGCGGCAGCCCAAAAGGATAACAAACCCCAGATGGTCGTTGGCCATTTGCAGAGTGCCATGGCGGCCGCGGCGAAGGAGCCTGGAAAACTCCAGGCGGTGGCGCGATATGCGGAACACCTTGGGCAGACCAACGCAGCCATTTCAGCCCATCAGAAGCTTTTGAACTGGCCGGCGGCAACCGTGACGGCCGGCCAAAACATCATCCGGCTGGCGACCGGACCAAACGATACCCGGATCCTGCGTGAGACCTTCGGCCAACTGGCGAACTACCTGCCGGGAGATCGCGGTGTCGCGATCCGCAATGCCTATCTGGCCGCCTTGGTGAACGACGTGGATTCGCGGATCAAGGCCGACCTGCCGCGGCTACGGACCGAGGCCGGCAAGGATTTCGAGGCCGCCCTCGCCGTGGCCGCGGTGGAATACCGCCTCGGGGAACATCCGGCGGCCCTCGCCCGAATCGAGGCCATTCCGAATGCTTGGATCAAGGAACTGCCCAGCCGGGCGGCCGTTTACGCCGCCATCCTGGCCGCGAATGGGCAGCGCGAGCCGGCGAGCCGGCTGGCCCGGTCAATCGATCCCACCACGCTGCGGACCGAGGAACTGGAGCTGATCAAGGAACTGAGACAGTAGCGGTTGCCCCATGTCCCCTCGGCGAGCCCATCGGCGGATTGCCTGAACCCGGCGATCGGCGAAGCCTGAGCGGCGCTACCGGTTGGGAGAATTCGGCAGGGCGCGCAATTTACGCTGGGACTGGCGGCGGAGTTTCCAACCGGACCCAACCTCGGGGCGCAACTTTTCATCGTGGCTGCGAGCCCGCCACGCGGGCTGGGTCCGGTGGCGCGAGGCTCCGGCCGAGCGAGTGGGTCCCACCGGCTCCGCCGGAGCTTCGCGCCACCCAGGAGGGTTCCGTCGCGATGAACTTTCAACCACGATGACAAGTTGCGCCCGGCGGAGGCAGGAATGTCGCTTCAAACTTGAACTGAACCGGCACCTGCGCTTTGGTGCGGAACAGTCGGCGGCGAAACTCCCCGGTGCAGGGATGCACGGCCGAGAATCCGCGCGCCCCAGGTTACAGTCAGGCAGCCCAATGAAACTCATCAATCCCCAGGACGAGAAGACGGCCGAGCAGTTCGGGCAGATGCGGGACACGTCCAAGCGGTTCTTTTTCCTTTTGGTCATATTGGGAGGGATCGCCCTGTTTGGACTCGTGGGAGCCCGGCCGGCGTATCGGTGGTTCAAGTCGCAACGGGCACTCGCCATGGTCACGAAAGGCGAGGCGGCGGCGGCCACCAACGATTGGGTGCAGGTCGGCCGGGTCGTCCAGACCACCCTGCGCCTAGCTCCGGAGGAGCCCCGGGTCGTTCGGCTGGCCGCCCGCTACTGCACCGAGATCGGCAACCCGGCGGGAATCGGCTATTGGCAGTCGACCGAGACCCAGTTGGGACTGTCCTTGGACGATCAGATCGAATACGCCCGGCTCGCCGTCGGGTTGGGCCGGACGGATCTTTCCGCGCAACTGCTCCAGAAACTGGTCGCCACGAACAAAATCGATCCCAAGGTGCTCCGGCTGACGGTGATCCATGCCAAGGCCGTGGGAAGTGCCCGTGAAGCCCTGGCGGCGGCGCGGCGGTGGGTTTCGGCGGCACCGGGCGATGAGGAGGCGGAGTTCGCCCTCGCCGGACTGCTCCTGGCGGGAGGAAACGAAGCGGAACGCCGCGAAGGCCAAGGACTGCTCTGGGGCATTGCGTTGGGCAACAGCCCGCGCCGGTGGGAAGCGATTGACAGCCTGGCGATGAGCCCCGGGCTAAGCCAGGGGGAGAACCTCGTGCTGTTGAAGCAGATCGAGAACCGGCCGGAACAGCTCGTCACCGCCTATGCCCTCCGCATCAAGCTACACCCGGCCGAAAAATCCGAACTGATCAACGCGCTGATCAAGGCCGTGACGGACGACGGAACGACGCGACAGCTCGCGCTGGCCGCCGGCTGGTTGGCGGACAATGGCGAAACCAAGCGGGTGCTGGATGTCCTGCCCGCAAACGTGGGGGAAAAGGATCCGATCCTGATGACGGGGCGCCTGCAGGCCCTGCTGGAAACCGGACAGCTGGCCGAGGTGAAGCGGGTCCTGGAATTCGACACCACCAAGGTTGAGGCCTTCATGCTCCACTGCCTGCGGGCGATGGCGGCCCAGAAGGAAAACAAACCGCAGCAGATGGCCGGACATTTCGAAAACGCCCTGGTCGCCGCCGGCAACAATCCCGCCCGGCTCCGGTTTGTGGCGGGTTATGCGGAACGGCTCGGGCAGGCCGCCGCGGCGGTCTCGGCCTATCGTCGCCTGATGAACTGGCCGCCCGCGACGGTGGAGGCCGGGCGGAACATCCTTCGCCTCGCAAATGGGATGAACGACACGCGAACGCTGAGGGACACCACCGGCCACTTGGCCAGCTATCTGCCGGGCGACCGCAACATCGCCATCATGCAGGCCTATTTTTCCGCCCTGCTCAACGACGCCAATCCGCGGACGAAAGCCGACTTGCTCCGCCTGGCGGGCCAGAACTCCAAAGATCCCGAAGCCGCGCTGGCGCTGGCCCTGGTTGAGCACCGCCTGGGCGAGCACCCGTCGTCCCTCGCGCGCATCGAGGCCATCGGGTCCGAATGGATCAAGGAAGTTCCCCAACGGGGAGCCGTTTATGCGGCCATCCTCGCGGCCAACGACCAACGCGAGCCCGCCCGCCGGCTGGCCCGGTCGCTGGATCCGGCCAAACTGCGGCCTGAAGAATTGGACCTCATCAGGGAATTGCGGCAATAAGGCTTGGCGACCCGGCCCCGGTTGGAAGCGCCGGGGTCAATCCAGCGAATACCGGCGCAGCCCCAGCCATTGGCCCGCGACCTTCCAGAGGAACAGCGGATTGTTCCGGAGGTAACGCTTCCAGAGGCGACGGGGTTCCTGGCAGAGCCGGAAGAGCCACTCAAAGCCGCTCCGCTGCACCCAGCGGGGCGCCTGCCGGACACGGCCGGCGTGAAAATCAAAGGCCGCCCCGACCCCCATCATGATTTTGGTTTCCAGGCGGCCGAGGTGCGCCGCCATGAATCGCTCCTGCTTCGGCGTGCTGAGGCCCACCCAGAAAAAATCCGGCTTGAGGCGGCTGACCTCCGCCTGCAGCGCGCCGAATTCGGCCTCGGTCAGCGGCCGGAAAGGAGGCGTGCACGTGCCCACAATCCGGGTTCCTGGAAACCGCGCTTCCAGCCGCCCTTTGAGTTCACCGGTCACCCCTTCCCCGCCGCCAAAAAAGTAGTGCGTGTGACCGCTGGTCTGCGTCCAGGCAAAGATGCGCTCCATCAGTTCGGGACCGTAAACCCGGCCCATGGTCCGATGGCCCGCGAGCCGTCCCAGCCAGACCATCGGCATGCCGTCCGGCGTGCTCAGCAGCGAGCGGTTATGGATGTGCCGGAGGGCGTCGTCCGCCTGGGATTCGATCACTCCGTGGACTCCCGTGACCGTGACATAACCCTTCTGGCCCGCCGTGAGCGCGGCAGCGAGGCCCGCCACCGCGGAATCGAGATTCAGGGCTGATATGCCGACCCCGAGCACGTTGACGCGCGGCGGCGGAGTGAACGAAGACATGGCGCAGGCTACCGCGAACCCGCAACGGACGGAAGTCACCAGCGAATCACGGGCACAATGCGGCCCGCTTCGAACGTCGCCCCGGCGGGGAGATCGACCAACCCATCGGCCGCCGCGAGGGACCGCAGCAGGTGTGAGGCCTGCGGTCCACTGGGGCGGACTCGGCCGTCGCGGTCGGTCATGACCCGCACGAAATGGCGGCGCCGGTCCGGGTTCGTCATTGGCTCGGCCAAGACCCCGGCGGTCGTCCGCAGCGCCGGATCTTCTCCCCGAAGTCTTCTCAGCGCCGGCAACACGAGGAGCACGCAGGTGACGAAGGCGGACACGGGATTTCCCGGGAGTCCCAAAAGGAACTTCCCACCCCAGGTTCCGAAGAAGAACGGCTTCCCGGGTTTCAACGCCAGTTTCCAAAACTCCAAGCTCCCTCCCAACCGGGCAAAGGCCGGCCGAATCAGGTCATGCTCCCCGACCGAAGCTCCGCCAATCGTGATCACCACGTCGGCGCGGTCAAACCCGTCGCGGAGACTCTTCGCGACGGAGTCCAGATCATCTGGCGGCGGGCGGAGAGAGACCACCTGAGCCCCGGATCGCGAGAGGAGTTCCCGCAGCGCCGCCGTGTTGGATTCGTAAACCTGCCCAAAGGCCAGCTCCGCCCCCACGGCAACCAACTCCGAGCCGTTGGGAAGCAACGCTACCCGGGGCTGTTGGGTGACCGGAACCGTCGAGACCCCTTGGGCCGCCAGCAGACCGAGCAACTGCGGTGTCAGGATCTGGCCCAAGGGCGCGAGCAAGGTTCCACTCCGCACGTCTTCGCCGCGAAAGCGGACGTTCTCCCAAGGCTTTACCCCGTCGGAAACCTCCACGAATTCAGCGTCGGCGGAACACCGGGTGTCCTCCTGCATCACCACCGCATCCGCACCGGGCGGCAACGGTGAGCCGGTGAAGACCCGCACCGTGGTTCCGGCCGTGATTTCGCCCGAAAAAGGGCGGCCCGCCGGCGCGGAACCGATGAGTTTCAGCCGCGAACCCGTCCCGGCGTCGGCCGAACGGACGGCAAATCCATCCATGGCCGAATTATCATAGGACGGGAGATCAGTGGCCGCGGTCACCGCTTCGGCCAAAACCCGCCCGCCGGCGTCGCCCAAGGGAACTGCTTCGGCCGGGAGCGGAGCCATCGCCTCCAAAAGCCAGGCGACACCGGATTCAAGCGTCATCACGGGACGGAATCAGTTGGGCTTGGCCTCGGTTTCGCTCAGCCGTCGGACCCGGATGCGCCAAATCCAGTAAAGCCCGGTGGCGACCGCACCAAACGCCGCGCTGACGATGACCTGTTGCACGCCGTCCAACAGCGAAAGCACGATCGCCAGCAGACCGGTTGAGCCCGCGACCAGGTAAAGGGTCCAGGCCGCCTGACGGTGGTTCAGACCGAGATCGAGCAACCGGTGATGCACGTGCGTGCGGTCGGCCTGAAAGACCGATACGCCTCGGGCCATTCGGAGAACCATCACCCGCAACGTGTCGAACAGGGGCAGGCTGAAGAGGATCAGCGGCACGGTTAAGATCGGACTGGCGGCACCGGTCCCCTGATTAAAGACGGAAATCACCCCAATGCAGGCCAACACCAAGCCGATGGTGAGACTCCCGGAATCGCCGAGAAAGATCTGGGCCGGGGCATGGTTGTAGGCGAGAAATCCAAGGCACGCGCCCGCCAGCGCCAAGGTCAGCAGCGTCACCACGACGTTGCCCGAAATCGTGTTGATCACCGCCAGCGACAGCGCAATGCAGGCAGTCACCCCGGCCACCAGGCCGTCGATGCCGTCGAGGAGGTTGATCGCATTCGTCACGCCGACAATCCAAAGCACGGTAATCGGCAGGCTGAAAACGCCGACCTGAAATGGCTCCAACCCCCACGGGTTGTCGATCCCCTGAATTTTGAACCCTCCGAACCAGAGCCCGACCGCAATCAGGATTTGGGCGATGAATTTCTTGGAGGCGTCCGCTCCCTTGCAATCGTCATAGATGCCCAGGGCCAACATGGCGAAAACCCCGAGAATCAGGGTGCCAAACAGTGTCTCGTAATTCTGAAAGGCCAGTGAAACCGGGTTGCGCAGGAGATATAGCGCCGCCCAGGGCAGGCAGAAACCGAGCACCACCGCCACGCCGCCCAAACGGGGAGTTGGCCGGGCATGCACCTTGCGCGCATTGGGCAGATCAATCGCCCCGATCCGATGTGCCAGCCACGCCGCGAACGGGGTCAGCCAAAAGGCTCCCATCGCGGCAATGAACAGCATCAGCAGGTATGTCTTGTAGCTCGTCATGGGCGGCCAACGGCCAGCAGTTTCTCAAACAGTTTCATGTAACGCTCCACCATCACGGACTCGGCAAATTCCTGCAGGGCCCGTTGCCGTGCCTGCTCGCCCAACCTTTGCGCCAACCCCTTGTCGGACATCAGCTTCCGGATCGCCGCGGCCAACCGAACACTGTCACCCGGAGGGATGAGGAGGCCGGTTTCGCCATCGCGGCAGACATATGGCACGCCCGACCTCAGGTTACAAGCGACGACCGGTTTGCCGCAGGCCATCGCCTCCACTTGCACCAGGCCAAACGCCTCATTGGGTGTTTCCGACGGAAACACGAACACATCGCAGGCCTGGTAAAACCGTGGCAGTTCGGTATCGGCGACATCGCCAAAAAACCTGAGCCGATCCGCCACCCCCAAGGCAGCCGCCTGCTGCCGCAAGGCAGCTTCCAACGGGCCATTGCCCACCAACCAAAGTTCGGCCTCCGGCAGCGACGGCAAAGCCGCCACAGCATGTTTCTGCCCTTTGTAGCCCACCAACCGGCCAACATTCAGGAGGATGAAGCGGCCCCCGGCCTGCGCCCGCAACTCCCGGACCTCCGGGGATGCCGGGTCGGTGGCCAAGAAGCGGTTGAGATCCAACCCGAACGGAATCACCTCGACTTTGTCGCGGTAGGGCCCCAGCCATGCCGAGTATTCGAGATGGAACGGGGTTGCGACCACGATCTTGGTCGCCCGGCGCAGCAGGGCTTGCTGCAACGGATTGTAGACCCGCATCAACGCCTTTTGCCGGACGATGTCGCTATGCCAGCTCAGCACCACCGGAGTCCGGGCCGGAGCGAGCACACACGCCAAGTCGGCCAGCGGATTCGGGAAGTGCGCGTGCACGAGGTCGGGCTGAAAACGTCGCGCTGCTCCCGGATAGGCCGGACAAAGCGAAACGCCGAACAGTTCCCGTGGACTTGGCAGCCGGTGGACCCGGACTCCGGCCCGGGTCTCCCGAAACGTTCGCCACCTCGATCCCGGCGTCTGCGGCCCATGGGCCACGACGCAGTCCACTTCCGCCCCGAGCCGGACGAAGCCCTCGGACCACGAGCGCAGCAGCGTTTCGATGCCGCCCCGCTCCGGGGCATAGAATTTCCCCAGCTCCAGAATCCTCATCGGGCCGTCCTCCCCGGCGGAACCGCAAAGCGGATGCAGGCGCGTTCGCAGGCCTCGGCCGGACGATCCCAGCGAAACTGCTCCCGGGCGTAGGCGACACAGCGTTCACGACCGGGCAGCGAGGCCGGCTCGCGAAGGATCTCGCGGATTCTGGCCGACAGCGCCGGCGCGTCCCCCGCGGGAAACAGCAACTGCGCGCCCAGCCCTTCGATCACCTCGGCATTGGCGCCGGCCCGCGAGGCGACGACCGGAGTTCCACAGGCCAGCGCCTCCGCGGTGACCAGGCCGAAGCCTTCCAAGTCCAGCGATGGCATGAGCACGCAATCCGCCGCCGAATAAAGATCGGCCAACCGTTCTTCCGGCACAAAGCCCAGGAGCCGGACCCGGTCGCCCAATCCGTTCGCGCGGATTCGTTCCTCCAGTTCGGCCTGCTGCCGGCCACGACCGGCGAGCCACAACCGGGCGTTGGGGAATTCGGCGGCCACCCCGGCGAACGCATCGACCACCAGCTTCAAGCCCATGCGCGGGTCCAGGCGCCGGACGGTTAGAAAAAGGAAATCCTTCGAGGCCAACCCCCATCCCGTGCGCACCGCGGCCCGATCTGCCGGGGGACGAAAACGGACCAAGTCCGCACCGCCGCCAATGACTTCGGCGTCCACGTTCAGGCCGGGGTGCCAGTCCCGCAGCTTCAGCCGCGAATAGTTGCTGGCAACGAAGACATGCCGGGCGCCGGAACAGCTGCGCCGCTCTGTCCGGGCCATGAGCCCGCACGCCAACCGGTCGAGCCACCGCTGCCTCCAGTTTCGCCCCGCCGTCTGCAACGCGAACCGGTGTTCGAGCGCCCACGGGCCCTGGAGGATCATGACGTAAGGCAGCCCGCGCAGCGCGGGTTCCAGGTAGGCGTGGTGGGAGAACAGCAGCGTCGGCTGGTCTGATTTACGGAGCAGTTCTTCCACGCGCACCCGGGCGGCCCGGTTGGCGGACCACCAGCGACTCAGGAAACCGCCTTCGCCACGGGGCAGCCGATGCAATTCCACTCCCCGCCGGCGCTCACGGGCCGGCAGCTTTTCGTCCGGATTGGGATAGAGCGCATGGACTTCGTGCCCACGGGACGCCAAGAGCTCGGCGACCTCGGTGGCATAGCGATAGCCGCCGCCGTCGAGGTCCGGAGTGTAGCCCAGGGTTAGGAAGACGAAACGCATCAGGTTAGCCCACACCGTTGCTTAGCGCGGAAGGGACGGTAAACCAGTATCCACTGTCGAGTAATCAGTGAGCCGGAGGGCAGTCCAGCCGCCACGAATTCCACGGGTTAAGGCCGGAACCCGGCTCCGCGCGCTAGGGACGGGCCCGCCGCGCCTTCCAGAGTTCGAAAACCACTGGCAGAACCGAAACCACGATGATCCCGATGACCACCAGCTCGAAATTCTTCTTCACGATCGGAATGTTCCCAAAGAACCAACCCGCCGGGAGGATCAGCACCACCCACAGGAGCGCGCCGACCACATTGAACAGCATGAAACGGGAATAGTTCATGGCACCCGAACCGGCGACAAACGGGGCAAACGTCCGCACGATCGGGACAAACCGGGCCAAAACAATGGTCTTGCCGCCGTAGCGCTCGAAAAACTCGTTCGTCTTCGCCAGATAGGCCGGCTTGATCACCCGGGGAAACCGCCGGGCGAGGTGTTCACCCGCATACCGGCCGATCCAGTAATTGACCGTATCGCCCAAGATCGCCGCGATCACCATCAGCCCCCCGGCGATCCAGATATTCAGGCCGCTCTTCGGGTCGGCCGCCAACGCGCCCACGGCGAACAGAAGCGAATCCCCGGGGAGGAACGGCGTGACCACCAGCCCGGTTTCACAGAAGATGATCAGGAAAAGGAGGCCGTAAACCCAGCCGCCGTAGTCCTGCGTCAGTTGGAACAGGTGATCCTGCAGGTGCAGGATCACTTCGATCAGTTGCTTCAACAACTCCATGCGGGCGGGACGGTGCGGGACACCCACCCCCGGGGCAAGCCCGCGGTCCGCCGGGCCAGCAGGACACTAATTTGCCAGCCCGCCCCCGGTCCCGCTACGGTTCCGCGCTGCCGTTCACCATGAGCCCAATGCCGCATGTTCCCACCCGTCCGAAGCGTCCGCCGGAGCGTTTTCCCGGTCTGGCCTTGTTCGCGTCCGCCGTCCTGGCGGTCGCCGGTTGCCGGCCCGAAGCTCCCGCCGCTCCCGGTTTGGCGGTGGTCGCCCCCGGGCTGGCTTATACCAACCAACAGGTGCTCCGCGAACCCTGGTCCATTCACGTCGTTCGGGTGGACCGCCACGACCCGACGCTGTCGCTCGAAGCCGTGCATGCGCGCAACGGAGCGGTGGGACTGGCTTCGGTTTCCGCCCAGTTGCGCGAGATGCCCCGGGCGCTCGGCGAGCCGGTGGCGGCGGTGAACGGCGATTTTTATCAGCGCGAACGGAACTTCGCCGGCGATACCCGCGGGCTACAGGTCACCTCCGGCGAACTCATCAGCGCTCCCAAGGGTGTAAGTTTCTGGCTGGATGCCGCCGGCCAGCCTCACATTACGAACGTGCTTTCCCAGTTCGAGGTTCGTTGGCGGGACGGCTCGCCGACCAGGCTCGGGCTGAACGAAGAGCGCAGGGCGAACACCGCCGTGCTCTACACGCCGGCGATCGGCAAATCGACCCGAACGGACGGCGGCCGGGAACTGGTGCTCGAAGCCATTGGCGGCACTGCCTTGCCCACGCTGACGCTGGACTCGACCTTCAAGGCCCGCGTCAGGGAAGTGCGCGACGAAGGCAACTCCCCGCTCCAGCCTGGAAGGTGGGTGCTGTCGTTGGGGTCCGGTCTCGCGAAGCGAGGACCGACGCTTTCGGTCGGGGCGGAAGTTGAAATCTCCACGGCCACCATGCCGGGGCTGCGTGGGGCAAAGATGGGCATCGGCGGCGGCCCCGCGCTGGTGCGGGCCCGCCGACCGCTGAAGATCGAGGTGCCCGACGACGAGAATTACCAGACCAGCTCCATGCTTGAGCAGCATCCACGGTCGGCCATCGGCTGGAACCGCGATCATTTCTTCCTGGTGACAGTGGACGGTCGTCAACGGGGCTCAATCGGGATGACACTGGAAGAGCTTTCGGCCTACCTCGTCCAACTCGGCTGCGACGAGGCGATGAACCTCGATGGCGGCGGATCCGCCACGTTGTGGTGCAGCGGTGGAATCCGGAATCAGCCGTGTGACGGACGCGAACGCCCGATTGCCAATTCGCTGGTGATTGTCCGCAAGGCCAGCACCACGAAATAGGGCGCGGGCGGATCAGCTGACGCGTCCATCCTGGCTCAAGTCGCCGGTTCCGGCGGCCGATCGCCAACCGAGCTGCTTATCCGCCGGCAGCCCTCGCAATGCAGAAAGTTGGAACTCGAACGGTTCCCGGAGCGTATTGTCCATCAACGCGTCTCCGACCATGGCCGCTTCTGACTCTCCATTCCAAAACCCGAACCGCACCTCCGTGGTTGCCCCGGCGCTCGGGCTGCTTAGCTTCCGCACGATGCCCGCTGTGGAATCCACCGCCCGACGGTCAACCCTCGCCCTTGGCGACGGGGTCCGATTCGCGCCTCGGAGGGCATCCGTCTGCAACCCTTGGCCGTGGGTCATGCTCATCGTGTCGGCGCTCTTCGGCCCCATCGCCGAGGCCGGGACAACCAACTCCCCTGCCCGCTCGGAGCGCGGCCTGAGCTATCTCCACGACGTCGTTCCCGAGTTTCCCTGGTCGGTTCACCTCGTGAAGCTCGACCGGGCCCGCCAGGACTACGTCTTCGGCTCCTCCCTCGGCGGCGGCGACGCCATCGGCATGAGCACCCTCTCGGAGCAGCTCAAGTCCCTGCCGGCTGAACTCGGCACCCCGGTTGCCGCTCTCAATGCCGATTTCTACAACGACGAACGGAACTACGTCGGCGATCCCCGCGACCTGCAGGTCCGCAACGGCGAACTCATCAGCGGCCCGACCGGCCATGCCTGCCTGTGGTTCGATGCCGCCGGCAATCCGCACTCCACCAACGTGACGTCGCTGTTCCGCGCCGTTTTTCCCGACGGCGGCTCCGCGGCGTTCGGCCTGAACGAACTTCGGCCCCATGACGGTGCCGTGCTGTATTCCGCGGCCAATGGCACTTCGACCCGGACCCGTGGCGGGCGCGAAATCATCCTGGAGGCGATCCCGGCCCAACCGTGGCTTCCGCTCCGCGTGGGCCAGCATTTCCGCGCCCGGGTCCGCGAAGTCCGCGAAACCGGCGACACGCCGCTCAGCCGCGACTCGCTCGTGCTTTCGCTCGGCTACAAGCTGGCCGCCCGCACCGCCGCCGTTGCCGCCGGCGCCGAAGTCTCGTTCTCAACCGGCACGGTTCCCGACCTGTCCGGCATCACGACAGCCATCGGCGGCGGCCCCACGCTGGTGCGCCGCGGCAGGCCGTGGGAATGGTCCGGGCTCCAGTTTCGGCACCCCCGCTCGGCGATCGGCTGGAACAAGGACCACATCTACCTCGTGGAAGTGGACGGCCGCCAGAGCACTTCGGTGGGGATGACGTTCCCGGAGCTCGCCGGCTACCTCGTGAAACTGGGTTGCGACGAAGCGCTCAACTTCGATGGCGGCGGCTCGGCGACGATGTGGGTGCTTGGCCAGGTCGTGAACAGCCCGTCCGAGGGCCGCGAACGGCCCGGAGCCAACTCGCTGGTCCTGTTCAAGCGTCCCGCCGCTGCGGAACCGGCCCGCACCGCGCCCTGACGTGAATGGCCGGCCGTCAGCTACCCTCCGGCCGTTTCTCCTCGCGTTGGCGCTGCTGGCCACGTTTTCCATCGTCGCGGGAACCCTCCCGCTCTTCGACCCGGCCGCGGTTCCCGTTCATCGAATCCGACTCCAACTGAGCCAGGCGGCCGGCCGTTCGCTGGCGGAACATCCGCGTGAATATGTTCGCGCCTCGATCCGGATTGATGACGGGTCGCCGTTGGTGGTCGGAATCCATCTCAAAGGTTCAACCGGCAGCTTTCAGGCGCTCGAGGCTCGGCCCAGTTTGACCGTGGACTTCGACCGCTTCATCGCCGGTCAAACCGTCGGCGGCATCAGCAAAGTTCATCTGAACAACTCCGCTGAAGATCCCAGCCGGCTGTGCGAACAGTTGGGCCGAGAACTGTTTGGCCGGGTTGGAATCCCTTCGCCGCAAATCACCCACGGCCAAGTCAGCCTGAATGGGCGGAACCTCGGCCTTTACGTGGTGAAGGAAGGGTTCACCCCATCATTCCTGGAACGCGAATTGGGGCCGCAGGGAGGAACCCTCTTCGAACCGGAACGCGGGGCCGACGTCGCGGGCCCGCTGCGCGTCGCTGCCCGGTTCCCGCCCGGCGCCGCGGCGATCGATCTGGATTCACTGGTCCGCACGTGCATGCAACCCGATCTCACCGCGCGCTGGGAAAGGCTGGCGGAGCACCTCGACACCGGCCGTTTCCTCACCTTCATGGCGGCGGAGGTAATCCTCGCGCATCGCGACGGCTATTCGCTGGCCCGAAACAACTATCGCGTCACGTTTGAATCCGGTTCCGGACGGGTTTGGTTCCTGCCCCACGGCATGGACCAGCTTTTCGCGGCCCCGGAACTTCCCGGCAAGCCGCAGATGGCCGGCGCCGTTGCCCGCGCGGTCATGGAGACGCCCGAGGGCAACCGGCAGTATGAGGCCCGTTTCCGGGCGCTGCTACCGCAGTTGCTGGATGTGCCGGTGTTGACGAACCGCGTGCGCGAGCTGGCGCACCGGCTCCGTCCGGCATTGTCCGCCCGCGAGTGGAAGGAAGTTCGACTCGCCTCAGCGGGGCTGGCAGAGCGCATCGTTGCCCGCGCGGCCTCGCTTCAGCGGCAACTCGCGGAATCGCACCGGTTGAATCTCGCTCCGGGTGAAAGCGTGCCGCTCACCGACTGGACCCCGGATTCCAGTCCGACCGGTGCAACCTTGGACGTGTTCCCCGGTCCGGACCCGCCTCCGTCGTTCCACCTGGCCGTCAGCAGCGCCGCTACCGTGGCTTGGCACGTGAAGGTCGAACTGCCCGCCGGCCGCTATCGGTTCGAGGCCCGGGCCATGACGCGCGGAGTCAGGCCGCTCCCGTTTGGGCGAACCCAGGGCGCAGCGGTGCGGGTTTCCGGCGAAGCGCCAAGCTCGACCGGCCCGGCCAATTCCACTCCCTGGCAGACGTTGGCGGTCGAGTTCTCCGGCGGCGGGCCGGAACAGCCCACGCAACTCAGCCTCGAACTCCGGGCCAGCTCCGGCGAGGCGTGGTTCGCCCGAGATTCCATCCGGCTGACACGCCGGGAATAGCGCGGGCTGGGCCGTCCGCCGCCTGCCGATTACCTGCGTCGGCTCCGGCTCAACTCCTGCTTACTTCGGGGAACAATGTCACTATCCTGCCCGCAAGCCGTAACGTCCTGGGTGATAGGCCCCGGACCCAAGCCGCTTCCATGAGAATCGCTCCGACACACCGCGCTTTC
>JAYUSF010000226.1:0-14850 GCA_043755815.1 Verrucomicrobiota bacterium
CGCCCACGGAAATCGGGCTCGGCCACGGTCCGGATCGTCTCTGCCAGCTCCTGGAACGCGCCGGACTCGAGTCCCGTCATGCCCGACGCATCGCGGAAGAATGTGAATCCACGCGGGGCACGCGTTCCGCCGGAACGCTCGGCGAGGAACTGGCCGAAGCTCAAGCCGTCCTGGCGCGGCTGTGGCGCCCCGCTCCGGAGCTCATCGCCGATCCGCGCCGCCCGCACGTGTTTGTCGGCGCACCGGGTTCCGGCAAGACCACCGCGCTCTGCAAGTGGCTTGCGCAGACGGTGCTGCTGGAAGGCCGCCCCGCGCACGTCTGGCGCCTGGATGGCAACACCGCCAACACCGCCGAGGCCCTCAGCGTCTACGGGGAAATCCTCGGCGTGTCCGTCGCCCGTTTCTGGCGGGGCGCGGACGAGGCTGACGCGGCGACCATCTCGTTTGTGGATCTGCCCGGCGTGGCCTGGCGCGACGAAGCGGCGCTGGAGTCGTTGGCCGGTGCCTTGGCCGCGATTCCAGGCGCCCAGATTCATCTGGCCCTGAATGCCGCCTACGAGGTGCCCTTGCAATTGGCGCAGGTCCGGGCTTTTGCCCGCGTTGGCGTGACCGACCTGTGCCTCACTCACCTCGACGAGGAAACCCGGTGGGGCAAACTCTGGAATCTCGCGCTTGGGACAAATCTTCCGCTGCGCTTCCTGGGTGCCGGGCAAAATATTCCGGGTGAATTTTTCCCGGCTTCTGCCGAGAAGATATTCTCCCGGCAATTTGCGGGGATTTAGGCCGATATTCCGCCGTCCACGCCACGCCACGAAAGCTGGCAAACCATCTGCTCATGGGTTTCCAACACTGGGTAAACCATGAAGAAACTGATGCTCATCGGAGGGATGGTTGGGTTCGCAGCCGGGATCATAATTGGCCGACTTCAGTCGGCTGAAGACTCGACCGTCCTCTGGCGTTCCTGTGTTGCCGCCCTCGCCGCCGGTTGGTTGATGCGTTGGTGGGGCCAGGTCTGGGTGCGCAACATTCACGAAGCCCACGCCGACCGTCTCGCCCGCCAGCAACGCAACTGACTCCCCCGCCCTTAACCCCCAATCCAAGCCAGAATCCCCATGACTGCGCTAGCCGAACCAATCCAAAAGACCTACGGACGGAACCGTAAGCCCGCCACCCCTGTCCGCCGCCCAAGCTTCGTGGAAGCCGGCAGCGCCGCGGAATCGGAGCTGGTGGAGCGCTACCTGCCCCTGGTGAAAACCGTGGTGGGCCGCATCGCCATGAACCTGCCCGCTCACGTCAATCTGGACGACCTCAACAGCGCCGGCCTGGTCGGTCTGCTCAATGGCGTCCGCAACTTTGACCCCGAGGGCGGCAGTTCCTTCGAATCGTATGCCCGCGTCCGCATCCGCGGCGCGGTGCTGGACGAGCTGCGCCGGCTCGACTGGGTGCCCCGCTCCGTCCACGACAAGGCGCGCCGCGTGCAGACCACCATCCAGGAGCTGGAACAGAAGCACGGCGAAGTGCCGACTCCGGCCCAGGTCGCCCGGGCGCTCGACCTTTCGCCCCGCGAATACGAAGACCTCCTCGAGGAGATTCGTCCGGCTACGTTTGTCTGCCTCGACTCCGCTCCCGGTCCCGATGGCGAAAGCGACAGCGATTCCTCGCGCTACGAATCGATCGCCGACGAATCCCAGGAAGATCCGGTGGAAGCCACCTCGCGACGCGAACTCAGCCGGGTCATCGCCGAGCGGATCAGCCACCTCCCCGAGATGCAGAAAAAGGTGCTCGCCCTCTACTATTTTGAAGACATGCGGCTCCGGGAAATCGCCGAAGTCTTCGGCGTCACCGAATCCCGCATCTGCCAGATCCATTCCCAGGCGGTGCTGGCGATCCGGGCCTACGTTGACGAACTGGAATTCGACGACGTCGCCTAAGCCCACAACCCCTCCGCCGCATGCTCGTCATCATCGGTTCCATTGTGGTGTTGCTCGCCGTGCTGGGCGGATTCGTCATGGCCGGCGGCAGCATCATGGCGCTGAACCAGCCCTCGGAATACGTCGTGATCCTCGGCTCGGCCGCAGGTGCGATGATCATCATGGCCCCCATGCGGGTCCTCAAGGGGCTGGTCACCCAGGTCTTGGGGTGCCTCAAGGGTTCGCCCTATACGAAGAAGGCCTACGAGGAGCTCTTCAAGGCGCTCTACGAACTCTTCATGCTGGGCCGCCGCAACGGCATGGTCGCCCTGGAGGAGCATGTGATGACCCCGGCCTCGAGCAGCATCTTCTCGAAGTATCCCACGCTCGCCAAAAACCACCATGCCATTGAACTGCTCTGCGGTGCGCTGCGTCCGATCATCGATGGCAAGGTGAAGCCCGACCAGCTCGACAACCTGCTGCAGATCGAACTCGACGCGATGGAGGAAGAGCACCACCAGCCCGTGTCGGTCCTGACCAAGGCCGCCGACGCCATGCCCGGTTTCGGGATCGTGGCCGCCGTGCTCGGCATCGTGATCACCATGGCCTCAATCGGTGGTCCGCCGGACGTGATCGGTCACCACGTGGCCGCGGCGCTCGTCGGCACGTTTCTCGGAATTCTTGTTTCCTACGGCTTCCTGAATCCTTTGGCCGTGGCCATGGAATTCGCCGGGGCGGCCGAGATGACCTACATCCGCTGCATCACCAAGGCCGTGATCGGCTTTGTGAACGGCATGGCTCCGATCATGGCCGTCGAGCTCGCCCGCCGCGGGCTGACGTCGGACATCAAGCCCACGTCCGAGGAGTTGGAATCCATGCTCAAAGGCGCGAAGTAGCCCCACCTCACTTCAGCTATGGCCAAAGGCAAACATGGACATCACGGCGGCGCCTGGAAGGTCGCCTACGCGGACTTCGTGACCGCGATGATGGCCCTGTTCCTGGTGCTGTGGCTGACTGCCCAGGACCAGAAGATCAAGGAGGCCGTCGAGCGGGCGTTCCGGCATCCGTTTGCCTCGCCGGTGCCCGGTGCAAGCGGCATCATCCAATCAAAGGACGTGCAGGACTTAAAAGGCTCCAAGGGGAACTTCGATTCCTCGTCCGCAGTCGAGCTCAACATTCTCCGAAAGATCGCCAACGACCTGCTCCTTTCGCTGCCGAACAACCAGGAAAACCCGATGGAGGCTTCGACCAGCCTCGAGATGCTGGCCGATGGCTTTCGCGTCTCCTTCTTTGACCGGAACAAGAAGCCGATCTTCGAGAAGGGGCGGGCCGATTTCACGGCCTATGGCAAATGGGTTTTCAATACGGTTGCGTGGGATCTGGCGCGGTTTACGAACACCTTCCGCGTCGAACTGGAGGGTCACACGGAGATGGGGGTCGAGTGCCCCAAAGCCGACTACGGGGAGTGGGAACTGAGCGCCGACTACGCCAACTCCGCCCGACGGCTGCTGATGACCAACGGAATTCCCGACCGGCAGATCACCAAGGTGGCCGGCTTTGCGGGCACCATTCCTGTGAAAGGCCGCGATCCAAAGGAGCCGAGCAACCGCCGGGTGGCGGTGCGCGTCCGGGTCGCCGAAGAGGATTGAACTTGAGCGAGCCCATGAGTGTTGCCGAACCCTTTGTTCCGTTCTTTGGTGAAAGCGGAATCACCGCTCCCGTCCCGGGCGCGACGCGGTCCCGGACCGAGGCGAAGCCGGCGGAACGGAGCGGCTTTGTTCCGACTCTCCCCCCCAACCCGGCTCCGGCGCCGACGTCGCCACCGCCCAGCAACTCCGCCCCGACCGCCCCAGCCTTCCCCTCCCCAGTCCCCGCCGCCAGCACGCCAACGCAGGCCAAGGAATCCCATCCCGCTCACGGCAAACCGATCGTCACCCTGCAACGCGAAGGTGACAAAGTGACCCGCATCCGGGTCCAGTGCGGCTGCGGCGAGACCATTGACCTCGACTGCCTCTACTGACTTTCGGTGCCGTTTTCAGACGACGGTTCGGCGCATCCTTTCGATGCGCCGTTTTTCGTTCGGTCTGGTTCGCGGCGGCATTCCTTTCCGCGGTTTGGCCGACCTCGGCAATTCCCGGGCGCCCGGCACGAATGAACGGGCAGCTTTTGCCACCCGCGGGAATGAATGGGTTCTTTACCGCGCAAATTCGAGGGTTTCAACGGGTGGCACATGCGTTGCTCAGCAGCGCTCGCCGTGAATGTCAGTCTCGCCAACGCCGCCGCCGCCCTCAACGCCAACTCCCGCTGGCAGGAGGTCATTTCCGAAAACCTCTCCGCCAGTTCCGTCCCCGGATTTCGGCGCCAGCAGGTCTCCTTCGCCAGTGTCGAAGCTGGGGTCATGCGCAATCAGGCAATGGCCCAGCATTGGGCCATGCCGCGGGTCTCCAATTCGACGAGCTTCGAACCCGGCGCGATGCAGAGCACGAATCGTCCCACGGATGTCGCGATCGAGGGCAAGGGTTTCTTCGCGGTGCAACTCGCCGATGGAACCAACGCCTACACCCGCGACGGCTCCTTTCAGATCAGCGGCGACGGCAATCTCGTGACGAAGGAGGGGCAGCTGGTGTTGGGCACCACCGGCCCGATCCAGTTTGACCGCAACTCCGCCGGCCCGATCTCCATTTCGGCGAACGGGCAGATCTCGCAGGGTGCCGAAGCCCGCGGCCAACTCAAGCTCGTCGATTTCAACCAACCGCAGCAGCTCACGCCGATCACCGGTGGAATGTTCATCGCCAATGCTCCGGGGCTGCTGCCCGAAGACATCGGCACGCCCTCGGTCCGGCAGGGTTTCCTCGAAGGAGCCAACACCTCGTCCGTCGCCGAGATGGCCAACCTCATCTCAGCGATGCGGGCCTTCGAGGCGAATCAGAAGATCGTCCAGCTCAGTGATGAGCGGATGGGTCGCACCATCAGCGAACTCGGCAATCCGAACTGACCATGCTCCGCGCCCTCTACTCCTCCGCTGCCGGCATGCAAAGCCAGCAGACCAATCTCGACGTCATCGCCAACAACCTGGCCAACGTCAGCACCACCGGCTTCAAGAAGAACAAGGTCGAGTTCCAGGACCTGCTCTACCAGACCACGCGCAGCGCCGGTGCGGACCAGGGGGCCGGCAACCAGGTTCCCACCGGCCTGCAGGTCGGCCACGGTTCCCGGCTGGTCGCCACCTCCAAGATCTTCACCACCGGCGAGCTCACCCAGACGGGCGAGCGCCTCGACGTCGCGATCCAAGGCGATGGCTTCTTCGAGGTTCAGATGCCCGACGGTTCACGCGCCTTCACCCGCGACGGCGCCTTGAAGCAGGCCGCGGACGGACGCGTCACCACCAGCGACGGCTTGCCCCTCCAGGGCGGCTTCCAGCCCATCCCGGCCGGCACGACGAGCATCTCCATTTCGCCCGACGGAACCGTGACCACCAAGGGTTCCGCCGGCAGCCAGTCGTTCCGCGTGCAGCTTGTCCGCTTCGCCAACCCGTCCGGACTTGAAAGCATGGGCCGCAATCTCTACCGCGAATCCGCGGCCTCCGGCACGGCCGAGATCGGCAATGCGGGTGAAAATGGATTCGGTGAGCTTCAGCAGGGCTTCCTCGAGATGTCGAACGTCAAGGTCGTCGAGGAAATGGTGAACCTCATCGTCGCGCAACGCGCCTACGAGGTGAACTCCAAGGCGGTGCAGGCTTCGGATGAAATGATGCAGATCAGCAACAATTTGCGGAACTGACCATGAGACCGTCGCTCACTGACATCTCCCGCCTGCTTCTGCTGGTGATGCTGTTCCTCGTGGTGTTCGCCCTCCAGGCGTTTTCCGGCGACTGGTCGCTGGCCAACGACGTGCGGGTCGACAGCCAGGGCGTTCTCCTTTCCGACATCGTCAAATCCGACTCGGTCCTCCCGCCCGTCCGCCTCGCCGATGCCCCGGAAGTCGGCAAGACCGTGGTGCTGACCCGCGCCCAAATCGTTTCCGCTTTGCAACTTGCCTCCCCCGGTCTCGTCCCCTCCACGAACTGGGTCGGCGCAAACCAGATCCGCATCGGCCGTCGCCTACGCCGCCTCGATGAGGCAGAACTGCTGGCCGCCCTCACCGCGACGCTCCAGGCCGAGCTCGTCAAGGACCGGGGCCAGCTCGAACTGAAGCTCACCCGCCCCTGGCCGGCCGCGACCATTCCGGACGAGCCCTTCACGCTGAAGCTCACGGAGACGCCCGCGAACGGGCTGGTTGCCCGTTCACTGCTCCGCTTCGAACTGCGCGGTGAACGTGAGAGTTTCGGCAGTTGGACGGTTTCCGCCGACGCCAAGGTCTGGCGGGAGATTTGGGTCAGCCGATCGCCCCTGACGCGTGGCACCTCGGTGCGCGATGCCGACTTGGTCCGCGAGCGTCGGGACGTGCTCACTCTCTTCCAACCCCTCGCGAACTTCGTGCCCGAGGAAGACGCCTGCGAGCTTTCCGAAAACGTGGCGGCCGGTGCGCCGCTCTACGCCCGCATGCTGCGCCTGCGGCCCGTCGTCCGCCGGGGCAAACTCGTGGACGCGCTGATCCGCGATGGGGCGCTCCAGATCACCGTGCGGGTGGAAGCCCTCGACGATGGCGCGCCCGGCCAGCAGGTCCGCGTCCGAAACCTCAAATCCAAACGCGAATTCCGCGGAAAGGTCCAAGATGAACAAACTGTCCTCGTCTCCCTCTAGGCTCCCCCAGGTCGCCGCCCTCGGCTGCCTGCTGTCCCTCCCCGTCGTCGCCCAATCGCTCTGGAAGGAGGACATGGCCAAGCCGATGACCGCCGATCGCCGAGCCCGCGCCGTCGGAGACATCCTCACGATCCTGGTCGAGGAGAGCAGCTCATCGTCCAAGGACAACAGCACCTCGACCTCCAAGAAGTCCGGACTCGATGCGAGCATCTCCAGCTTTCTCTACGGCCCAGGAGCCAGCAAGCTGCTCCAGCACGGCGGGAAGCTGCCGGCCATGAAGCTCGACTCAGCCTCCAGCTTCGACGGGGGCGGCAAGGTCGCGAACACGGAAAAGATCTCCGGCCGCATCGCCGTCCATGTGGTCGACGTGCTGCCCAACGGCAACCTCATCATCGAGGGCACGCGCCACACCAAGTTCGCGAATGAATCCCTCGACGCCGTCCTGCGCGGAACCGTCCGCGGCGACGACATCACGGCGGCCAACACCGTGTTCAGCTTCAACGTGGCCGATGCCAACATCCGCTACATTTCCAAAGGCACCGTGAACGACTCCCAGAAGAAGGGTTGGTTCAACCGCGCCTGGGACAAGGTCTCGCCGTTCTGAGGTCACCGTATGCCACGACTGCTCTCAGCGTTCTCCTTGATCGTCGCGTTGTCCCTGCCGGTGCTGGGGGGAGTCCGCCTGAAAGATCTCGCGATGGTCTCCGGAGCCCGCGAAAACCAGCTCATCGGCATGGGCTTGGTGACGGGTCTGGCGGGCGACGGCGACAAGGACCCGGTCTACACCGTCCAGAGCCTCGCCAACATGCTGCAGAAGTTTGGCGTCACGGTTCCCCCGTCCACCGTCTCTTCGAAAAACGTCGCGGTGGTGATGATCACGGCTGACATTCCCGCCTACGCCAAGAACGGCACCCGGCTGGACATCACCCTCTCCTCCTATGGCGACGCCAAGAGCCTTCAGGGCGGTGTGCTGATGCAGTCATTTCTCTACGGCGTCGACGGCAAGGTCTACGCGGTGGCGCAAGGCGCGCTGGCCGTGGGCGGCTTCATTGGCGGCGCCGGTGGCGGCGGCGGTTCAACGGTGCAAAAGAACCATCCCACGGTGGCCAAGATTTCCGGCGGCGCCCTGATCGAAAAGGAGATCCCCACCAAGATCGTCCGCAACAGCAACGTCGAACTCCTTCTGCGCGAACCCGATTTCACCTCGGCCGCCCGGATGGCCATGGCGATCAACGCCGTCTTCACCAACTCGGCGACGGCGCTGGATCCGACGACGGTTCGCGTCCGCATGCCTGAAGGCCTGCCCGACGACGCCGCGGTTGAGTTCGTCGCCCGCCTGGAAGAAATTGAAGTCACGCCCGACATCCGTGCCCGCGTCATCATCAATGAACGCACCGGGACCATCGTCGCCACCTCCCGGATCCGGATCGCGGCCTGCGCGGTATCCCACGGCGAGCTGACCATCAGCGTCGCCAATTCTCAGGACGTTTCGCAGCCGGGCCCGCTGAGCCTGGGGAAGACCGCGGTCACCTCCCGCACCGATACCAAGGTCAATGAATCCAAGGGCCGGCTTATCACCCTAGACGACATGCCCACCATCGAGAAGGTCGCCGCGGGTCTGAACTCCATCGGCGTCACCCCGCGGGACATGATGTCCATCTTTCAATCGATGAAGGAAGCCGGCGCCCTTCAGGCCGAACTTATCATGCGCTGAACCATGGTCACTTCCTCCCTCCAACGGGCCGTCAATCCGGCGGACCTCACTCCCGAAAACCTGGCCGGGAATCCCAACCTCTCCGAGCACGCGAAGGTTGAAGAGATGAGCAAACGCTTCGAGGCGATCCTGGTCCGCCAGATCCTCAACGAAGCGCAGAAGCCGGTCTTCAAGTCGTCGATGGCGCTCGGCTCTTCCGGGGCCGCGGTCCACCAGGACATGATGGTCAACCAGATGGCCAACTGCATCACGTCGGCCGGCGGGCTGGGCTTGGCGAAGCAGTTGACCCGCGACCTGACCCAGCAGTTTAAGTCTGGCCGGGACGAAGCGGCCTGCGAAGCCCACGCCCGCCTGAAACCCGAATCCCTTTCCCACCCGCAGCCGCTCGGCTCAAACACTTCCGCCCGATGGAATCGCTGAAAAGTCTCATCCACCTCCTGCGCGAGGAACTCACCAACTATGGCGAGATGCTGGCCCGGCTCGACCAACAGCAGGAACTCGTCCTCCGGCGTTGCTCCGACGATCTGCTCGGCAGCGTCGCCTCCGTCCAGTCGCAGGCCGTCGCCATCCAGCAGGCCCGGGCAAAGCGGGAGCGGATGCAACGCACCTTGGCGGGCGAGTTGGGCCTGTCGGATCCGACCTTTAGCTGGTTGATCCCGGCCCTGCCGCCCGACTACCAGCCGCTGCTGTCCGCCCTCGTTGACGAGAACAACGAGCTGCTTGTGCGCGTCCAGCAGCGGGCCCGCCAAAACCACCTGCTGCTGACCCGCTCGATGGAAAGCATGCAGCGGCTCATCCACTCGCTCATTCCGGCGCCGGAAACGCTCGTTTACAATGGCGGCGGGCACCGGACTCCCCCAGGCCACCAGGCGCACGCCGCCCTGCTGGAAGTTGTCGGTTAACCCACGCTTCCCTCGAATCCCATGCTTGGTCTTTTCGGAACATTGGGCCTCGGCACCCGCGGGTTGCAGGCCAACCAGAAGGGGGTTGAGGTCGCCGGCCACAACCTGGCCAACGTCAACAACCCGGCCTACACGCGGCAGCGCCTCGCGATCACCACCTCGACGCCGCTGCAGGGTGCCCTCGGCCCGGAAGGCACCGGGGTGGACGCCAGCGTCGTGCAGCAGTTGCGCAACTCGATCATCGATTCGCAGACCCTCTCCGAATCCAGCAGCAGCGGCTCCCTCAACGCGCGCCGCGACGCCCTGCAACTGGCACAGTCTGACCTCGGGCAGCAGCTTGCCGGCGTCGCGGGCGGAAACACGGGCTTCACCGGGCAGCTCAGCGCGCTCTTCGACAGCTTTCAGAATCTTTCCACCGACCCAAGCTCGATGGCCGAACGCTCGGTGCTGCTGAGCAAGGCGGCCGACCTCGCCAACAAGTTTCACCGGGCAGACAGCCGCCTGGCCGGTCTGGCGACCTCGTTGAACAAGTCACTCGACTCCGACACCGCCTCCGCCAATGAGCTGCTGGGGCAGCTCGCGGAGCTGAACGACCAGGTCGCCCGCAGCGAAGCGCTCAGCGGCGGCAACGCCAACGACCTGCGCGATCTGCGCCAGCAAAAGCTCGAGGCGCTCTCCGCGCTCGTGAAGATTGACACCAGTTATTCCGACGGCGGCGAGATCAACGTCTCCATCGCCGGCACCACGATGGTCAACGGCGGTGCGGTCGTGGACCGCCTCGAAACCTTCACTGCCGGTGACGGCCGACGGCTGGTGCGCGCCCAGTCTGCCGGGACCGAACTCGACCTGACCGGCGGCTCGCTCTACGGCACGATCGACGTGCGTGACGGCGCCCTGACCTCGCTCCGCAGCAATCTGGACCAACTGGCGGCGCAACTGATCACCAGTGTCAACGCTCTCCACCGGGACGGCTATGATCTGAACGGGAACACCGGCGCGGACTTCTTCACCGGTTCCTCGGCTGGCAACATCGAGGTCAATGCCAGCCTGACGGCCGATCCGAGCAAGCTCCAGTTTAGCAGCGAGGCCGGCGCCGTGGGCAATGGCCAGGTCGCACTCGGCCTGGCGCAGATCGCCCGCTCCTCACACGCCGCATTGGGCGGCCAGACCCTGAGTCAGCACCTCAGCCGGACGGTGGCGGATGTCGGCCAGTCGTTGGCCACGGTCGAGGACCAGATTGCCAGCCAGGACATCGTCAATGAACTCCTGACCCAGCAACGCCAGTCGGTCAGCGGCGTGTCGCTCGACGAGGAGATGACGGACCTGGTGAAGTTTCAGAAAGCCTACACCGCCTCGGCCCGGCTGATCACCATCATCGACCAAATGCTGGAGGACGTCGTCAATCTCAAGCGCTGAATAGAACGCCGCCCGCCCCATTGACGGGACCAGCCCATCCACAAGAACCCCACCATGCGCGTCTCCGCCAACCACTTTCCCCAAAGCCTCACGACCCAGATCAGCAGGCTGACCGACCAGCAGAACCGCCTCCAGGCCCAGATCGGCAGCGGGCGCCGCGTCACCAACGCTTCCGACGATCCGGTGGCCATGCGGCGGTTGCTCGACCTGCAGGCCGAGACGTCCGCCGTCACGCAGTATCGCACCAACGTCGCCCGCCTTCAGGAAACGAGCACCGCGACCTACAATTCCCTGCGCGGAGTCCAGAAGGTGTCGGACCGCGCGGGCGAGATCGCCACGCTGGCCAACGGTTTGAGAAGCAACGTCGAGCTCCAGACCTACGCCAAAGAGGTCTCCAAGATGATCCAACAGGCCGTGGGCGAACTGAACGGCAAGCAAGGGGATTCCTATCTGTTCGGTGGCACCAAATCAGACCAACCGCCCTTCGTCATCGCCACGGACGCCGACGGCCGCGTCACTTCCGTCACCTACCAGGGCAACGCGGCGGTCAACCAGTCCGAGGTCGCCGCCGGGGTGACGATGGGAGTGACGATCCCGGGCGCGAATTCCTCGGGCACCGGCACGCGCGGCCTCGTGACCGACAGCCGCAGCGGCGCGGACTTCTTCATTCACCTGATTTCGCTCCAGGACAATCTCCTGGCCGGCGACACGCAGGCCGTTGCCGACGAGGACCGGCCGGCGCTCCGCAGCGACGAGGAAAACTTCATCTTCCACCTCGGCGAAATCGGCGCGACGCAGTCGCGACTGGAAAGCGCCGCTAGCTCCGCCTCGGACCGCAGCCAAGTCCTCAAGGCCCAATCCTCCCGCGAAGGTGACGCCGATCTGGCCGACACCTTGGTGAAATTGAGCCAGACCCAGAGCGCATATCAGGCCACACTGCAGAGCGCCGCCAAGATCATGAACCTTTCGCTGATGGACTACCTGAGGTGATGGCACCCAGCGGCCCTGAATCCTGCCAGCCTCCGCCAACAGTTGCCCAAACCCGATTCGCCGGCACAAATCGGCGGTGTGTTAACCACTGTCCCCTCAAAGTTGTCGGCAGTTCGTCAGGCTTGGTCGCTCGCCGGCTGGCTCCTGCTGTGTTTCGGAGCCGCCGGTTCCGCCGCCTTCGTCTCCCCCGGCGGCTGGTATGACCAGATCCGGAAGCCGTCCTGGAATCCGCCCTCTTGGCTCTTTGCCCCCGTCTGGACCGCCCTCTACGCCTCAATGGCCTTGGCTGCATGGCTCGTCTGGCGGGAGGGTGGCTGGCGGGTCCAGGCCCGCGCCTTAGGGCTGTTCCTCGTCCAGTGGCTGCTGAATGCCCTGTGGACGCCGCTGTTCTTCGGACTGCATCAGCCCGGATTTGCCTTCGCAGAAATCATGTTGCTGTGGCTGGCCCTGAGCGCGACCTGCGTCCGGTTCTGGCGGATTCGCAGGCTGGCCGGAGTCCTTCTGGTTCCGTATCTTGCCTGGGTCAGCTTTGCTGCGTTCCTGAACTTCACGCTCTGGCAGTTGAACCGTTGAGCCAACGCCGTCCGGCGCCCCCACGAAGGTTCGCTGCAGCTCGGATCGACCCATTCGCTGAAAGCCCCGACCTCGGGTTCAGGGCAGCACCGCCTGGTAGACGAGCGTGTTGAAGCGTTCGTAAAGCTGAAACTCGGCGTTGGGCGAGTGCTGCGCCCAGATCATCGCGATGAGCCGCTCCTTGGGATCAATGCTGCAGTAACAAGTCGTCGCGCCATTCCAGCCGTAGGTGCCCAAGGACCCGAGCCAGCCGCTGCGGGCCACGTCCGTGCGCACTTCCACGCCCAAGCCGAAGCCATCGGACACCGGATAGATCTTGGTCGGCTTGGCCAACCCGTGCAGGTGGTCCATCGTCATCAGTTCGACCATCTTCGGGCTGAGCACGCGCACCCCGTCGAGGTCGCCGCCGTTCACCAGCATCTGCGCGAACCGCGCGTAATCGCCCGGCGTCGAAAACAGCCCGCCCGCGCCGGAGGGCCAAGGATGCTGCCGCGGCTTGGGCGGGACGGACCGGAGCGAACCGTCGGGCTGCCGCACGTCCATCGCGACCTGGCGCGACCGCTCGGACGCCGGCACGGCGAAGGTCGTATCGTGCATCTTCAGCGCATCGAAGATGCGCTCGCGGAGAAAAACGTCGAAGGGTTGGCCCGAGATCAGCTCACAGAGGCGCCCGACGACGTCGGTTGCCGGGCCATAGACCCACGCTTCGCCCGGCTGATGTTGCAGCGCGTGCGTGGACAATTCGCGCGTCATGTCCGCAAGCGTCGCGAAGTCGCCGTCGAACTTGGCCGGAACGGCGGCCTCGGTCCGGGCCACCGGCGTGGACCCGCTGAGTCCGGCCGTGTGCGTGAGCAGGTGCTTCAGCGTGATGGCTCGGGCGGCATCCGCGAACTCGGGCGGCTGGTTGGTGCCGCTGGTGAGCACCTTCAGTTCACGAAACTCCGGCAAGTGGTTCGCAATGGGTTCGTTAAGGCCCAGCTTGCCCTCCTCCACCAGCGTCAGCGCGCCCACGGTGGTCACGATTTTCGAGAGCGACGCGATGGCAAAGAGGTCGGTCGGTCGCAACGGCACACCGGCCGAACGCTCACCGAAGGCCTGCCAGTCCGCGATCTTTCCGTCGCGGACGAGCATTGTGGTGAGTCCGGAATATTTTCGCTCAACCACCAGGTTCCGGGCGAAGGCGTGCAACCGTTCCAATCGCTCGGGCGCGAAGCCGGCCGGACCCGCTTCCGACCTTGGAAGCTCTCCGCCGCGGGAGAATGAGATGCAGCCGGCGAACAGGGCGGGCAGCAGATACCGAAGCAACGTGCTCGTTTGCATGGAAGTGATGCTTCGGAACGTATCGCCACCCGCACGGGAACAGAAGCCCGCAAAGCGAACGGAGGCAGTTCGTCGTTTGGTTTCCGTTCCCCCCGCTATAGGAGGCTCCGCGCTTCGAGCCCATGTTTGACACTTTTGGCAGGCGGGCACGACGCTGGCGGGGTGAAACCTTTCCCGGAGCGGTTCCCCGCAACTCGGAGCATGCCGGATGAGCGGACCCGTCCGGGCCTGGCTGCCGTCATTCACGCGGCGGCGGTTTGCGCGCTGGTGTCCGTGATGGCCACGACCGTGCGCGCCGCGCCGGACACCAAGACCAACTTCGCCGACCGGCATGAGTTGCCCGGCGGCAAGGGTCTGGCCGCGAAGTTCCCCGGCGACGCCGGACTGCGGAACGATCCTCAGGTGATCTTCGCGGACAACTTCGAGTCGGGCAGCCTCGGCGAAGGATGGGATGAAACCGGCAGCAAGAACGGCAAGGTGCTGTCGCTCGTTTCGCCCGAAGGGAACGGCGCTCTGGGCCAGCGCTGCCTCCGCGTGGAGGCGCACCTGGGCAAGGACACGGGCGGCGGCCTGACGAAGTGGTTTGAGCCGGCCGACACGGTCTTCATCCGCTTCTACACCAAGTTCGCCGCTGACTGCGACTACGTGCATCACTTCGTCACGCTGCGCGCCAACAAGGGGCTCAAGGGCGGTGACCGCTGGAGCGGTTTCGGCGGGGCCGGTCTCAAGCCGGCAGGCGACGACCGGTTCTCGACGGCCATCGAACCGTGGGGCGATTGGGGCCGCAATCCACCGCCGGGCCGCTGGAACTTCTACAGCTACTGGCACGAGATGACCGCCTCGCCCGACGGCAAGTTCTGGGGCAATTCCTTCGCCGTGCCCGCCGCGCCGGTCATCCCGCGCGACCGCTGGATCTGCGTGGAGTTCATGCTCAAGCACAACACGCCCGGCCAGCCAGACGGCGAACAGGCCTTCTGGATTGACGGCGCGCTGCTGGGACACTGGAAGGGCATCAACTGGCGGAAGAGCGAAACGCTCAAGGCCAACGCACTGACCTTGGAGAGCTACATCACCGACCGCTGGACGAAGAACCCGACGAACGTCGTGTTCTTCGACAACGTGGTGATCGCCAAACGCTACATTGGCCCAGCGACCAAGTAGGACAGGCTGCCAGCCTGTCGAACACCAGCGCTAATTCTCTGGGGCGGGCAAGCGTGTGGGGAGGAGGGGGTTAACTCGGTTGACTGGACAAGGTCGCCCCGACTTTTTACCTTCGGGAGATG
>JAYUSF010000227.1:0-14847 GCA_043755815.1 Verrucomicrobiota bacterium
GGGATTGATTCATGTGTGCCTAGCACGCTAGGCATACGTCTCCCAAAAAACCAGCCCGGAAACTCCAGCGGAAGAATTTGGTCTCACACCCAGCGGCGCCTCTGAACAGCGTAGAGTTGGAGGGAAGACTGCCGCGCAGTCCGTGCGGACCGCACGGTCACATGACTGAAAGGATGAATCTGGAAAGCCGGAAGACAGGAACGAAACGAAGGGATTTCAGATTTTCCAGAAACTGCTTGGTTCCGGCGAAGACACGCCGCCTACGCCCTAAAGATTTCACCGGCTGAGAGCATTTGCTTTGGACGCGCGCTCACTCCACTCCGCCCAGTAAGCTTCAGCGGCGGCGCAGAGCTCATCCAACGAGATGGGCCGGCCGTTATCGAGGGCGAGGGAAAAGCCGATGGCGGTAACCCGCAGGTCGCCGCCGACGCATTCCACGAAACTGGCGTCGGTCCATTCCTTGGCGTGGAGGATTTCGGGTTGGGCTTCGGCAATGGCGGCGAAATCGGTAAGCGGCTCCTCTTCAAACGGCTGGTAACTCAACGTCGTGCAACCGTGCAGCGTCAGCACGATGCGGTCGCCGGGATCGGCAAAGCGCCGACGCAGGCAGTCGATTTCGACGGCAAGCTGGACGTCACCCGGCACGCTCCCGCCGACGTGGGTGATGAAGCCATCGTGCAGGACGTTCCAGAATTCGGGGTTCATCGTTCCACAGAAAGATTTCGGCCTTTGAAACCCTGAACCGGCCGATTCGTGAGCATTTTGTAACCGATGGCTCCAAAATTGCCACCAGCCTCAACAACCTTCCGCCACTCTGCGGAACCAAAGTGACGCTCGCTTTCAGGATTCAGCGTAGTCTCTGCAATCCCGCTCTTGTTCCGAATCACACTGGCAGCTTCCACCAAATAAAACTTCGGCTCCCCATAGCCGATGACGTTGCGATGTGCTGGGTCAAAGACAACCGGCAGTTGAATGGTTAGCTCATAGCGACCATGAAGATCGACAACGACATCGAAACCTAAACTGGCATCGAAGTTTCGGTGTCGCACTTCCGCATCCGGAAAAAGACGGACGACGTCCGAGACGTAGGGAGCCGAGGGTCGCGCTGCGTCCAAAGCACGATCTGAATCGGCACCTTTCTCGGCTGCCATACGCATCATCTGTGCGAAGCTGGCTTGATCCGCGGCTGATTGTCCGTAACCGATGATGACAAAGCTAGTGTATCGCTTCCCGCCTTCGACGACGTCCGACCTGCAACAGACTGTAGCTCCGACATTGGTTCCGTAATACGACTCCAAATATTCGTTCGCCTGAAGGCGGTTCGTCACGGGGTGTCCCTGCAATGGACCGACGGCATTGGTCAAAAACGCGTGTAGTTGCGGATAGCAGTCGCCCTCGACAATAACTTCCAGCGTATCGCTGGTGGCTCGGTGACACCATTTGGCGGGAACGGACGGCAGTCCATTGCTCGTCACCAAATGCACACCCAATTGGGGCGCCGACTTAACAATGAAGTCACCTAAATCTCCATTTGCCGATTGGTAAACTTGCTTGCCGCGGTCGGTGCAACCGCATGCAGCAAGGAAGAGTGTGCCAACAAAGATTGGTTGGAGACGTCCCATGAAATGGCTGTGCTTGGCAATGTGGAGCCTGACTCACCCCTTCCCATACAGCTTCGCCACGAAGTCCCCGTAGCCGTTGTAGGGCAGCGTGGGCACGCGGTCGCCCGTGTCGATGAGGCGTTCGGTGGCCTGCGACCAGCGGGGATGCGGCTTGCGCGGGTCCACGTTGGATTCGAAGGGATACTCCTCGGCCGACAGCGTTTCCCAGAGCGTGGCCGGCTGCTTGGCGACCAGCTCGATCTTCACCACGCTCTTGATGCTCTTGTAGCCGTATTTCCACGGCACCACGAGGCGCAGCGGCGCGCCGTTCTGCTTGGGCAGCGGTTTGCCGTAGATGCCGGTGGTCACGAGCGTGAGGTCGTGCATCGCCTCGTCGAGGCGGAGTCCCTCGGTGTAGGGCCAAGGGTATTCGCGCAGGCGGGCGATGCCGGGCATCTCGTCGCGCTTCTCGGCGGTGGTGAACTTCACGAACTTCGCCTCGGCCTTGGGCTGAACCCTGGCCAGCAGCTTTGCGAGCGGGAAGCCGGTCCACGGCACGATCATCGACCACGCCTCCACGCAGCGGAACCGATACACGCGCTCCTCCGGCGGAAACTCGGCGATCAGCTCGCGCACGTCGGCCTTGAACGGCTTTTCGCACAGCCCGCCGATCTCGACCTGCCACGGGGTGACCTTGAACTTGTCCACGAGGCGGTGGACCTGGTCCTTGCGCGTGCTGAACTCGTAGAAGTTGTTGTAGTGATAGACCGTGTCCTCGTCGGAGAGGCGCAGCTTGGGGTCGTTGAACTTCGCGTTGCGCACCGCCGGGTAACTGGCACCCGGCGCATTCGTGGACTGTGCAAACGCCCTGCCGCCCGCCGCCACACCGGCCAGGCCGACGCCGGCGAAGCCCAGTTGCCGGAGGAATTCACGGCGGTTCCAGAACACGGACTCGGGCGTGACGTCCCGCTCGGGCGTGACGTCCCGCTCGGGCAGGCGCCAGCGGGGAGGGATGATGAGGTTGGCCATGGCGGGGAAGATGGAGCGGAATTAAAAACCGGCCACCGAAATTTGTCGGGCCTCACGGGACCACCTTACGGCGTCTCGGCGGACGAGAGCCGGACCAGGGCTGCATCGGAATTGTTGGACCAATTGCTGCCCCACTCCAGCAGGTAGAGCGCTCCGTCAGGCCCGAGCTTGAGGCAGATGGGCCGCCTGAACCGGGTCTCCGGCCCGAACGGTCGGAGGCGTTTCACCTGACGCCGTTCGTCGAGCCATACGGCCTTGATCCAGCCGCGTTCCCAGTCGAAGAGGAACACTGCGCCGTCATATTCGGCCGGCAGTTTTCGCGGCGACTGGAGCGCGGGATCAAAGTGATAAACCGGTCCCGCCATCGCCGAACGCGCCCCCGAGCCCAGTTCCGGCCAGCGGCTCGACGGTCCCGGCGGATACCAGAGGAAGGCCGGCCGTGCGGGTGGAAGCCGCTTCAACCCGGTGTTGTTGGGCGAGTCGTTGACAGGCTGCCCCGGGTCAAACGCGCCGCCGTTGGTCTTTGCCGCGAAATCCCACGCGAGGTAAGGGCGGTTGTCGGCGTGGAAGTAGGGCCAGCCGAAGTTACCCGCGGCGGTCGCCACGTTGAATTCGTCGAAGCCGGCGGGGCCACGCGCCGGATCGGGCCCCAACGCGTCGGGTCCGACGTCGCCCCAGTAGAGCCAGCCCGTCGCGGGATCGATGCTGAAACGAAACGGATTGCGACAGCCCATGACGTAAATCTCGGGCAGGGCGCCCGAAGTGCCCGGGGGAAACAGGTTGCCCGGCGGGATCGTGTAGCTGCCATCGCGTTCAGGATGTATCCGCAGGATTTTTCCGCGGAAGTCGGCGATGTTCGCCGCGGTGCGTTCGGAGTTGTTGAGTTCATGTCCCGGCCGACGGTCGAGCGGCGCGAAGCCGTCGGATTGCCCCGCCAACGTGTAGTCGCCGGTGGAGGCGTAGAGGTTGCCTGCGGCGTCAAAGCCAAGGCCGCCGCCCGAATGATTCGGCTTGGGGATCACCGTCGGAATCCGCAGCAGGATCTTCTGCGAGGCCACGTCGAGGACACTGTTGGTCAGGGTGAAACGCGAGACGCGGTTCTCCAGCACGCCGGGTGTGGAATGGAAGAGAAAGATCCACTGGTTGGTCGCGAAACCGGGACTCAGCGCGAGGCAAAGCAAACCGTCTTCGGGACCGGTGAACACGTCGAGGTGACCGGCAGTTCGGAGCGTCGAGGTTTGCGGGTCCCAAATCTTCAGTTCGCCGCGGCGTTCGGCGAGGAAGACTTCGCCACTGGCGGACACATCCAGCGCGATAGGTTCGGACAGACGGGTTGCCAGCACCGTGCGGCTCAACGGCGGCGCTGAAGGGCGTTGCGCCACAAGGTTTCCCTTCAGTTCGACGAAGACGAACAGACTGACACCGAACCACCAGCCCGAACCAAAGCGCCGCTGCGGAAGAAGGTGGGTCGATCGAAGTGGGCGCCGACGATTCACGCGCGATGCAAACAGTGCGGGTGCGGTTGAGTCAAAGCCCCTTCGGCGTCGCCTGCCGGTTCACGGCTGCTGGCGCGGCGCCAGGACACTTCGCAGGACCCGGGCGAACTGCTCCGCCCGGTAGGGCTTCTCCAAGATTCCCCGGAATCCCTCGGCGGCGAAATTGGCCAACACGGGGTTGTTCGAATATCCGCTCGTCACCACCGCCACCACTTCCGGATCGATCTGCCTGAGACGTGCCAGGGTTTCCCGCCCGCCCAGGCCGCCCACGACGGTCAGGTCGAGGAGCACGGCATCGAAGCGCCGGCCTTCGGCCCGAGCACTCGCATACAGTTCGACGGCCTCCTCGCCGGTCGTGGCCGCGTCAACTTCCATGCCCAAGCGGCGCGCCAACTGCACCGCCACGCGCTGCACGGCGAGATCATCGTCCATCACCAGCAGTCGGCCGGAGAGCGTCTGTGGGACGTCGAGCAGCAATTCGGTTTCCGGCGTCGGTGATCGGTCCGTGGCGGGCAGCCAGATCGAAAATGACGCCCCCTGCCCCGGTGACGAATCCGCGGTGAGCAACCCGCCGTGGCGGCGCACGATGTTGTAGGCCGTGGCCAGGCCCAGGCCGGACGAACCGGCCTTCGTGCTGAAGTAGGGTTCGAAGAGGCGGTTCATCGCCTGCGGGCTGAGCCCCGGACCCTCATCCCGGAGGGTCAGGCAAACCGAATCGCCCTTCAGCGAGGCGGGCCGGCCCGTTGCGCGGGCGTCGACATTGCGGGCGGAAATCCAGATGCAACCGTTGCCGTTCATCGCCTGCACGGCGTTGATCGCGAGGTTGCGGAAGACCTGCCCCACCTGCCCTTCATCGACTTCCGAGGGCCACAGGTCGGCCGGCAACGACGCGTCGATCTGGACCGGCGTGCCATGGACGGCAAACCGCACCGCCTCCTGCATCAACCGTCCCACGTCCGTCGGCCGGGCCACGGGCGCTCCACCCTTGGCGAAGGTGAGCAACTGCTGCGTCAGGCTCCGGGCGCGCCAGATCGCCTCCTCCGTCTGCTCCAGGCACGGCAGGAGTTCGACCGGCGAATCGGTCAACTGCCGGGCAAGGGACACGTTGCCCAGCATCGCCGCGAGCAGGTTGTTGAAGTCGTGGGCAATTCCACCGGCGAGCACACCCACTGACTCGAGCTTGCTGGCCCGCAACTGCTCTTCCTCAAGGCGAAGGCGTTCGGTGATGTCGCGCAGACAGATCACGGAGCCCTGGACCAGGTTGCCATGCGCCCGCAGCGCCGCCACGGAGACGGAAACCGAAAGTTCCCGCCCATCGGGAAGCTTCAACCGGTGATTGCCCGGCAGTTCCTCCGGTCGTGCCAGCGCAAGGGCCCGGCGGGCCAGGTCGGAAACGTTCCGGCACACCGCCGCATCCTCCAGTCGCAGGACGGTTTCAATGGGCTGGCCCTTGGCCTCCTCCATCCGTTTGCCGGTGTAAGCAACCGCCACGTGATTCATCAGCCGCACCCGGCCTTCGCGGTCGGTGGCAATGACCGCATCGCCAATCGATTCAAGCGTGACCGCCAGGCGTTGGGCTTCGATGGCGAAACGCTCCTCTGCGTCCCGGCGTTCCAAGGCAAGACTGAGCGCCGTGCAGCCGCCACGAAGGAGTTCGATCTCCTCCGGCAGCCACACGCGGGCCTCACGGCAGAGGTCGAAGCCGATGAACCCGGCAAACTTCCCGTGCCGTTGAAGGGGCAAGGCCAGCAGGCTCAAGACCCCTGCGGCGGCGAGGACGGCTCCTTCTTCCGGAGGGAAATCGTCCTGTAATCCGGCGATGAACCGTTCATTTTGGAAACACGCCACCCAGCGCGCCACCCAACCCGACATCGGCACGAGCCGCTGTTCCGGGTGGTCCATTTGCCGCGGGATTCCCGGCGCACACCATTCGGCGCGCCGGCTAACGCAAGGCCCCAGGCCGGGTGCCTCGTGGGCCAGAAACAGGTAAACGCGATCGGCTTCGGCGGCCTGGCCGAGCAACTGCAACACCGGATCCAACCAGTCGTCGGACTGACGCACGCCCACGAGGCTCTGCCCTAGGTCGGCCAGGGCCGTCAGCACCTGCGCCCGGCGCATCAGGACCGCCTCGGAAACGGCCAGGCGCTCCGCGTCAGCCTCGCTGCGGCGGCGGCCGGAAACCTGCATTTGCAGCGTCGCAAAAACGGCCAGACTCGCGGCCGCACCCACGGCGGTCACCCACCCAAAGCGCACGGGGCCGAGCGCCTCCATGAATTCCGGCGAACGGTAGAACTCGAGCGACCAATCCCGGCCCATCCGCCTCATTCCGTGCACCACGCGAACTGTGGGACTGGTCCCGGGTTTGACCGAATCAAACACCAGCGTCGCCGGACTCCGGTTCGAGCTGGCATAGATGCGAACGTCCACTCCGGGTTGCTGAGCGAGCAGTTGCCCGAAAAGAACGCGGCCGGAGATCGAGGCGAACACCACGCCAGCAAGGGCTTCTCGGCGGCGGGCGACGTTGGTCAGGCTCGCCTGGGGTTGGCTGTAGACCGGCAGGTAGATGATGAAACCCTCCTCATCGTGCAGCTTATCCTTTGAAAAGACCCGCAGCTGGGACGTGGCAACCGGGCCTTTGAGATCACCCGCGAGGCGGATCGCCGCGAGCCGATTGGACTCGGAATTCAACAGGAAGCCGAGGGGCACCGCCTGTCGGGAACGTTGGTCGGCAAACAATGTGACCGGGAAACACTCGCCGCGATCCACCACCGGCGGAACCTTCGCGAGGTGCGGTTCCGGAAGTCCTTCGGCGAGCATCCGTTGACGAAACCGGGACCAATCCGCCACCCGCACCCGCTGAGCGAAACCAAGGTCCAAGACGGCCGGGTCCTGCTCCCCCTCGGTGGTCGCCGCCGCAAAGCGCGCGAATTCGGCCCGGCTCATGTCGGGCCGGGCGGAAAAGAACCCCTGCACCCCGCGCAAGAACACCACGCGATGGCCAATGGCCGCGTCGAAGTTGCGGACCGCGTTGGTGGTTTGGCGGAGGAACTGTTCCTCGCCCCACCGCTCGTGGCGGCGGGTCAGGATCAGCCAGCACAGTGCCGTAAGCATCAGCCCCACGACCAAGGCGGGAAACGCCGGCGCGCGGTGGCGGTCCGGTTTCTGCCGGGATGGCTGGGAACCACGGGTCATGGCGCGGGCGACCGGTTCCGGGTTCCAGGTTTACGATCCAAATTCAAAGGCAGGTGAGACGGACGATCGGCGGCGGGACTCCATTGATCGCATCGGCCAGGTTCAACGCGGACTTGAGCCGGTTCAACGGCTCAAAGCGCGCTGGCCCGGCCGATCCGCCACAGCTTGTGGTCACTGCGGATGAAGATCGAGCCGGCGGCGATCGAAGGGGTGCCGAGGACTTCCTGCCCCAAATCCAGCTCGCTGACAACCTCGCCTTCGGGCTTGGCCGGGTCCACCACCTGCACCAGCCCCTTCTCGTTCACGCAGTAGAGGAAGCCGCCCGCCGCCACCGGCGTCGAGGTGATCGGACCCTTCAGCCGCAATTGCCACAGCCGCTTCCCGTCCGCCACGTCGGCACAGCTCAGGATGCCCCCGTCGTTCATCGTGAAGACGCGATTGTCCACCACGAGCGGGCTCGACGTGCCCGGGCGCAACTGGGCGGAACGCCAGAGCTGCTTCGGCGCGGCTTCGCCGCCTGGCTCCAGCACGGTCAGGCCATTGGAGGGCACGAAGAGTTTGCCGGCGCTGATGGTGGTGGAGGGAACCGTCGAGGCGCCTTCTTCGTAGTTCCAAACCACCTTGCCTGTGGCGGGTTCCACCGCCGCCAGACCTTTCGACGATTGCAGCGCCACAAGCGTCTTGCCATCCGCGCCTTTCAGGAGGCTGGGCGAGGTCCAGTTGGCCTTCTTTGGCCGGTCGAGTTTCCAGCGGTTTTCGCCCGTCTTCACGTCGAGCCCGGCCGTGAACGATTCGCTGTCGTTCTCCACCATCGCCACCACCACGCCGTCGGCCACGACCAGCGAGGAAGACATGCCCAGGGAGTTGCTGGCGTTCGGATAGTCGCGGCCCAGTCCGCGGAACCACACGAGGTTGCCCTCCAGGTCCAGCGCCAGGCAGTCGTTGGAGGAGTAAAAGGCGTAAATCCGCTGGCCGTCGCTGGCTGGAGTCGGGGCCGCGCCGCCGATCTTCTCATGCGTCATCGTGCGTCCCGTCGCCCAGAACTGCCGCTCCCACCGAAGGGAGCCGTCACCGACATTGAAGCACAGCACGTGCAACCGGTCCTGCTTGGCTCCCGTCGTGGCCGTCACAAACACACGCTCACCGACGATGATCGGCGACGACAGGCCACGCCCCGGCAGATCAATCGCCCACGCGACGGACTGCGGGTCGAGCTTCGACGGCAGCTTGGTGTCCGCCGCCACGCCGTTGCCCAACGGTCCGCGCCATTGCATCCAGTCGCTGGCCGAAACGGCGAAACCGACCGCGCACGCGACGGCCAACGCGAACGAGCGACGGGGTTTTGGAAGTGAAGAATTGGAAATGGGAGACTTCATCGCGAGTAGGTTCTTGAGTTTACGCCACGTTCACTTCACCGACGCTATCGGAGTTCCCTGCGCATCCGTCACCCGGAGCTGGAATTCCCATTCCTTCGTCCAGTCCTCCGTCTGCTCGTTTTGGAGGCACTTCACCAGGATGACATTTCTGCCCGGCTGGAGCTGCGTCGTCAGCCGGTATTGGTCGATCTCGACCCCGCGGTGGTATTCGTCGCGGCCGAACAGGAACTTGCCGTTCAGCCAGACTTTCCAGCCGTTTTTGCAGCCCAAACGGACTTCCACCGTGCGGGCTGCATCCGACCAGAACTCCGCCGCCGCGTAACCGGTCACACTCTTGAGCGCCGTGAACGGTTGGTTGAAATCCACCAGCCCGTATTCGCTCTTCGATTCGTAGTCGCGCCAACGGACCTTGCCGCCCTGCCCGTCCACGTCGGCGGTGAAATCGATGCCCGACTCTGGCGGAAACGACTTCTCGAACCCGGCGTTGCCGGCGTTGTCGAAGGGACCGATCAGCTTCCAGCGAGTGACCCAGCCAAACGTCTTTTGCAAATCCACCTTTTCCCCCAGCTCGCCCAGCTGTTTCGCGACGGCTTCGACCTGATCCGCCTCGCGGGCGAACCCCAACGCCTTGCGGAAGTCGGCCAGGGCCGACTCCTTCTCGCCAGCTTTGGCCTTCGCAGCCGCGCCGTCGGCCAACTGCTGGACCGCGCCCCGGCGCAGTTCGTTGCCCGGATCATTCACGAACTCCGGCAGGAGCGCCTTCGCCTTCGCCCCGTCCACCTGCGCAATCAACTCGTAGGCCAGGCGGCGGGCGCGCGGATGATGCCGGGTGTCGCGTAGGAATCCTTCCACCGGTCCCAGCACGGCCTTGACGGCCCCCGTGTCGCGTTGCGCGATGGTCTCGACGGCCGACCGGAACCAGTTCAGCGCGTAGTCGTTGGCTCCGTCCATGGCCTCCAGCAGTGCGGGAATGCTAGCGGCCTCGGACTTCGCCAGCTGCCGCCACGCCTCACTGGCGGCGGCGTTGCCTTTGCCTTCAGCGGCGACGGAACGGAGCGTTTCGACCGGTTGACGCAACGACTCGGGCACCCGTTCGGCCCGAACCGCTGGGAACATTGCCAAGGCGAAACCGGCCAACCAGCAACAGGGGAGTTTCATGACGCGCGGCAACGCTAACCGTCCCGCGAGGACGGGCAAGCTCCCGCTGCCGGACTCCGCCAAAGTAGACGGTAAAGTCGACGACGTGAGGAAGCGGATTCAGCGACGTCCTCACCTCAGTTCCCCGCCTCCCCAATCGCCCCGACATACCGGCCCAGCCAGTAGCCCAGCAGGAATTCGTCGCCGGGGAAGTCGGTGGTGTCGTCGCCGTGGTCGAGGATGAAGGGCTGCGTGTTGATGCGCGCGATCAGGCGTTCGCCGGGCGGCAGCAGTTCCTTGAGTTCGCGGCCCATGAAGTTCGGTTCCAGCTTCGTGAGGTCCTGCCGGTGCGAATTGCTCATGCGCCAGGCGATGGTGTCGAGCGGCGTGCCGCGCAGGGTCCACACGGCACCGGCCGGATCGAACTCCTTCGCCCCGCACGCGGCGTAGAGGAAGTTCCAGATCGGATACCGCTCCGCCTTTTCGAAGTCCCAATGGTCGGCCACGGCGGCGAGATACTTCGCGCGCAGCTCGTCGGTGAAGGCGAAGCGCACGAGCGTCCAGTAGTTGAAGAAGGCGAGCTCGTCGTCGCTGTGGTTCCACTCGTTGCCCATGTCGTTTTCCCGGAACACGTAGCCCTTGGTCGGAGCAATGAGCTTCATGGAACTGAGCACGTTCGTGAGGTAACCGTGCTTTTCGAACAGCTCGTAGGCCTTGGCCCGGTAGGCTTCGTTGCCCGTCATGCGATAGGCGAGCTGGAGGCCGGCGGTGATCTCGGCGGAGTTCAGCCGGCGGTCGTGGATGCTGGGCGGAAACCAGTTCACGTAGTCCGGATGCCAGCGGCCCCAGAGCGTGGGTTCACCGTCCACATCCACGAGGTAGAGGTTGTGGCGGAGGATGTGATCGACGACCGCGACCCAATTGGTCGCCACGCGGGCGCGTTCGATGGCGTTGGTGGCGACGAGTTCCCACATGACGGCGTGGGCAAAGCCCTGAGCCTGCATCTCGTCGCTGCTGGTGTGGCCCTTCCATTCCCAGGCGGGATCGGGCGCGTCGCGCCAACGGTCAGTGTCGGAGAACTTGAAGCCGCGCCGCTCGAAGGTGCGGGCCGGGAAGCCGGTGTTGGTGTGGATGCTCTGAAGTCGTTCCAGCGCGCCGAACGATTCCCAGGCCTGCCGGCGCGTCTCCTCCTCGCGGGTGACGGCGTAACGCGCCGCGAGCGAGCCGAGGTAGTAACTCGTCCAACCGCCGTCGTTGTCGGTGTCGATCATCTCGCTGGACGTGATGTCGCCGGGCACGAGCAGGCGGCGTTCGGCGGTGAAGCCGTAGCGCAGGTTCCGTGAACGGATCTTGCGGTGGAACCAGTCGGCCTTGGCCGCGAGCGTAGTCTGGCGAAACTCGATCTTGTTCAGACCGGTCTGCGTGAGCACCCATAGATGGCCGTCGCGATCGGTGGCAAGGTCCAAGACATAGTCGTCGCGCAGCCAGCGTTTGCCGGCGTAGTAACGGAAACGCGGCGGCTCGATGCCGGGCGCGGACGGCGTGGCGTAGCGGGAGTTCGTGCCGTCGCGCTCGAAGAACGCGCCGCGGGTGGTGCCGAACCAAGCGCCACCGGAAGCCGCTGTGAGTGCTGTGAGGTTGGTTCCTGGCAGCCGGTTGCGAAGCGATATGCTTTGATTTGTCCCCGCTCGGTTTTGCACCCAAAGCCCGACCTCCGACGCCGCCGAGAGTTCGTTGCTCCGATAGATATAACCGCGGGGCTTCAAGTCCCCGGGCGGCATTCCCCAGTCTTTTCCCGTGGTCGATAGCCACGGTTCGGCTGAGACGGACAAGTTGCGTTGGCGATCCTCAACATACAGCCATCGTTCCCCGTCCTTGCCCGAAAGTGCTACGAAATGGTCGCCACCCCCGATCACGGAGAACTCACCCGGCTTGAAGGTTCCTCCGTCGCGCCCATTCCTCCCATTCGACAGCCACCGGTCCTCGAACAGGTAATAAAGGTCGCCCTCCGGCAAGACCGTGATGTCCAGCGGCACCTTGCCTGCGAGCGGCCGGTAGCTGCGGTCCAGCGCCAGCGTGTCGTCGAAGACGCGGGCGACGCCCTTGTCCGTGAGCACATAGACGACGTTCTCCTTGTCCACGCAGAGCTTCTTGAACACCGCGTTCGTCAGCTCCGGCGCGTGGCGGATCCGCACCGCGACGTCCTGCCAGAACGGTTCGTCCGGAATCGGCACCGCGGCGGCTCGGAACAGGCACAGGGGCAACAGCAGGGCAAGCACGCGGCGCAGCTTCACGCCCCAAGGCAACCACGGATGAAAGGCCGGCGAAAGCATTCGAATCCGTGACGCTGCGGTTCGGGCTTCATTTGGCCACCCACACAAGGCACTTTCCGCCGGTGCCGACTGAGGCCATCCTGATCACCCTGCTCCTGCTGCTGCTCGCGGCGGGCAGTTTTTTCTTTGCCGCGGCGGAAACCGCCCTGTTCTCGCTCGGTCAATGGCGGCTCCGGAACCTGAGCCAGACCGACAGCCGGCGCGCCGAGATCGTCCACCGGCTGCTCGCTCAGCCAGAAGACCTGCTTTCGGCGATCGTGCTCGGCAACACGCTCAGCAACGCCTTTGTCGTCATCGTCGGCTTTTTCGCGGTCATGAATTCGCCCCTGCCCCACTGGGCGGCCATCAGCGGCCTCTTCCTCGTGCTGCTCTTCTTCTGCGAGGTGACCCCCAAGGCGTTGGCCGTGCGGGCGCCCGAGAAATGGTCGTTGCGCTGCGCCCGGCCGCTGGCGTGGGTCGTGCGCGTCACCGGGCCGTTGCACCGGGCCGGCCAACGGCTGATCGTCGGGGTGCTGACCCGCATCACGCCGGCGGCGATCAAACCCCTGGCCCAGGATGTGACCGACGAGGTCGCCGACCTGGTCCAGTTGGCGCACCAGCAAGGGGCGATCGCGGAGGGTGAGAAGGAGATCATCCTCCAGATCCTGTCGCTCGATACCCGGACTGCCGCCGACGTGATGCGGCCGCGCGCGCAGATGTTCATGCTGCCGGACGACCTGGAACCGGAGGAACTGGCGGCCCAGGCCCGGCGGGCGCGTCACCACCGCATACCGCTGTATGACGAATCGCCCGACACCGTCGTGGCGGTGCTGAATACGCGTGTCCTGCTGCTGAATTTGAAATCCGGCCTGGATGAGGCCCTGGAGTTTCCGTCGTTCGTGCCGGCGAGCATGAACCTGCTCCAGCTCTTCGAGGCGTTGCAACGCCAGCAGCGCGGCATGGCCATCGTGCTCGACGAATTCGGCACGACCACCGGCCTGATCACGTTGGAGGACATTCTCGAGGCGGTCATCGGCAAGATCCGCGGTGAAGGCGAGGCGGAGGGCTTCGTCATGGAAAAGCTGGCCCCGGGCCGTTGGCGGGTGAATGGCGTGATGCGCCTCGATGACTTCCGCCGGGAGTTCCCGGAATTGGGCGAAGTGGACGACGTCGACACGTTGGGCGGATTGGCGCTGAAGCTCGCTGAAGTCGTGCCGGCTGCGGGCGAGACGTTCAACTACCGGGGCCTGAGACTTACCGTCCTGCAGGCGGATGAGCGGCGCGTGCGCGAACTCCTGGTGGAAACCGGCGGAGGCCACTCATGAGCCTCGGCTGGCTGCATTGGGGTTTCGTCGCGACCTGGTTCTTTTTGTCGGCCTTCCTGTCGGGCATGGAGGCGGGAGTGATGGCGCTCAGCCGGCTGCGGATCCGCCACCAAGCGCGGCTGGGTCACCGGGGCGCGCGCACGCTGCTCCGCTATCTGGACGCACCGGAGAACTTTCTCTGGACGATCCTGGTCGGAAACACGCTGGCCAACTTCGCGCTGGTCACCCTGCTCGTCGCCGACCTTCACGGGTCTTTTGGCAACCGACCGGCCCTCCTGTGGCCGCTCCTGCTGGTCCTCGGAGTGGTGCTGTATCTTTTCGGAGATCTGCTGGCAAAGGGGCTGTTCCGCAAGTTTCCGAACCGGCTCACGCTGCGCTTGGTCCCGTTATTCCACCTGGTCCACCTTGCGCTGACGCCGCTGGTAACGGTGGTCGAACGCTTCGCCAGCCTCCTGCTGAAACTGACCGGCGGATCGGCGCTCTCGGGCCACCTCTTCGGCAACCGCGACGAGCTGCGGGCCCTGATGCTGGACTCGGGCAACCGGCTCGGAGCGACTGAACGGACCCTGATCTCGCGGGTGCTGGAACTGCAGAACCGGACCGTGGGACAGGTCGCCCGGCCCCTTGATTTGGTGGATTCCGTGCTGGTGACCACGCCGATCCAGGAAGTGTTGGCGCACTGCCAGAAAAGCGGCCATACGCGCCTGCCGGTCTGGAGCAGCGAGCGGCGCGACCGGCGGATCGTGGGGGTCGTGAGCCTGAAAAACCTCCTCTATCGCGACACGGTTCCGGCCGGAAGCACCGCCGGTGACCTGCTCAAGCCCGCCCAGTTTCTCGAGGAATCAGTCCGGCTCGAAGTGGCCTTGCGTCGCCTGCAACGGAGCGGGCAGCCGCTGGCCATCGTGGTGGATCGCGACGGCCGGGAGCGCGGCTTGGTTTCACTGTCCGACATCCTTCGGGCCGTTTTCGGGGAGGTAAACGTATGAACATCGACCTGTTGTGGACGTTGGCCGGCAAGGCCCTGGTCGCGGTTGTGTTGGTCCTGTTCAACGGGTTTTTCGTCGCGGCCGAGATCGCGCTGGTCAAGATCCGCGACACGCAACTGGAAGGCGCCGTCCTGAAACGCCGCCGCGGCGCGACTCAGGCACGCGCGCTCAAGCGCAACCTGAATGTCGCGATCACGGCCACCCAACTGGGCATCACGCTCGCCGGCATGGGCCTGGGCAGATACGTCGAACCGATGGTGGAAGTCGTCGCTGAACCGGCCCTGCACGCGCTGGGCTTGCCCGACAAACACTGGGCCTACAGCGTCGCCCTCGGGGCGGGGTTTGTCGTGACCTCCTTCGTGCTGATGATCGGAGGCGAGGCACTGCCCAAGG